>CAIMEJ010000083.1 GCA_903839985.1 uncultured bacterium | reverse complement strand
GGTGCGGCCCTTGTCGTATGCTTGCCCCTATTTTAGAAAAAGCGGCTGCTAAGCTTCATGGAAAAGCTACTGTCTTAAAAGTAAATACCGATGAAGCCGGTCAAACAGCTGGCCATTTACGCATCACTTCTATCCCTACTATGATTATCTATAAAGAGGGTAAAGAAGTGAGTCGTCATGTGGGTATTAAAGACGAAAAAGGACTTCTTTCGTGGATTGAATCCCACCTGTAGTATGTCATATGTCGCTTTACTAGCTGGGGAAGGAATGCTCCCTCAGCGTGTTTTAGAAGGCATGAAAAAAGAGGGGCATAAAGTGCTTCTTTTGGCTGTTAAAGGCGATACAGATCCAAGTTTATTACAGTCCGCAGATAGTTTTAGTTGGCTCTATCCAACGCAGCTGGGTAAGGCTATCAAGTTATGCCAAAAATGGGGTGTTCAAGAAATTGTATTTGCCGGACGTGTGCATCACAAGAAAATCTATAACCTTCCTTGGTTACGTGCTGATTGGCAGTCAATTAAGCTTTGGCTTTCCTTTAAAGACAGGCGGGCTGACACCATGTTAAAAGGTGTATGTGATCTCTTTGGCAAAAAAGGTATTGCAGTAGCACCTTTAAAGAAATATTTAGGCCCTTATATTGTACGCCAAGACGTGCCTTCTAGGCAGTTAACGCCTCAGGAAAAAGAGGATGTTCTTCTGGGTGTCCGGATGGCCAAAGAACTGGGCCGTTTAGATATTGGGCAGACTGTTGCTGTTAAAAAAGGGGCTATTGTGGCCGTAGAGGCTATGGAAGGTACGGATGCTTGTATTGAGAGGGCAGCTCTATTAGCCGGCCGAGATCTTGTTATTGTAAAAATGGCTAAGCCTCACCAAGATGAGCGTTTTGACTTGCCTGTAATTGGCCGAAACACTATTGACAAGTTGATCAAGGTTAAAGCAAAAGTCCTAGCCCTACAGGGTGGAAGTACAATTGTTGTAGACCCTGAAGTTTATGCAATAATCGCGCAGCATTCTATCGCGCTTGTCCTATTAGAAGAGGCCTAAAATGTGTGGTATCTTTGCCTATATTGGGCATGAAAAAGCAGCTTTGGAATGTATCAAAGGGCTTAAAAAGCTTGAATACCGCGGTTATGATTCTGCCGGGATGGCAGGCTTTCATGAAGGAGCGCTGCGCTTTGTTAAGGCTGCTGGTAAGCTTCATAGGCTGGAAGAAAAGCTAGCAGAGAGCGCTCATAACTTCTCGTCGGCTATTTCGCATACTCGATGGGCTACACACGGTAAGCCCACAGAGAATAATGCTCATCCCCATTTTGATGAGCAACAACATGTGGCTGTTGTTCATAACGGTATTATTGAAAACCATGTGGCTCTGCGCCATGAAATGGTTCAACAAGGAATCAATTTTTCCTCGGAAACAGATACCGAAGTCATCGCTCAATTAATGGGGCTTAGCCCTACAGGCCATATTGTAGAAAAAGTCTCGTATGTTTTAGGCCGTTTAAGAGGCTCTATGGCTGTGGCGCTTTTGCACAAAGATTATCCTGATACACTCATTGCTTTTTCTAGGGAGTGTCCTCTTATCGTGGCCCTTGATCCTATTACGGGGCAAGCTATGATAGCCTCTGATTCTAATGCCCTGCCCTCTATGGATCTCGATATTACCTATCTAGGCCAAGATGAAATAGCTCTTATCAAGAAAGGGGAGGTCCTCTTTTTCGATAAAGCTGGTAAGCCTTTGCACAAAAAACAGGAACGTTTGGGACATGATATGCATCTAGTGTCTAAGCAGGGCTTTGATCATTTCATGCTAAAAGAGATTTTTGAGCAGCCAGATACAATCCGTGCAGCCTTTATGGGACGTCTAAATGAGGAGAGTGCAACCGTTGAATTTGAGGGCCTTAATCTCACCCCTGCTGATTTTCTTAATGTAAAACGCGTTCTTATTTTAGGATGTGGTACTTCTTATCATGCAGGATGTATTGCTGCGCGCCTCCTAGAAGAATATGCCCGTGTCCCTGCTCAACCAGCTATTGCCTCCGAATTTCGCTACCAGAATCCGATTATTAGCCCTGATACTTTAGTCATTGCTATCAGTCAGTCGGGAGAGACAGCTGATACGGTCGCAGCTGTTCGTGAGGCTAAGGCTAAAGGCGCTACAATTTTGGCTATCTGTAATATCAAGGGTTCATTACTTACAAGAGAAGCCGATAGCACGATATATTTAAAAGCAGGCCCTGAAATCAGTGTATGCTCGACAAAAGCCTTTACCAGCCAGCTTACTGTTCTAGCACTCTTTGGTCTTTATATGGCAAGGCTCCGGCATGTAGGCCGAGATGAGGGTAAACGGTTTATTCAAGAGCTCTATCAGTTGCCTCAGCTTGTCATGAGTGTTTTAGAAAAAGCCCCTCTTCTTCAAGAACTAGCTGTGAAATATTCTCGGTATAATCATTTTTTCTATCTGGGTAGACAGGCGATGTTTTATACCGCTTTAGAAGGAGCCCTTAAGCTGAAAGAGCTCTCTTACATTGAAGCCAGTGGATACCCAGCAGGTGAGATGAAGCACGGTCCTATTGCTCTTCTGGATGAAGATTTACCAGTCATTGCTTTTGCTTGCAACAGGCAGACGCAGGATAAGCTTCTTAGTAACCTGCAAGAGTGTAAAGCACGTGGAGCCCCTCTTATTGTTTTTGCCTTTGAAGGAGATACAGATTCTACCTCCTTGGCCACAGATATATTCCACATCCCTTCTACAAGCGACGCCTTAGCCGCTATTCCTGTGTCAGTAGCCTCCCAGCTTTTTGCTTATTACACAGCCCTTGCACGAGGCACAGATATTGATCAACCCCGGAATCTTGCTAAATCTGTGACTGTCGAATAATATAATTTTATTGACAAGGACTCTTCTTATGATTAGGTTGGTTAAAAACTCTATTTTATCCAATGCGTTTTCGTAAAATTATCTATATAATTTTTTCTCTTTCTCATTTATCTGCTGCAACAGACATAGTGACGACCACAGCAGATAGTGGTCCAGGATCCCTTCGAAATGTCATTAGCCTAGCTGCCTCTGGAGATACGATTACTTTTCAGGCAGGCCTCGGGGCCATCACTCTTAATACAACAGCTATTCCTACGGGCGCTCAAACCTTAACGATTGTAGGACCAGCTACTATTAGTGGTGGTAGCTTGCTTCCTATTTTTTACGTTCCTAGTGGATCTAACGTTACCCTTGAAAATTTAATCCTTCAAAATGGAGCTGCTATAGGAGGCGCTGGTGGACAAGGGGGAAGTGGAGGGAGTCCAGTTAGTGGAGGAGGAGGAGGTGGTGGTGCGGGTTTTGGTGGGGCACTCTTTATTGATACGGGAGGTACTGCTCACTTAAATTCTATTACTTTCACCAATAATAGCGCTCAGGGAGGTAATGGAGGGCCTAATGGCACTGGAATCTCCTATGGTGGTGGTGGAGCTGGAGGTAATCCTGGTACAGGAGACAGTAATACGGACGGAGGCGGTGGTGGCGGTGGATGGGGGCTTGGTAATGGAGGTGGTGGTGCAGGGGGGGCGGGAGTGGGAGGTACAGGAGAGTCTGGTAATGGGGCTCCAAATCCTTCACCACCACCTTATAGCATTCCAACGGGTGGCGGTGGTGGTGAAGGAGGAGGGGGTAATATTTCTGGGGGAGGTTTTGGTGGAGGTGGGGGCGGAGGTGATGGCGCTAATCGTGCCGGCCAAGGCGGTTTTGGTGGAGGTAATGGAGGGTATGAAGGACCAGGCACCGGAGGAACAGCTTATGGTGGCGCCATTTTTATTCGAGATGGAGGCTCCTTAACTTTTGATCAAACAACTACTTTTGGGGGCAATAGCGTAACTGCCGGATCGCCTCCCGTAGCCCCAGCTGCAGGTGCAGATATGTATCTTAACGGAGGAGGTTCTCTTAGTATAGATATAGCAACTGGCACAACATCTTTATTATTTGGGGGAGATATAAGTGGTAGTACCCCATCAAATCTAACAAAAACGGGTCCTGGGCAACTTACTCTTGAATTAGCTAATACTTCTGCCATTAATAGTGTGACAATTAGTGGAGGAACACTTGCTTTAACAGGTAATAATATTCTTTTGTCAACATCTGTTACCAATAATGGAATGCTAGAGATTAATAATAGCACACCAGGGACATTAGAAGGGACTATCTCCGGCACAGGTGGTGTGACTTTTATGGGGACAACACCATTTACATTAAATGGCAACCAAACATATACCGGTACTACAACAATTAATACGGGGGCGACTCTTAATATAGGAGGTTCTTTGAACTCTTCCTTAGTGACTGTAAATGCAGGGGCTACTATTACGGGTGTGGGAACTCTTCAAAATATAGCACTTTCTGGAACAATTGCTCCTGGAAATTCGATCGGAACAATGAATGTTGCAAGTATGGAGTTTCTCAGTGGATCAACCTATGCAGCAGAGATAGCAAGCTCAGGCGCCTGTGATCTCATTCAGGCCTCAGGAGATATCTCTATTGATACAGGATCAATACTTGTTGTTAGCCAATCAGGTAGCGGGTCAATTCCACATAAGACTTTCTATACTCTTATGGAAGCTGGTAGCTTAACAGTTGGAGCACCTTTTACTATCATCAATATGCTCTCTGGTAATTATGAGATAATCCCCACCTATTCAGCAAATTCTTTGTTAATTGGTATATGGGCATCAACTTTTGTGCCTAATTTGCTGCCGGGAGTTACGCAAAATGTTTATAATACGGCCGTCTATTTAGACTTTTTAAGATCCTCAGGACAGGTAACTCCTGGAAGCGATCTGGCGCTTGTATATGATGTTTTGGCCTCCTCTACTGGTACTCAATTAGTAGCTAATATCAACCAACTACAAGGCTCACAATATGATGCTTTAATGGTGGCAGAAGAAATGAATACTTTTGCGTATAGAGATACTCTTTTAGACCGTTTAGATACACTGGAAGCACCTTGTACAACTACCCAAAATAATCATGAGTTTATCTGGATTGCTCCTTTTGGGACTTTATCACAGCAGGGATCTATCGAAGATCATCTGGGCTATAGGAGTAATTTGATAGGAGCTAGTATGGGCGTAGATACGCGCATCGATAGAGCGTGGTCTCTGGGAGTTGCTTCTGGCTATAGTTATACAGATTTTGCATGGAATGAGTCTGCGGGTAATGGCACTATAGATACAGTTTATGGAGCTATTTATACGCGCTGGAGGCAGTCATACTTCTATCTTGATAGCGCATGTATCTTGGACTATAATTGGTATGAAGGCAGTCGTAATATTACTATTATTGGTAGTGGAGAGACCCTTAACCGTGCAGCCTTAGCACGTATTGAGACGGCAAACTTGGATCTACACCTATCCTGTGGCCAGGATTTTAATTTTAGTTATATAGATCTTATTCCTTATATTTCTCTTGATTATCTTCTTGCCCGTCAAAATAAGTTCCTGGAATCAGGAGCAAGCAGCATTGATCTCCATGTTATGTCTAATTATAGCTCCATGATCCGCATGGAAGGAGGCGTTTTCGTTCGTCAAAACATCTATCCATGCACAATGGCAGAAATAGGGCTTAGCGCTGTTCAAGATTGTAGATTTAATGGCTCAGCTCTTAACTCACAATTTGTGGGCACAACCGGATCTTTTACTGTATTCGGTCTTTCTCCTTCTCGCATCTATGCATCGCCTTCTTTGACGATTACGGGAACCTTTTTGGAGGGAACTTTAACAACTGGTTTTTCCTATAAAGGGCTTTTTGCAAAGCGCTTCGAGATACAAAACCTGAGTGTTGATATAGCCTATAATTTTTAGAAAGAAAATTTATTCTGCCGAAGGGCTTCATAGAGGACGATAGCAACTGCATTGGAGAGATTGAGGCTGCGAAGGCCTGGAGCCATCGGTATAGTGATAAATTGAGACGCATAGTTTTCGTGGAAAAAAGAAGGCAGCCCGGAGGTTTCAGAGCCAAAAACAAGGGTTGAATCTGGGCTAAAAGAGACATCGCTATAGGACTGAGAAGCCTTACTAGAAAGAAAGTAAGTAGGAGCTGCTGGGAGAATGAATTCATCAAGGATTTCGAGTTGAAGCTCTTGCCAGTAATCAAGCCCTGCACGTTTAAGGTAGCGGTCACTTAAAGAAAAACCCAGGGGCCTGATGAGGCAAAGAGGAGTACGGGTAGCTGCACAAGTACGTGCTATGTTACCCGTATTTTGAGGGATCTCAGGCTGAAAGAGAACTACTTTCACTTAGCTGGAGTTTCTGCTGGTTTATTAGCTTTAACAACTTCGATTGTAAAAATAAGTAATGTATTAGGCGGAATATTAGATGTGCCATTTACACCGTAGGCGAGCTCTGGAGAAACAAAAAGCTGACGCTTTTCACCCTCTTTCATGCCTACAATACCTTGTGCAAAACCTGGAATAGCTTGATCGAGGGGTAGCCAGACAGGCTCATTTGTCGTATAGGAAGTTCCAAAGACTTTACCATCCATGAAAGTACCCTCATACTGAATTTGAGGAGTATCATGAGCTGTAACAGCTGCGCCCTTGCCAGGTGTCATAATTTTGTATTGGAGTTTGCCGTCAACGAGTGTAACAACACCCTCTTTTTTAGCATTCTCCTTAAGGAAATCATTAGCCATAGTGAGATTAACGGCAGACATAGCAGCAAGGACTTTTTGCTGTAGTTCATTAACGGCTTTATCATAGGCATCTTGCGTTAGTGGGGCCTGTTTGCCGGCTAGTTCATCCTGCATCCCTTTGATAACAAGGGCTGTATTTAGTTTAAGAGGGGTGTTTTTCAGCTGGCTGATAAGCATGTGCCCAAAAGTTTCAGAGATCTGGTCGATAGTTACAGCATCTACAGGCTGTGCAGGTGCTGGGACAGGAGCCGGGGTTGCTACAGCTGGTTTCATAAAGGGTTTTGAGGGGGACTGCGCCGGTTTTTTTGGCTGAGGCGCTGCGGCTGTTGCAGCTGCAGAAATGACCAGCAAGAGTGCTAAAAGTTTTTTCATAAGAGATCTCCTTTCAAAATGGCCCTATTTTGCCATGATATTTTTTTAGTTTCTCGAGACGCGAGGTTTTTGAGTTCTGCCTGACCGCTACTTATCTCCTCATCACCGATGATGAGAGCATATTTACAGCCACGATCAGAGGCCATCTTAAGCTGATCTTTGATCTTCTTACCACTATAATCCATTACAACAGAAATTCCGTCTGCCCGCAAATCTTTTAAGAGCTTTAAAGACAAGGATTTAGCAGCATCTCCCAGAGAAATAAGGAAGAGGGAGCATAAACCTGGCATGCTAGGAGCTTTTTCCTGTGCGATGAGGGCTTGCAGAACTCTTTCGATCCCCATAGCAAATCCCACACCTGGCAAATCAGCTCCGCCCAGTAGTTTTAAGAGACCGTCATAGCGGCCGCCTCCACACAGGGCATTTTGTGCATTTTGTCCGCCGGCAGTTACTTCAAAGACCGTTTCATTATAATAATCCAGACCCCTTACAAGTCGTGGGTGAATAATTGTATCATGTCCCCATGTTTTTAATTGCTCTTGTACTATCTGAAGATGGTCTTGTGAAGAACTTCCAAGAAAATCACGGAGCTTAGGGGCTTTTTCAAGCAAGGCTTGATCACCTGGATCTTTAGAATCAAGAATGCGTAAAGGATTAGTGGAGAGCCTTTTTCTACTATCTTCAGAAAGCTGATTTTCTGGCAGATACTCTTTTAAAGCTTGGCTAAAGGCCTGTCTTGAATCTGCATCACCTACTGAATTAATAAAGAGATTGAGCTTTGTAAGGCCTAGTTTTTGAAGAATAGAGACAGCAAAATCGATTATTTCCGCATCATGTAGGGGGCTTTTACCACCGATAATTTCAGCGCCCATTTGGTGGAATTGGCGATAACGTCCTGCTTGCGGACGGTCATAGCGAAACATAGGGCCCATATAAAAGAGCTTATGTAGAGCACCTTTTTGCTCTAAATGGTGTTCGGCAAAAGAGCGCATCACAGAAGCTGTTAGCTCAGGACGCAGCGTCATGGATCTTCCACCCTTATCCTCAAAAGTATACATCTCTTTAGAAACGATATCGGAAGAGTCGCCTACCCCGCGTAAAAAAAGCTCTGTTTTTTCAAAAATAGGCGTGCGGATCTCTTCAAAGCCATAGAGCTTTGTTGAGGCATACACATTTTCTTCAAAAAAGCGCCAAAGATGACTCTGCTGCCATAGCTCATTCGCCAGTGGCAGTATGTCAAAAGTTCCCTTAGGAGAAGTCATTCAATATATTTGTGTGTAGTTGGCTTAAGTTAAGGTCTAATTTAGAATCGCTGTAATAATAGAGAGGGCGCAATTTTTCTTCACTAGTAACTTGTGCAGGAAGAAAAGAAGATAGGCCCTCTTTTGAGGCCAATTCCACAAACTGGGCACGTAAAGAGCTGTCTTCTAGGCTATCCCAGGCATTCAGAAGAGCCAGGCTTAAGCGGTGACCATTCTCTTGAGATAGTTGGTTGAGATTAGTACTGCTCTCTGCTATAGCGCTCAATAAAAAACTATTTCTTTCTTTAAATAAATTTTCAAATTGACCATGAAGACTAGCAATTAAAGGGTGGTAGCCAGAAAGGTCAATCTGCGTAGGGGAGGTGGAGCTATCGGATCCTTCAGTAATAAAAAAATCAGCAGAAAAAAGGCCGAGAGCAAAAAAGAGTAGACTGCAGACAGCTGCGATGGAAAAAGTATTATTAGCACTTTTTTTCTCAGAAATGAGGGGTGCTGGAGTTTCTTTGACCTCTTCCTTCTGTATCTTAGCCTCCATCTGGGATTCCATCAGGCGAGGCGGCGCTACAGGAATAAAGGAAATTGAGTCAGAAGAGAGGGGGCGCTCTTCTAAAAGCTGGAGTTCTGAAAGCAAATCATCTATTCTAGAAGAAGGTAGGGGTGTGGTCATATATTATATTCCTTACGAGAAAAAGATTGACTTTTCCCCAAATTGTCTCTATTAACAAAGGTCTTTTTCATAGCTTAGTCGGCCTAGGATTTTCTCTTCAAGGAGTAAGAATTTTGAGTAGCATTTGGCAAATTTTTAAGCCTGCAAAACATAAGCCAGAGATCGAAGACTCTCAGGTTGTTAAAGATCAGTATAAATATTGGCGCTGGCGTATTTTCTATTCGATGTATATCGGATATGCTTTTTATTACTTCACCCGTAAAAGCTTCACCTTCGCCATGCCTACGATGATGAGTGATCTGGGCTTTGATGAGAGTCAGCTCGGCTTTTTAGGGACTGTGATGTCTCTTACCTATGGTGTCAGTAAGTTCACAAGTGGTGTGTTAGCAGATCGTTCTAACCCCCGTTTGTTCATGAGTGTAGGTCTTTTTATCACAGGTGTGATGAATATTTGCTTTGGGCTCTCTTCCTCACTTACCTTATTTGCCCTTTTCTGGGGTCTTAATGGATGGTTTCAGGGCTGGGGATGGCCTCCCTGTGCTCGTTTGCTTACGCACTGGTATTCGCAAAAAGAGCGTGGTACCTGGTGGGGCGGTTGGAACACCTCCCATAATGTAGGTGGATTTATTATTGCATTTTTAGCAGCTTATTGCGCCCAAATATGGGGTTGGCGAGCGGCTATGTATGCACCTGGTATCATCTGTATTATTGTGAGTTTCTTTCTCTATAACCGTTTAAGAGATACCCCGCAGTCTTTAGGCCTTCCGCAGATCGAACAATTTAATAATGATTGGCCAAGTAGTAAGCACAAAGAAGAGCGTGAACTAACGGTTAGGCAGATCTTGGTAGAGTACGTTTTAAAGAATAAATATATATGGCTTCTGGCTATCTCTTATTTCTTTATCTATATCATAAGGCAATCTGTTAATGACTGGACGACCCTTTATCTAGTTAAAAATAAAGGATATAGTATTTTTGGTGCAGCTGCTACCGTCTCTTGGTTTGAGATCGGGGGAGCCGTCGGCGCTTTTATCGCTGGCTGGTCTTCGGATAAAATTTATAGAGGTAGAAGAGGCCCAATCAATATTTTCTTTACCTTAGGAGCACTGCTTTTTACCATGATTTTCGTCATGATACCTGCAGGACAAGGTATTTTAGACTCACTCCTTCTCTTTGCTATTGGTTTCTCTATCTTTGGGCCCCAAATGCTTATAGGTGTGACAGCAGCGGAGCTCTCTCATAAAAAGGCAGGAGCCTCCTCTACCGGCTTTATAGGATGCTTTGCTTATCTAGGATCAGCTGTTGCTGGATATCCAATTGGTCTTATTATTCGAGACTATGGTTGGAATCAGTACTTTGTTGTTTTAGGAGTTGCAGCAGCTGTTGCAGCTATTATGCTTATGCCCTTATGGTCGATTAAAACGAATCCTAAGCTTTCCTGATGACATTTGTTCCTCTGCATCTACATTCGCAATACTCGATCCTAGATGCATTGGCTTCTGTACAAGATATAGCAGCAGCGGCTGCAGCCCAAAAGCTTGCGGCCATTGCCTTAACAGACCATGGCAATCTCTATGGCGCTGTAGACTTTTATAAAGCTTGTAAGGCCGTAGGTGTAAAGCCAATTATTGGCTGTGAAGTCTATGTAGCTCCTGCCTCACGCTTTGATAAAGCAAAAGTTTACGGACAAAAAACAGCTTACCATCTGATTTTGCTCGCGAAAAATAAAAAGGGGTATCACAACCTCTGTAAGCTTGTTTCTAAGGGCTTTACAGAAGGCTTCTATTATCACCCGCGTATTGATAAGGAATTGCTCCAAGAGCATAAAGAGGGCCTGATATGTTTATCGGCCTGTATGAGTAGTAGTATAGCTGAAGCGGCTCTTAGCAGCTCTGAAGAAGAACTCCACAAAGAGATACTTTTCTTTAAGGAGCTCTTTCAAGAGGATTTTTTTCTTGAGCTACAACGTCATAAGATGACAGATGTGGATATTAAAGAGGACGGACTTCTTTTAGAGCCAGGTCTTGAATCAGCTTATCGTGATTTTATCGATAAACAGGATAAATTAAATACTCTCCTGATAAAGGCTGGGCGTGACTTAAAAATCCCACTCGTTGCGACTAATGACACTCACTATATACGTCGTAATGATTGGGCTGCCCATGAGATTTTGTTGAATGTCTCTTCCGGAGAACCTTGTGAAATCTGGGAGAAAGATTCTCTTGGTAATAATAAGAACAAGATTCCTAATCCCAAAAGACGTACTTATGCAAGCCACGAGCTCTATTTAAAATCACCGGAAGAGATGGCGCTGCTTTTTCAAGATGTCCCAGAAGCTATTGAAAACAGTCATCTTATCGCAGAGCGTTGTAATGTAGAAATTGATTTTAAAGAAAAGCATTATCCTGTTTTTAGCCCCCCCGGTGGTCTTAGTACAGACCAATACTTGAGAAAAATAGCGGAAGAGGGTGTATTGACTCGTTATACCCCTGCAAGGCTTGCTAAAATTCAAGGGGATGACCCCTTAAAGGTCGTATACGACCGTCTTAATTATGAGATGGAAGTATTGAGTTCGAAGGGCATGTGTGATTACCTGCTTATCGTATTTGATTTTATCAGTTGGGCTAAAAAACAAGGGATCCCGATGGGGCCGGGAAGGGGTTCTGGAGCTGGATCTATTATATGTTATTTAACAGGTATTACAGATATAGAGCCTCTGCGTTTTCATCTTTTCTTTGAACGCTTTATTAATCCTGAGAGACTCTCTTATCCCGACCTTGATATCGACATATGTATGGATAGGCGCCAAGAGGTTATTGATTACGTCTCCCATAAATATGGAAAAGAGTGTGTAGCACAGATTATCACCTTTGGCACTATGAAAGCAAAGATGGCTATCAAGGATGTGGGACGTGTTTTAAGTGTGCCTTTAAGTAAAGTTACCGAGATAGCGGCGCTTATTCCTGAAGACCCTACCATGACTATCGAAAAAGCCCTTGAGATGGATATGGATCTTGTCAAGATGATTGCCAATGATGCTGAAACAGCGCGTATCATTGATCTAGCACGCAAATTAGAGGGCTCTATTCGTAATACGGGTACACATGCAGCTGGTATGATTATATGCGCAGATCCTCTCACAGACCATATTCCTATATGTACAGCTAAAGATACGGCCATGCCAGTAACACAGTATTCTATGAAGCCTGTGGAAATGGTAGGTATGTTAAAGGTGGACTTTTTAGGATTAAAGACCTTGACATCGATTCAAAAGGCTGCTGAGAACGTTAAGCGTAACTATGGCATTGATATTGACTGGGTAAACCTTTCTTTAGAAGATGAAAAAACATTTAAGCTCCTCAATCAAGGTAATACACTGGGTATATTCCAGATAGAGTCTGCAGGTATGCAAGATTTGGCCCGTAATTTACACCTAGATAAATTTGAAGAGATCATCGCCGTTCTTTCTCTTTATCGACCAGGCCCGATGGATATGATTCCTTCCTATATTGCTCGTAAACATGGTCATGAGGCTATTGAGATCGAGCATTTTTGGATGAAAGATATTCTCGATGAAACCTATGGGATCATGGTTTATCAGGAACAGGTTATGCAGATAGCTCAAAAGCTGGCAGGCTACTCACTAGGTGAAGGGGATGTGCTGCGCCGGGCTATGGGTAAAAAAGATGCTGTAGAAATGGCCAAACAGCGTGAGAAATTTATTGTGGGTGCCGAAAAAAACGCCATTGCACACGATGTAGCTGCCCGTGTTTTTGATAAAATGGAAAAATTTGCTGCCTATGGTTTTAATAAATCACATGCAGCCTCTTATGGCCTTCTTACTTATGTGACAGCCTATTTTAAGGCGCATTATCCAAGTGAATGGATGGCGGCTCTTCTTACCTGTGATCGTGATGATATCACCAAAGTTGCTAAATTTTTGGGTGAATGCCAAGAAATGGATATTGCGATTTTATCGCCCGATGTGAACGAAGCGGGTGGGGAATTTATGGCTACACAGAAGGGTATTCGCTTTGCTATGAGCGGTATTAAAGGTGTAGGTGAGGGGGTTGTTCAGGCTATTTTGGAAGAGCGCTCTAAAAAAGGGTCGTTCACCAGTCTTTTAGATTTTCTCTCCCGGATTCATTTAAAAAAACTCTCGAAAAAAGCTGTAGAGACACTCATTGAAGCAGGAGCCTTTGATTTCACCAAATGGTCAAGGGACGCCTTAAGAGAAAGTGTTGAGCCTATGTGGGATTACGTGGGTAAGCAGCAAAAAGAAAAGAATCAAGGGATTTTAACACTTTTTGGTTACGAAGAAGAGGAAAAACATTTCTTAAAGCCTCCTGAAGTGCAAAAGTCTCGTACGGAAACAGAGCAGTTACTGCGCGAAAAAGAGCTTATGGGTTTCTTTTTAACAGGCCATCCAATGAATACCTACCGAGCCATCTTGAAAGAAATTGGTGCTATACCTTTTCAGAAGTTAGATGTAGCTGAACATGATGCCATTATAAGAGTAGCCTTTATTTTAGAGAGTCTAGAAGTAAGAATTGCTCATAAGACACAGCGTAAGTTTGCAGTAACTGCTGTAAGTGACGGTATCCATCGTTTGGAAATGATGATTTGGTCAGAGCTTTTTGAGAGTGAAGCGGCAAATCTCAAAGAAAACCAGCTCTATTTTGCTGTAGTTCAGGTGGAGAGAAAGACAGAAGGGCCTATAAGGTTAACAGCGCGTTGGATGGTGCCCTTGGCCTTGCTCAATGAGCAGACTTTAAAAGCTTCTGACGATGCTTATGATAAGGCTCAATTACAGCTAGTTCGATCTAAATCTTTTAAAAGAAAAAATAATGAAGAAAAAAAGGAGATAAAGCC
>CAIMEJ010000082.1 GCA_903839985.1 uncultured bacterium | reverse complement strand
TCTTTGACTCCTCTTTATGACTTATAATAGTTATACCCAAAATGGAGGGGCATTTATTCTTAATATTCTCTTAAAATAGCCTTTTTTTGACATCCTAATCCCTTGTTTTTAAAGGGGATAAAAGGAGTTTGTTATTTTCATAGACTGAAAGTTAATTACTAGATATAGTGCTAAAAGAAGAAGGTACCCTACTAGGGGTGGTAGTTGCTAGCTTTTTGAATACTTTTTGCAAGGAATTTTTATACAGATGGAATCATTAAAAACAATGTCAAAAAACTCCGATCTTGAACATCCTACATCTTTCCAAATTCCGACAGAACTAGACACCTCTCGTCTTACTGTTGTAAAACGCAGCGGAACACTCGTCCCTTTTCAGCGGGAACGTATTTTTAAAGCTCTCGAATACGCTTTTCGTGATACTAAAAAACTGCCTGAAAATGACTCCCTACCTACTCCTATAGCCGAAATTATTAACAGCATTACCGATCAAGTGATCTTTGCAGCAGCGACATCGGCTCTTAAAAAAGGGGCTCTTACTGTAGAGGGCCTACAGGATATTGTAGAACTTCAACTTATGCAAAATGGCTATCATGACGTAGCCCGCGATTACATCATCTATCGTGATAAACATAAAGCCCTGCGTGAAGACTCTCCCCAAAATATAAAAGTCCTGCGTAGCGATGGCTCTACACTTGTAAAATTGAATCCTATGAAAGTCGCCTCCTCTCTTGAAGAAGCTTTTCGCAGTGTAGATAAACTAGAATCCTCTACCCCCCATGAGACAATCGAGCTCGTAAATAAGCTTTCTGCTCAGATCGTAGCCCGCATCGTCGAACTCAATCACCACGGCGAGCTCATTACAACAGAGCTCATTGAAAATTTGGCTGAACAGAACCTCATGGAAGCCGGTTTTTTTAAAGTAGCTAAACACTTCATCTTAGCAAGAGCTCAGGCTCCACTGGGTGAAGAAAAAAAGAGTGCTATTCGTGAACTAGTTGATGAACTAAAAGAACAGCAACAAAGACTCCCTCTTCGCCGTTTTAAAGCCATCAACACTGATGGAGAGACAGTTTTTATTCCTGAAATTGATCTGCTTACGAAACTACGTCATGCCTGTAAGGGACACCCGTTAACAAGTCCAGATCTTCTTCTAGAAGAGGCTGTAACACAGTTTTATGATAACATTAAAGTGCATGAAGTTGATCAATCTCTGATTTTTGCAGCCCGTACAAAAATTGAAATAGAACCTAGCTATATCTACGTCGCCTCCGCACTTTTATTAGACCTTGTCTACAAAGAAGCAATTAACACAGCTGCTACAGACCTCGATCTAGAAAAAAAACATCAAGAGGGTTTTGAAGCCTATCTCAAAGAGGGTATCTCTCACGAGCGCATCAATCCTGAGTTACTTGAATTTGATATCGACCGCTTAGCGAAAGCTATGGATTTAAAGCGCGATCTCCAATTTGGCTATCTTGGGCTACAAACCCTTTATGATCGCTATTTTATTCATCACATGGAACGTCGCTTAGAAACGCCTCAATACTTCTGGATGCGCGTAGCTATGGGATTAGCTCTTGTAGAAAAGAAGAAAAAAAATGATTATGCTGTAGCTTTTTATAACATCCTCTCCTCTTTCCGCTTTGTATCTAGCACTCCTACTCTTTTCAATGCAGGAACTTGCCATTCTCAGCTAAGCTCTTGCTATCTTTCTACGGTCATGGATGATCTCCACGGTATTTTCCAAATAGTTGCAGATGATGCCCAGCTATCTAAATGGGCGGGTGGTATTGGCAATGACTGGACAAATGTGCGTGCAACAGGTGCTACTATTAAAGGAACAAATGGCAAGAGCCAAGGTGTTATCCCCTTCCTAAAAGTAGCCAATGACACAGCCGTAGCCGTTAACCAATGTTTTGCGCCAGATACGCTCCTTTATACCAACAAGGGCTTACAAAAAATTTCTGACGTTCAGCCCAAAGATCTCGTACTGGGTATCAGCGGCCGCTACCGTGAAATCAGGGAAGTCTTCTCCTATAATCAAAAAGATCCTATGGTTTCTATAGAAGTTCAACACTCTATAGAAGCTCTCAAAGTAACCTCTGGACATCCCTTCTTTGCCATTCAAGGAGTCTCCCTCCAAGAAACCGATGCCTCTACTTTAGAGTCCCTAGAAAAAGGCGCTCTGCATCCTGCATGGGTAGATGCAGATCAACTAGTTGTAGGAGATTATATTGCTCAAGTTATCCCTCAAGAAGTAGTGAATCTACCAGCCTTTGATAAAGAAGATGCCCGTCTTTACGGTATTTTACTCGGCAAAGGCGAAAGAAAGAATGCTAGCGCTGCATGGAGCCTCTTAGGTAATACTCAAGCAAATAGCTCTCTTTCTTTTGTAAGAGAGTACCTTACTAAACGATCTATTCCTTTCTCCGAATCAGTAAGGTCTAACACCCAGATAGAAATCTCCTGGTTCTCTCAAACAAGTGGGGCTTATGAGGCTACAACAGGCCGTATGATAGAGACAGAGTCATCCTATTTGCCCTTTGAACAAGAAGACCTCTATAACAAGAGCCATGAAAAACAGATTGCCCCTCGTTTGTCTCACCTGCCTTCCGAACAGACATTCGCCCTCATAGGCGGACTTATTGAAGCAAGTAGCTCTCTTTCTTCTAACGAAGAAATAACCTTTAGTCATACTTCACAAGCTCTTGTTGAAGGTCTTCGTTATCAATTGCTCCGCATGGGCATCGCAAGTGGTGGTCATTACAGAGTAGTTGAAAACAGCCACATAAATGACCTGTCTGGCAGTACTTCCTGCTCTTCGGAAAGTGATGTAAAAGTATACGACCTCCAGATTCCAGCAGTAGACAGTATAGCAAAAATTACGGGACAAAAGCCCGCTACAAAAACAAACTGGCTTACTCTTGGCAAACACCTCTTTACAAGGGTGACAAAAAAGAGTGCAGCTCCTGTAACACCCTTTGTTTTTGATCTTAAAGTAGAGGGCGATGAGTCCTATATGACAACCAGTGGTCTGGCTCACAACGGAGGTAAGCGCAAAGGGGCGATGTGCGCTTATTTAGAGACTTGGCACTTGGATATCGAAGACTTCTTAGAGCTGCGTAAAAATACAGGTGACGAAAGACGCCGTACACATGACATGAATACAGCTAACTGGATCCCCGATCTATTCATGAAACGTGTAGAAGAAAACAAGGAATGGACCCTGTTTAGCCCCTCTGATGTACCCGATCTCCATGATCTTTATGGAAAAGCTTTTGAAGAGCGCTATATGGTCTATGAGAAAATGGTCGAAGAGGGTCGTATTAAACTATTCAAACGTATAGGGGCCCTAGATCTTTGGCGCAAAATGCTGAGCATGCTTTTTGAAACAGGCCATCCCTGGATCACCTTCAAAGATCCATCGAACGTCCGCTCTCCTCAAGATCATCAAGGTGTTGTTCATAGCTCGAATCTCTGTACAGAAATTTTACTGAACACCTCGAAAGAAGAGACTGCTGTTTGTAACCTCGGCTCTATTAATTTAGGTGCTCACATGAAAGAGGGCTCTCTTGATGTGGCTCTTGTCGAGGAGACAGTTAGAACAGGCATGCGCATGCTTGATAACGTCATTGACATCAACTTCTACCCTATAAAAGAGGCTAAAAACAGTAACTTAAAGCACCGTCCTGTCGGTCTTGGCATGATGGGCTTTCAAGATGCCCTCTATTTAAAAAAGATTAGCTATGCAAGCCATGAGGCTATTGAATTTGCAGATGAAAGTATGGAGCTCATCTCCTACTACGCAATTTTAGCCTCTTCGGAGCTTGCTAAAGAACGCGGTACTTACTCCAGTTATAGAGGTTCTAAATGGGATCGCGGCATGCTTCCCATTGATACAGTATCTCTTCTTGGACAAGAAAGAGGCTGTCATCTTGATATTGACTCCTCTATGCGTTTAGATTGGGCCCCTGTTCGCGAATCCGTGAAAAAATACGGTATGCGTAATAGCAATACAATGGCTATTGCTCCAACGGCTACTATCGCCAATATCACAGGTGTTGTCCAATCCATTGAGCCTACCTATAAAAACCTTTATGTGAAGTCTAATCTCTCAGGGGAATTCACTATCATCAATCCTTACCTAGTAGAAGAGCTTAAAGCTCTTAATCTTTGGGATGCAGAGATGATTGATGACTTCAAATATTTTGATGGCTCTATCCAAGAAATACCGCGCATTCCTGATAGTGTAAAAGCTATTTATGTGACGGCTTTTGAAATAGAACCCGAGTGGGTCATTGAATGTGCAAGTCGGCGCCAGAAATGGATCGACATGGGACAATCGTTAAATCTTTACATGGCAGAGCCTAGCGGTAAAAAACTGCATAACATGTACATGCTCACCTGGACTAAAGGTCTTAAAACCAATTATTATCTGCGTACACTTGCTGCTACACAAATTGAGAAATCGACAACTGATATTAACAAACGAGGCCTACAGCCCCGCTGGATGAAGAATAAATCTGCTTCTGGCGATATTATTGTTAATAGAGAAACCATAAACCCTAAAGGCACTTGCAGCTTAGGCGGCGAAGCCTGTGAAAGCTGTCAATAAGGAGATGTAAATGTTAAAATTTGAAAATGAAGAGACCCTCGCAGTAGACTCAACTACACGTGTAAAGGTCTCTGAAAAAAGACTGATTAACTGCAGTAAAATAGATGTCAACCAATTGATGCCCCTTAAATATAGCTGGGCCTGGGAGCATTACCTTAATGGTTGTGCTAATCATTGGATGCCTACAGAAGTTCCTATGTCTAAAGACATCGAGCTCTGGAAATCCAACAAACTCTCTCAAGATGAGCGCCATCTTATCATGCGTGTACTAGGCTTTTTTAGCACAGCAGAGAGCTTAGTCGGCAATAATATTACCCTGGCCATCTTCAAACATGTGACTAACCCAGAAGCACGTCAATTTCTACTGCGCCAAGGTTTTGAAGAAGCTATTCACACACACACTTTTCATTATATTGTAGAATCTCTTGGCCTAGATGAGGGCGAAGTGTTTAATATGTATAACGAAATCCCTGTCATTCAAGCTAAAGATAGCTTTGAAATGCGCCTGACTGCAGATATTCTTCAAGATGGCTTCACTACAGAGACTTTCGAGGGTGCTCAGAAGTTTCTTGAAAACCTTATTGCTTATTATATCGTTATGGAAGGCCTCTTTTTCTATAGCGGCTTTGTTATGATGCTCTCTTTCCTACGTCAAAATAAAATGACAGGGGTTGGTGAGCAGTTTCAATACATCTTACGGGATGAAACAGTGCATCTTAACTTTGGTATCGATCTGATTAATGGTATCAAACAAGAAAATCCTGAATTGTGGACACCCCTATTCCAAGAAAGCATCATTAACCTTATTAAAGAAGCGGTAGAGCTCGAAATCCGTTACGCAGAAGAATGTCTGCCTAATGGCTTGCTTGGCCTTACATCTTCTATGTTCCGGGAATATGTCCAACATATTGCTGATCGCCGCTTAGAACGTATTGGACTTAAATCCCTCTATAATTCTAAAAACCCCTTCCCTTGGATGAGTGAGACCATCGACCTCGGCAAAGAAAAAAACTTCTTTGAAACCCGAGTAACGGAGTATCAATCAGCTTCTAGCCTCAAGTGGTAAAAACAGCAAGCAGCTCTCTTTGGCCTTCAAGAGCCAAAGAGGGCTCTTTTAATACCTTTGCAAAGGAATGATTATTTTAAATCAGGAAAACAGCCGCTATTTAATAATGGCTCACCTGTTTATAAAAAGAGACAGATCCTTTATTGCGCTTTTAAAATACGCTCTTTTCAACTATTTAGAATTTTTATACATGTCTTCTA
>CAIMEJ010000081.1 GCA_903839985.1 uncultured bacterium | reverse complement strand
CGTGTGCTCTTCCGATCTATATATATGTATAAATTATATGAGTAACCCTGTTTCTAGAAGCACAGCTTCGGACCCTTCTTTACAGTTAGCCCCTTTAGGAGAACTTCCTAAATCTCTTATGAGACTCACATCTCAGAAATCGGCTGCAATAGCGGCTGTTTTTTTTGCTAGAAAATCTGATAAAAGCGCCTTTACTTCTTTTAAAGGCGCTCTTAATCATAAAGTTACGGATGTCACTATTAAGACCCATGCGGTTGTAATAAAACCTATTGAAGAGATCGGTAAAATTGCTGGGGATGTTTTCAAACATAATAGAGAGGCAGACACCGTATTTCTTATTGACGGGGGCTTGTTATCCATAATTTCTTTACTGCGTCGAGGAAGCTCTCTTCAAGGAGCGGTTAAGGAGTTTTCTCAGAGTAGCAAATTTATGGACTGGAAGGATTGGCTTTCTTCTCTGAGTGAAGGCTTATTTAAATTATATCTGGTTCTTCAGACAGCTCTTTCCTTTATCGTTAAAAGCCTCAAATTTGCGAATGTATTAGCCGTTTTTCAAAAAGCAATCATAGGTCTTTGTATTGCAGCCTTTAGCTTGATAACATCCTTTATTTTAGGGCTTAAAGCGCTCCTTTCCGTTTTAAAAATTGACAGGACTAGAGGAGATATAATTCAGAAGCTAAAGGACGCTAAAACACCTGAAGCAAGAGCGAATATAGCGCTTGGTTATTGTAAAGAGCGTGAAGGCACCATTGATGCTGATAATAACTTAAGATCAAAAGGGCTGCCGAGCTTTTTACAAAAAGACGCAAAGGCTGTACAGCATTTTATGGCTACACGTAAAAAATGGGCTATGACAGGTCTTTTTGGTTCTGGTAGCTACGAAGGGCCTTTTCAAGACTTTAAGATATGTATGAAGAATATCCAAGAAATCAACAAAAATTTAAGGCAGATTCCTTCAGGTAATCCTGTTGCTGTATGGCATAAGGTCTTTCTGCAAAAACGCAAAACAGCCCTTATAGATGAAGCTAATATATGGGTGGACCAGCTTCTGGTATCCTTAAATAAAGAGAGAGCTCAATTAATTATATCTGTTGTTACGGAAGGGCTGATGATAGCTGTTTCGGCAATGGTACTTGCCGGACTTACAGCTGGCACTGCTGGATTAGCCCCCCTGATTGTGGGTATTCTTGCCGCAGTCCTTGCTCTATGCAATAGTATTTGGCAGTTATGGACACCCTCCGTTACTCATGAAGAAAAGGAGCATGCTATTGCTTTGATAACAGCGCATTTTGCATCTTCCATGAAAGAGGCTCCGGATGCAAAAACAAAAAATGACTTAGCGAGCCTCTTTAATTTTGAGATTCCTCCAGAGTACATCAGCCACAATAAGCTTCTAGCCAAACAGTTTGAGGAGCACATTAAAGGGATTCTTCATCAAAAAAATGTGCAGCAGCTTATTGATAAGAAGTTTGTATCAATGATAAAAAAGCAGATTTTTTCTCCTAAAAAAATAGGCATCTCTTATGAACAACCACAAGAATTTGAAAAAAAAATCAGCCTATTTTTCAACCAAGTACACAGCTGCTCTTCAGCAGTAATTACTCAACAATTAACGACTATTGTTTCGGCCCCCAGAAAAGAGCTCGTAGAAGACATGACTAGCGCCTTTTTTTTCTATCTCAACAAGCTCTGTCCAGGGCTACCTTCTGAAACAGCCGCTCAGATCACCTAGGCTAAACTAAAGATTAATTAGAATGTCGCATTTAAAGCGATAATAGGGGAGATGAACGCAGAATTATTGCGCCCAGCAACAGAGACCCAGATCCCAGCGATCATGCCTACGTTTGCGCTAAAGTTATATTCCATAGCCGGAGCGACACTGAAACTATCCCAGGCGGGGTAGCCGTTATCGGGAAGGAAGGCAAAGGGGCTAGATCTGCCGGAGGTGCTGCCGGGATCGCCAGAAAACTTTCCTTGACCACCGTGTTGGTACATGTAGTCACAGGCAAAGACCCAGTTTTGGGTAAATTGAATTTCATGGGCAATGGTTAAGAAAAGTGTTGAATCCGCCCAGACTTTACCTTTTGTACCAAAGCCACCACCGTAAGCATTAAGACCCTTTACATGAGCCACAGCCGGGAGCTCGTAGGCCGCATTAAGTCGTAGCCGTAGAAGACGGCAATTGGATAGAAGAAAGACTTTTTGGAGGTTAAACCCGAACAGGGTAGTAAACATTCCATAACCAGTGAGATCCGCACCTTGTAAGAGAGGATTTAAATTGCTATAGCGACCGGTTGGAAAATATTCTCTTATGAAAAAGAGGGTATCAAAAGTAGGGCCGCCATGATCATCTTGGAGAAATTGATAAGCACCCTGGAAAGAGACGTCACTGAGGCCGTTAGCGCTCTTATTACGAAATCTATTAAAAAGCCAAGGGATCTCTATCGCACATTCCAGTGTATCTGTTATGCCCAGGCTCACAAAAATACTTGGGCTTACGGAGAAAAAGTGGCTAGCGGGATCTAAACCCCAGGAGTTATTATAATTTCCCTGGGTAGCAAAATAGCCGAGGTAAGGCTCTATATTAATTTTGCCGCGAGGTGTTGTTTTTGCATGAGAAGCAAAAAGGGGGCCTGTCCACCAGCCGCTTGTATAAATATCTTTTTTGGAGGCGGCGGAGAGAACACTTGCCGAAATAAGAAGTGAGTAGAGCAAAAACTTTTTCATCTTAAGTGGCCTCATGCTATATTGAATAAAGAATTAAGTCGAGGCAAGAAAATGAGCTTAAAAGAAGATCGCTGGATACGTCAAATGGCCCAAAAACACGGGATGATAGAACCCTTTGAGGAAAAGCAGGTTAGCACTAGTTCTTCGGATAAATTAATAAGCTATGGGCTTTCTAGCTACGGATATGATCTGCGCGTTTCTAATGAGTTTAAGGTTTTTACTAATATCTATGGATCTATAGTCGATCCTAAAAATTTTGATCCACGTGCATTTGTAGATATTGTATCAGATGTTTGTATCATTCCTCCTAACTCTTTTGCCCTTGCCCGTAGTGTTGAATATTTCCGTATACCTCGTAATGTCTTGACTATCTGCCTTGGCAAGTCTACCTATGCCCGTTGCGGTATCATCGTTAACGTCACTCCTTTTGAGCCTTCTTGGGAAGGCCACGTCACTCTAGAGATTTCAAATACAACACCGCTACCTGCTAAAATTTACGCCAATGAAGGCCTTGCCCAAGTGCTCTTTTTTGAAGCAGCAAATGCCTGTGAGACTTCGTATGCAGAAAGAAGCGGCAAATATATGATGCAAACAGGTATTACGATCCCACGTGTATAAGCTCTCTGACTATCAATTCGAATTACCAGCTGATCTTATTGCCCAGTACCCTGTTACGCCTCGTGATGCATCACGCCTTTTAGTTGTCAATCGTTCTAAAGGAACTTTTGAAGAAACCTCCTTTCATAACATAGGTAACTACTTAGGTCCTGAGGATCTTTTAGTTCTTAATAATACTCAGGTGATTCCTGCCCGTCTCTTTGGAAAAAGAGTTACGGGCGGCCAAGTAGAGGTTCTTCTTTTAGAGAGGGAGGAAGCAAATACGTGGCATTTTTTCGCCAAACCAGGGGGCAAGCTGAAGGCTGGAGATATGGTGGTTTTTGACGGAGATCTTTGTCTTACTGTTGTAGAAACCCTCGTGGATGGTAGTAAGAGGGGAGTCTTTAACTTTACAGGGGTTTTCGAAGAGCATCTAGCGAGGCTTGGAACATTACCTCTACCTCCCTATATTCGTGGTGGATATGCAGAAGAGAGTGATAAAAAAGACTACCAAACTGTTTATGCAAGTCAGCCCGGGGCCATTGCCGCTCCTACAGCCGGTCTTCATTTTACAAAAGAGCTGCTTAAAAGTTTTAATTCTACAGAAGTTACCCTTCATGTGGGTGCAGGTACTTTTTTACCCGTTAAAACAGAAGATATCCGCGATCATGTTATGCACCAGGAGAGCTTTTATATTTCTCCAGCAACAGTGGAGCTTATTAAAGCAAATCGGGTTGTAGCAGTAGGAACTACAAGTCTGCGCGTTCTAGAATCTTTCGAAACTCCAGGTTTTGGTACAACAAGCCTATTTATCTATCCTGGATATCGGTTTAAATATGTCTCGTCTCTTATAACTAACTTTCACCTGCCGGGTTCTAGCTTGCTCATGCTTATTTCGGCTTTTGCTGGTCAAGATTTGATCAAAAAAGCCTATCAATATGCTGTTAAAGAGCGCTTTCGTTTCTTCTCTTATGGGGATGCTATGCTCATTCTTTAATTTTTTTGATGATTAGAGATGGCTGGCCATAAGAACAATAGATGAGTAAGAAGGAATTATAAGCATCTCTTCATAGAGAATATAGGGGGTAGCACTTGTTAGAAAATCATCTGGCGGTATCGCAGAGGTATCAATAACCTTTTGCCAGCGATGACTTTCTCTAAGCTCTGGAAGGCGCACTTCTATAGTTTTATGGGAGCTGTTGAAGGCTATATACAGTTCATCTCCCAGTTTTATGTCGAGAAGAGAGCAGGCCACAAAGCGGCTTTCTGTGCTCCAATCCGGCTTATGGGGCTCTTTCCCGTGCCAAGAGATCTCTTGTTTATTGTAGTAGCGTTTTGCATGGAGCAGGGGCTGTTTTTTACGAAAATCGATTAGCTTCGCGACAAAAGAGACAAGAAGCTCATTTTGAGAGGCCTCTTTCCAAGAGAACCAATTGCGTTCATCGTCTATACACCAGGTGTTATTATTGCCTTGTTTTGTATGGCCATATTCATCTCCCATGAGAAGCATAGGAACGCCTTGTGAACAAAAGAGGGCCACAAAAAAGTTTTTCATCTGCCTATTACGTAATTCTAGGATAGCTCTATCAAGGGTTTCTCCCTCTACTCCGTAATTATAGCTCTCATTATCATTGGCGCCGTCTCGATTATTTTCACCGTTGTCTTCATTATGCTTCTGGTTATAAGAAACAAGATCACGTAGGGTGAATCCATCATGAGCGGTGATAAAGTTAATACTACAGGTAGGCGTTCCTATATCAAAGTAGAGATCAGTTGATCCACAGAAGGCCGTAGCAAAGGCGCTGCTTACACCATCTGTTCCTTTGATAAATTTACGAACGTTATCACGGTAGCGGCCATTCCATTCTGCATCAAAGCCGATTCTTGGGAAAAGACCGAGTTGATAGAGACCTCCGGCATCCCAAGGCTCAGCGATAAGCTTTACACCCTTTAGAAGGGGATCTGTTCTCATTTCTTCTAGAATAGGAACGGGATTGAGAACAGCCCCCTCAGGCCCTCTCGTGAGGATAGAGGCTAAATCGAAACGAAAGCCATCGACTTGACATTCATTGGCCCAATAACGCAGAGATTCGAGTATCAGTTCTATGCTTAGAGAAGAGTTGGAGGCAACTGTGTTTCCACATCCGGAATAGTTAAGATAACGACCTTCTTTATCTAAGAGATAGTAGACGTCTTTATCAAGGGCTTTAAGATTATAAATAGGCCCATTTTCATTACCTTCTGCAGTATGATTATAAACAACATCGAGAATCACTTCGATTTTTTCTTTATGAAGAGCTCGTACGAGTTCCTTAAATTCGGTAAGCGTTAAAAGAGGGTCTGTACCGAAACGGCCCATAGGGGCCAAAAAATGGATAGAAGAGTAGCCCCAGAAATTACAGTAAGAAATGCCATTATCTACATCTAGAGCATACTCACTTTCATTGAAAGCGTAGATAGGCATGAGCTCAACTGCTGTAATACCCAGCTGCTTGAGGTAAGGAATTTTTTCAATAATAGCAGTAAACTTACCCGGAGCTTTCACCTCGGCACTCGGATCTCTTGTAAAGCCGCGCACATGCATTTCATAAATAATAAGATCTTCTAAGGCCAGGTTTGGCTTCGGGACCCCTTGCCAATCAAAAGAATTAGAATAGCTAGCAGAGCGCATAGAAACACGTCTATCTTTCCAGTCACTTGTTTGGGATATCTCTTTACTGTATGGATCTATAATTTCTTGTCCGTCAACTAGATAAGAATATTCATAGGGAATTTGTAAATGAGGAACGAATACTTGCCATCTATTATCTGTTCTTTCAAGAGGCAGCTTTTGAGAGGGGGTAGCGCAGCCGGGACTATAGATAAGCAATTCTATAGAGCGCGCTGTCGTCGAGGGTATGCTAAAAAACACCCCCTCCTGTTTAGGGATAGGGCCGAAGCTGTTAGATCTGTTCATAAGGATATATATAGCCTGAAATGCATCTTTTATGTGCAAAAAAATTGCTTCTATAGT
>CAIMEJ010000080.1 GCA_903839985.1 uncultured bacterium | reverse complement strand
CAATAGATATTTTGAAAAAATCCTATCCTTTCGGGAGTGAAAGGATAGGATTAATTACTTAAACTTCTTTCGGAGAATGATTTACAGTTATCTCAATAACACGGCACTCTTGACCGCTAGAGGTGATAACATGACGTTTATCCGCTTTAAGACCAATCTCTTTAGAAAGGGCTAGAGAAGAGGTGTAGACGAAGGCTTTAGCACCATCCTGGCCTTTATGCTTAATGAAATCACCCAAATCGCGATAAAGAGGTATCCACTGCTCTTCGTCGCCAAGGCGCTCACCATGAGGCGGATTAGCAACTAAAAGGTCAAAGCGCTCTGGAAGAGTTGCTTCCTGAAAATTACTTTGTGTCAGAATGATCTCTTCTTGGAAGCTGGCACTAATAAGATTCACTTTAGAAATACGAACGGCATCTTTTTGGATATCAAGACCCATAATGCTGTCTTTACGAAGAGGAACCCTTTGACTGTCAGCTTCTTGCTTAACTTTTTGCCAGAGAGTCTCATCATGATCCGGAAGAGCAGTAAAGCCCCAAGAATCTCGGTAGAAACCAGCAGGTGTTTTAGTAGCAATCATAGCTGCTTCAATAAGAATAGTACCACCACCACAGCAAGGGTCGATGAGAAGGCCTTCCCCTTTATAACCAGAAAGACGAAGAACAGCCGAAGCCATCGTCTCTTGGAGTGGAGCCGGCACAGCTTCCTGGCGCCAGCCTCTTTTAAAGAGTGCTTCTTTTGAAGTGTCATAATAGACAGTAGCTTTAGACTCTTCGAGGAAGAGATGGAGAGTAATATCTGGGTCTTTTAAACTTACAGAGGGACGCTCACCCGTTTTTGTACGGAACTGATCACAAATACCATCTTTGAGCAGCTGCGCCGCATAAAGAGTGTTATTAAAAAGAGTACTCTGTCCATTTACCTTAATCACAAATGTTGTCTCTAGATTTAACCAAGGAGACCAATCAATAATATTAGCTTGCTCTACAAAAACAGCTGAGTGAGAAAAAGTAAAAGCTGCAATGGGGAGCAATACTTTACCGGCAAGGCGTGAACAGTAGTTAATTTTATAGACATTTTCTAGTGAATTTTCTACGGAAACACCCGCAAAACCCACTTTTATGACATTGATGCCCATTTCTGTTAGCTCTTCATAAAGCAGTTCTTCAAGAGAGGGTTGGCATGAAATAAAAAGCTCCGCAGGAAGTGGTAAAATGTGTCCTTCACGCTTCTCTACGAGGCTGTCTGCAAAATCTCTACGCGGTTTATCTGCAAAAGATCGAGGGGCATCTGTGCGTGGACGGTCATTAAAGGATCTTTGCGGACGGTCATTGAAAGAACGTTGTGGTTTGTCACCAAAGGATCTTTGTGGGCGGTCGTTGAATGAACCTTGTGGTTTGTCACCAAAGGATCTTTGTGGGCGGTCGTTGAATGAACCTTGTGGTCTGTCACCAAAGGATCTTTGTGGGCGGTCATTGAATGAACCTTGTGGCTTGTCACCAAAGGATCTTTGCGGACGGTCATTGAAAGAACGTTGTGGTTTGTCACCAAAGGATCTTTGTGGGCGGTCGTTAAAAGAACCTTGTGGTCTGTCACCAAAGGATCTTTGCGGACGGTCGTTGAATGAACCTTGTGGTTTGTCACCAAAGGATCTTTGCGGACGGTCGTTGAATGAACCTTGTGGTCTGTCACCAAAGGATCTTTGCGGACGGTCGTTGAATGAACCTTGTGGCTTGTCACCAAAGGATCTTTGTGGACGGTCGTTGAAAGAACCTTGTGGTCTGTCACCAAAGGATCTTTGTGGGCGGTCGTTGAAAGAACCTTGTGGTTTGTCACCAAAGGATCTTTGCGGACGGTCGTTGAAGGAACCTTGTGGTCTGTCACCAAAGGATCTTTGCGGACGGTCGTTGAAAGAACCTTGTGGTCTGTCACCAAAGGATCTTTGTGGGCGGTCATTGAAGGAACCTTGTGGTTTGTCACCAAAGGATCTTTGTGGGCGGTCGTTGAATGAACCCTCTTTTCGAGCAAAACTTGGTTGCTCAGAAGAAGTACGCGGCTTGAAATTATCGTTCTTTTTAAAGGTTTTTTTGAAGGAAGATGGATTGCCAAAAGCCGGTTTTTGCGAGCGTTTATTACTGTAATTATCCAAGTTATGCCTTCCTTTTAAAAAAATTATATAGAGAGTATAGCAGGAAGGATACTAAATGAATAGGAGATTATACTACTTAAGTAAATCGAAAGCATTCTCTACATTTTGCAGAACAAAATCGATCACTTTTTGATCTAAGTCTTTGGCTTTCAGCCTTAAATCAAAGATGAGAAGGGAGGCTTCCATGCTAGGTGTTCCCTTGAAGCCCTCAGCTTTTTGCTCTTCTTTTTGAAGTACGTCTGCTTCTGCTTTTAGAGCTTGCCAGGGTGCTCTTTGAAAAACACGCTGGTCATAGTCAATAAAAAGTTTATTTAAACCTAAGCTAATTGCTTTAACATCTTGTAAATCACAATCATATGAGGATTGTTTGCCTACTTTCATGGACTCTAGAAGTCTAGAGAAAATGCCCTGGGCCCCCTCTTTAATTTGACTCATTTTATCACTCATAGCTAGAAGATAAAAATCTGCTTCACTAAAGGATTTCTTTTTAAGAGCCTTATCGGCATCAGCAAGCAAGGAACCTGATTCTTTTAATAATGCTCTAATAGGTAATGGGTTTTCCATCCTATTTTCCAGCTCTCCAAACTGTTTTTCAGCATTTTGATGGAGGCTTTCAGCCTTTTTTAAGTAGGTCTTTTGCATATCTGCTTGAGTGCCTGGGCTCAGCGCGCGAATTATTTCTATAGTTCTTTCCATTAACATGATCGTACGTGCAAATACTTTAGTAAAAACACCCCCTGAAAGACTATAAAGGGAGCTTTGATCAATTTTTGTACGATCCATCTCAAAGAGTGTAAAAGCAATCATAGCCACAGACTCGACTTTTTTCTGCGGGTTCACGGGTAAAGGAGCCCCTTTATATTGACGCAGTCCCAAATCAATTTTATAGCGGTTAACAAGACTTTGATTGACCTTCTCGGCCTCTTCACTATTAGGTGCTGCTACATATTGCTGCACTAAATCGGCATAGATTTTTTTCTCCTCTTGTAAAGAGGGAAATGGAGGTGATAGTAGTTGTGGCTCATAAGGCTCATGGCCTCTGGCGCTTAAAGGTGAAATATTTGACATGTCTTTCTTTTACATCCTCAATTATTATTTTGTCTTCAAAAAAAACCGCTTGTCTAAGCCTTTCTAACACTTTATTATGTTTGCCCTATGCCTAAAATTACTTTGATTATTCTAGGATTCTCCTGCCTCTTAGCAGTAAAGGCTCCCTTAATAGCAAAAGCTCCCTACGGCCTACTTACAGACACTTATATGTCCCCCTATGCAGGAGCAGATACTCTCATGCTTCCTCAAAAAGCTCTGATGAATCTGCAAGAATACTTAGACCTGCGTAGCTACCAAAAAACTTTTTTATTTGGACTGGAGCGCACAGCTGAGCTTATTTTTTTTTGGGACCCGATGGGTTATCTAATGATGGTTACTCAGCATGAGGTTTTCGGCCATGGTTACCGCATTCGAAGTCTAGGATCTTATTATGCGGAAGTAGCTGGCTACGGAATGGGAGTCCCTCCTCCATATGGTCCTGGAGGTGGTTTTACTTCTTACAATCTTTCTTCTAATCTAACAGCCTCTAAAGAGATCGCCATTACAGCTGCGGGCGTAGAAGCAACTGCCCTACTAGCTGGTGAACTTAAGAAGAAATGGCTTCTTGATACAGAGCTCGATCCACGACAAGCTTCCCTCTATCTTTATTCCGAGCAGGATCTCTCTCTTTATATTTGGGGAGGACTAGCAGGAAATGATTTTGATATAAACTCCGGCAATGATATGGAGGCCTATCTTTTCTGGCTTAACAAGACCTACCCGCAAGGCTACTTATCCGAAAATGATCTGAAAACTTATGCCCTTGTAAATCTTGTAGATCCAACGACTTTTTATTCTATCTACGCCTGGTTTAATTATGTAGCTACAGGCAAAAACACTCTTATTCCTATGATACCTCTATTTTCAACAAGAAACCTTCCGAACCTGCGCCTTGGCCTTACCCCTTTTGGCCCTGAAGTCTTTTTAGAAAATTATCTTACCTACCAAGGCAAGCTCACCTACTTTTATCTTAAAGGGGGCGAATTTGGCGGCAATCACTATTATGGGCTAGGAATAGAAAACAAAACTCTTTGGTCTTACAAAAAATGCTGTTTTGGCCTACGTTTTGATGGGTGGAGACAACCGCCCTACTCTTCCTATCTTTTTGTAGATGGTCTTGATGATATTCCGCCTCCAGAGGCGGCCTCCAGCAATTCTTATGGCGCAGCACTTCAAGCAACCCTTTACTACCCTATAACCTCTAGAATCGATCTCTACGCGGTAGTCGGCGGTAAAACAAGCGGTTTCTTACCAGGTGAATCTCTTTATACTAATCCTATACTCCGTATCGGACTCTTTGGAATGCTCTAAAGCTTAGAGGATTGCTAACTTCGCTTTTTGGATCTAGGAGTGATCCTATTAATCAGTAGAGATCTATTTTTTATAAGCAAAAAAAATCCGAGAAACAGCTCTTTAAAGCTCTTTCTCGGATTTAGTTGTTTAACTAAAAACTACTAGTTCTTAGTAAGAACGACGTTTTTCACCGAAAGATGGACGGCTGTTGCCACCACGTCCGCCGCCTGCGCCGCCGCCGAAGCCGCCGCGATCGTTACTGCGAGGTTCTAGAGGACGAGCTTCGTTTACAACGATAGCGCGGCCGCCAGCATCTTTGCCGTTAAGTTCTTGAACTGCTCTTTGAGCGTCATCTTTAGATGCGAATTCAACGAATCCAAAACCTTTGGATCTGCCAAGTTCACGGTCCATAATGATACGAGCACTAGTAATAGAGCCATAAGATGAGAAAAGTTGCGCCAGATCTTGATCTGTATAGCTATGAGGCAAATTGCCAACATATAATTTCATAAAAAAATTCTTCCTTAAAATGTTATGATTTTACTTCTGCGGCAACTAACTAGAGAACCAACTATCTGGACTTAGGCTGAAGCAAAGAAAAAATCTACCGCTTTATCCTCCTTCTCTCCTAATGAGGGAAAAGATTCAAAAACTTAAGACAACTCTACCAGAGATTAAGGATTTTTGTATACATCTCCGAAGATTTCCGCGAAGAATTATGGACTACTACCACAATCTGGCACGAAAGCCGTAAGCTCCCGCATTAAGTTTCATAAATCGTCCTGGGGTAAATAACCCTAGAAGGCAATTATTGTATTAAGAGAGCCTTTACTCGGTAGAATTGGTTATTTCACGCTTCGTGCCTAGTTCCTCTGCCGAAGAACTATGTGTAAGCTGGTGGATAGCTCTTCTGCTAAAGGACTGTTGTAAGCTGGTGGATAGCTCTTCTGCTAAAGGACTGTTGTAAGCTGGTGGATGGCTCTTCTGCTAGAGAACTATTCTAAGCTGTTGCATAGCTCTTCTGGCTTTTTTGAGCAAGAAGACCGCCCAGGACAAGCGCTGCTACAAACCAGCCCCAACGCACAAGCTCGGACGGACCTACTGGACTCTGCATGTCAGCATGTACTGCTGATATTAAAATAAGGAGTAAAATAAAAGGAACAACACGTTTGGCTAGATAATAGATAAGAGTTCTTTTGCCGTCCTTGAACCAAAGAGCATCGCTTCTTATATCCTTAGCGATGTACATAAAGACCACAACTTCCGCAAAACCTCCGAGGAGCATATTATTGCCTAATAGCATAGGAGCTAAAGACCCTAAAATCCTTTGACCATTACCCATACAAAAAACAAGCGATATCATCATCATGATAAGGCTTGTGATACCAACTGATTTTTTACGCGAAAGGCCAAATTCCACTTCTACATTCCCGGCAAAACTCTCTGCTATCGAAAAAACCCCTGTAATACCGGCAATAAAGATGGCAAAAAAGAAAATAACACCGATTAAAGAGCCTATCCAAGGAGTAAACACATGTAGAATTTGGGGGAAAATAACAAAACCCATTTCAAAAGTAGAGTCTGATTTAACAATCTCCTTAAAAGGCACTCCTGAGACATGACTTAAATACCCTACTGCTCCAAAAATTGCAAAACCTGCCGTTACGGAAATAAGCAGATTTCCCAAAGCCATATACCACATAGCTTTCGGAATAGATGTATTAGAAGTAGCATACCTTGCGTAAGCGGTAATAATACCCAATCCTAGAGAGAAACTAAAAAAAACGTGGCCAAAGACATCACGCCAGAGACGTCCATCACTTAATTTAGAAAAATCAGGAATAAGATAGTGACGAAAACCCTCAGATGCCCCTGGTAAAAAACATACAACAACGGCAAAAAAGAGAATTAAGACCATCAATATAGGCATAAAAAGAGAGCATATTTTTTCAATACCGGAGCGAATATTGCGTGTTAAGACAACCCAAGAAAAAGCTGCGCAGAAAAGAGTTACGAGCAAAATAGGTGTAGAGAACCCACCCCATGTAGTCAAGCTTCCTGAATCTCTTAAAAAAGTCTGTTTAAAAAAAGTGGCTGTATCAGCTGGTATACTATTTGTAGCGGAAAAATAGGCATAGGCTACTGAATAGCCCGTTAATACAATATAAAAGCCGCCGATAGTAGCAACAGCTGCTACCATCAACCATCCCATCGTCTTCCCAGCTTTACCAAGCACCTGCCCATAGGCAGAGACAATAGGCAACCCGGTACGCTGCCCTATAGCTCCCTCTAAAAAGAGCATAGGCAGCCCTAAAATAAGCAGGGCTATAACGAATGGAATAAGAAAAGCGCCACCTCCATTTTTATAACATTGAGCACTGAAGCTCAATATGTTACCAAATCCAATAGCTGAGCCAAGAAGGGCCCAAATAAAACCCGACTCTTTTTTCCATGTAACTTTATCCATAAGTGTCAAAATTATAGGGCATGAATAAGATCGATGCAAGCCCTTTCTCCCTCTATAAGGGGAAGCTTTTTAGCCTCTTCCAAGGTAAGCCACAGAAAGGCTTGATGCTCTTCATTTAAAATAACGGGCGTTTTTTGAGTGTTGTATTGGAATATGTTATACACAAAATATCCCTGAAGACCTTTTGCGTAAACCTCTACTACGTGCTTAATCAAGGGTGCATCAAGAATGATACCCGATTCTTCTCGAGTCTCTCTTATAATGGCTTCTAAAAGGGTTTCTCCAGTCTCTACCTTGCCTCCAGGTATATTCCAAGTGTTTCCGTGAGGCTTGTGAGGTGCTCTTTTTAGAAAAAGAATCTCCTCCCCGGCTCTTATATAAATTCCTACAACGCTATGGATAGGAACAAAGTCCATGGGAGGCTTCAGAAAAATCTTACCACTCATTTTCAAACCTCGGATCCACAGAACTTACACTTTGTAGCTTTATCTGAAATGGGTGAAATACAATAAGGACATTCTTTCGTTCGAAGAAGACTTGTCAGGTGGACCCTATTCATTATCTTAATCACAAAAAAGATTATACTTGCCACAATAAGGAAATCTAATAGGGTGTTGATAAAAACACCGTAATTCAGGCTAATGGCAGGATTTCCATTCATAGCTGGTTTTAAAATGATGTGAAAACCACTAAAATCTACGCCGCCCAGCATAATGCCAAGGGGTGGCATGGCTACGTCTGCCACGAGTGAACTTATCACCTTTCCAAAAGAGGCCCCGATAATCACACCGATTGCCAGATCAACTACGCTGCCTTTCACAGCAAATGTCTTAAATTCTTTCCAGAGCGCCATGAAACTCCCCTTGCTTCAAACTCGCTGATTAGGTTATCATCTACCGGATTTTTATGAGAAGCGCTCCTTCTCATACAGCTTTTTATTCCAAAAGCTCGATTTTTAAGAAATTAATTATATTTAAACTAATAATAATTATTTTT
>CAIMEJ010000079.1 GCA_903839985.1 uncultured bacterium | reverse complement strand
TGCTGGATTCGAACCAGCGACCCCTTCATTAAAAGTGAAATGCTCTACCGACTGAGCTAAAGGCTCTAAAATGTGACCCCAACGGGATTCGAACCCGTGTTGTCGGAATGAAAATCCGGTGTCCTAGACCAGGCTAGACGATGAGGCCATTGCTTCTTTTTCGCTTCAAGCAAGCTATCTACTAAAAGAAGGGGCCCTAATTTACCGGGGAACACCCTTTTTTATCAAGTATTTAAACTTCCATAATCTCTTTTTCTTTGGAAGCTGTAAATTCATCTGCTTCTTTACAGGACTTATCGGTAAGTTCCTGTATTTGTTTTTCAAATTTCTTCATAAGATCTTCTGCAAGATCTCCTGCCGATTTTTGTTTTTTAATCAGCTCATTTGCATCACGGCGGCAATTACGGATGCTTACTTTAGCCTCTTCCGCCTTACGCTTGGCAAGCTTGACCATATCTTGACGACTAGCAGCGTCCATAGGGGAGATTTTAATGCGAACCGCATTTCCATCGACTACTGGCTGCAGGCCGAGATTAGCCTTTTCTATAGCCTTAGCGATAGCGCCGGCATTATTTCTGTCATAAGGAGTGATCAGAATCTGCCTAGACTCCGGTGTTGTAATACTGGCAAGGGCTTTGATTTTAGTAGCAGAGCCAAAGACATCTACGGAGACACCGTCCAAAATAGCCGGGTTCGCCCTGCCTGAGCGAATGCCCTTTAAATCTCGGCTTAAGTGCTCAAGGGCTGCTGCCATTTTCGTCTTAGCTTGTTCTAGGGCATTACTCATGTGCGAACCTCATTCTAAATTATTAAGCAGCTCCTACCTGCCAACGAACAAAACGTGTGACGGTAAGAGGTTTACCGATCTCTTTACTTTTGTTTTCGACAAGCTTGGCAATTGTTAAAGAAGAATCTTTAATAAATTTTTGCCTTAGCAAACATGTTTGATCGTAGAATGCATTTAGTTTGCCTGCAACAATTTTCGCAAGCATCTCTGCCGGCTTGTCTTTTACTTGTGCAGAAGCAATGTCTTCTTCCGATGCTTTTACACTTGCTGGGACGTCTTCTGGTTGCAGATAAAGAGGAGCTTCGGCTGCGATATGCATAGCAATATCTTTTGCAAGAGCTTCCTGATCACTAGCACCTTGAATTTCTACAAGTGTGACGATTCTGCCGCCCATGTGCGTATAAGCAGCAAGAGACAACTCTTCACCTTTGCTCCATACAAGAAGGCGCTGAATTTTCATATTTTCACCAACTGTCTGCATAACGATAGCGCGCTGCTGATCTATGCTTACACTTGCGTCTTTAGAATAAGGTTGTGCTAAAAAAGTCTCCAGAGAAGCTGGATTTGTGTTGGCAATTTCAGCAGCTATTTCTTCCGCAAACTTACGAAACGTTTCATTTTTAGTAACGAAATCAGTTTCCGCATTTACTTCCACAAGAGCTACGCATCTCTTGCCATCAAAAGCTGCAATAAGACCTTCTTTAGTCTCACGGCCCTCTTTTTTCACAGCAGAAGCAATGCCTGCTTTACGTAAATTAGCAATAGCTAATTCCATATCACCAGCCGCCCCATCGAGTGCTTCTTTGCATTTACCCATTCCTACGCCCGTTCTAGCGCGTAGTTCTTTTACCATATCTGCTGTAACTAGAGCCATTAACCCACCTCTCCTGCTGCTTTTTCTGCTGCGATCTTTTCAAATACAGTTGCTTCTGGTTCACCCTCTTCGTCTTGTTTGTCGAAGGCTAGATTCATCGCATTTTTCTGTTCAATAATACCGTCTGTAAGAACTTGTAAAACAAGTTTTACGCTTTTTAAAGCATCGTCATTACAAGGGATGTTATACGTGATAGGATCTGGATTACAGTTGGTGTCAATAAGAGCCATAACAGGAATGCCTAGTTTGTTGGCTTCTGCAACAGCGATGTGCTCACGACTTGGGTCTACAACAATTACAAGACCTGGAATACGTCTCATAAAACGCACGCCGCCCAAATTTCTCTCGAGCTTTTCCTGTTCTTTGGAAAGAAGGGAAGTCTCTTTTTTAGTCAAACCTTCGCCGCCAATAGCCAGTCTTTTTTCTGCTTTTTCGAGTTTCTTAACAGACTGACGAATGGTCTGAAGATTAGTTAGCATGCCACCTAGCCAGCGATCAGCCACAAAGTATTCGTTACAAGCTTCTGCGCATTCTTTTACAACGCTTTTTGCCTGTTTTTTTGTGCCTACAAAAAGAATACTTTTACGAGCGGCAACTGTTTCTTTCACAACTTCACAAGCAGCGCGGAGCAATTGCATTGTTTTTGCAAGATCGATAATGTGAAGGCCGCCTCTTTCTTCAAAGATAAAGCGCTTCATTTTAGGATTCCATCTGCTTGTTTGATGACCGAAATGTGATCCGGCATCTAGTAGTTCTTTAATTGTAACTGTAGCTGTTTCTTCTTTGAGTGCCAAGCCTTGTCCCTTTATGTATAAGATTAATTTGACTGCGGCATCTCCCCCTATGGGAAGATTTCGGTCTTGGTTGACGTGGAGTATTATAGGGAGCAAAAAGGATAAAAAGCAAGGAGCTTCTAATAAGAGGTAGATTAGCGCCTGGTCAGAATCGAACTGACACGAGTAGCTTGGAAGGCTACGATTCTACCATTGAACTACAGGCGCGAAGTGCATAAGTTATAAAACATTTCGCCCTTATTTCTCAAGATGTATACTCTACTTTGTGAATAAAACCGTCCCTGAAAAAGCTAATCTTATTTTGAATTTGATACTGCTTGCCCTCATTATTATTGCGGCAAGAGTCTGGCATTTAAGCGTTTTACAGCACGATACAAAAGTAGAAGAATCTAGGCGTCCCCAGAAAAAAACAGTCATTTTACCAGCCGAGCGCGGCACAATACGCGATCGCTATAATATTCTCATGGCCTCTAATAAATTAAAATATCGTGCTGCTTTAGTTTATTCTGAAATTCAGGAAATTCCCTCTGTTATTTTTGAAAAACAGGCCGATGGCAGCTTACAAAAAGTCTTTAAAAGAAAACGCTACATCGAGGATCTCTGCGCCCTTATTAGCAAGGAACTCTCTCTAGATAAAGACTATGTAGAAGACCTGATTTATAGTAAGGCTGCTTTTTTAGGGGCAACGCCTCTTGTTATTCGGGATGATTTGGATGAAAAACACTATTACCGCCTACAAGCCTTAGCCCGTAATTGGCCCGGGCTGCGCGCCGAAATGACAAGTAAACGCTTTTATCCTCTAGGCAAGGTGGGCTGTGATGTTATCGGCTATATGGGCGCTATTAACAGGGACGAATATCAAAAAGTAATTGGAGAAACACGCCTTTTTGCAGAAGCTTTAAATCTGCATAAAGAAGATGAGAGTCTTCCTTTACCACCCGACTGTAGCAGCTGGGCTGAAGCTGAAAAAAAACTCAAAAATCTTCAAGACAAAGCCTATACTATCCACGACCGTGTAGGGAAATCGGGTGTAGAAGCTACATTCGATCAAATTCTTAAAGGGCGTATAGGTAAAAAGTTCTCTCTTTTTGATCGAAAAGGGACCCTCTTGCGCTCCTTAACAGGTAGCAAAGATCCTATTCCTGGAGAACGTCTCCATCTCTGCTTATCAGCTGAGCTTCAACGATTTGCGGAAGAGCTCTTGATAGATAACGAAGCGCGCAGAGAAGGCCGCAGCTTTCGTTTTGATTGCGATACAATGCGGTTTGAAAAAATTGAAGAGCCCTGGATTAAGGGAGGCGCTATTGTAGCCCTCGACCCTAATACAGGAGAAATTGTGGCGATGGCCTCCTATCCACGTTTCGATCCAAGCGACTTCGTTCCCTCACGTGATCCTCTTATTCAGGCTGAAAAAAGAGAGCGCGTGAATTGCGCTCTTGAAAATGAGGATCATATTGCTTCCTTATGGGATGAGAGAGAGCCTCTTAAAAGAGAAAGAATCCATGAAAAAGATATTTTTGAAGAAAAACTTCTGATTACCTGGCAGGGATTTATCTCTCTATCGCTTCCCCATGAAGACCCTTTAGTCGCTGATCTTGAGAGATTTGGAACTATTGAACATTCTCTTAATCTTCAGCGCCGTGTTTATCATATATGCCGGGAAAAAGGGCTTTCAGAAAAAGAAGTAGTCAGTCGCTACGAAGAATTTCCCGAACTCGTTCCCTATTTTAGCAATCTAAAAGACACCTCAGATCGCCTTCTTTTTGCCGACCTTTTGCGCCTCCTTGTTGCGGAAGAGCTCTTTGAGGAAAAAACTCCTTTTGGGTCTTTAACTCTTGATGAATATAAAGAGCTGACGGCTAATTATAAAAAACTCGAAAGGCTGCTAAAGAAAAAACTTTCCCTAGCTTTTAGGAATACTCTTTTTAGTAAATGGCGAGAAAAAAACCAAACAGCCTTTCTAAAAGAAAAGCGAGCCCTTGAAAAAAAGGAGGGC
>CAIMEJ010000078.1 GCA_903839985.1 uncultured bacterium | reverse complement strand
TGAATGGACGATGGCTGTCGTTTTTGTTATGCTAGTCGTTCTCTGGATTTTCGGGGAATCTTTTCAGATTAAAGCCTCAGTTACAGCGCTCTTAGGCGTTGCAATACTGCTTCTTACCGGCATCTTAAAGTGGAAAGAGATTGTAAAAGAGGAAAACGCATGGGATACACTCATTTGGTTTGCAACTCTTGTTATGATGGCTTCCTATCTGGGTAAATTTGGTGTTACTAGCTGGTTTGGAGACTATGTAGCAGGGCATATTACAGGCTTTACTTGGCAGTGGGGCTTTTTGATTTTGAGCCTAATTTACTTCTTTAGTCACTATCTTTTTGCAAGCCTTATAGCCCATATTGGCGCAATGTATGCAGCCTTTTTGTTAGTTGCTATAGCAATTGGTACACCTGTCTATTTAGCAGCCTTTGTTTTGGCCTTCTTCTCTAATTTGTTTGGAGCCTTAACACATTATAGTTCAGGGCCTGCAGCGGTTCTTTTTGCAAGTGGATACGTCTCTATTGGGACATGGTGGAGGGTGGGTTCTATTGTAAGCCTTGTTAATATCGTCATTTGGCTCGGTGTTGGCAGTTTATGGTGGAAGTTCCTCGGTTACTGGTGACCCTTCCTCCCTTTCATGACACACTAGAAGCTCTCGCCGAGGGGCATTCGTTAAAGAATGCCTTTGCTCGGTTATCTCAGGCATACCGTCAAGGGGAGAGTAGCGCTGTTCTTAAAGAACGAGCTGATTACTTAGCTTATGCTGTTGCTCGCATGCCCGCAACATATGCGGTTTTAGAAACAGTTCTTGCCGAAGTTGCGAAAAGATGGCCTTTTAAAATTAAGACATTCTTAGATTTGGGAAGTGGCCCAGGAACTGCTTATTGGGCAGCTGAATGTGAAAGTTATAGAGCTGTTGAAAGAGATCCCTCTTTTATTGCATTAGCCAAAGAACTAGGGGTCAAAGGAGAGTGGGTACAAAGTTCTTTAGAAGCGTATGCTTTTAACCCTGTAGATCTCACGCTTTTTTCTTATGTTGTAGCTGAAATAAAAGAGTACGAAGCTCTTGTGATGAGAGCTTATCAGGAGACTTCAGTACTTGTAATTGTAGAGCCCGGGACTCCCGCCGGCTTTGAAAGGATACGTCTATTAAGAAGGCGATTAATTGCTCAAGGTGCTCATATTTTAGCCCCTTGTCCGAGTGAGGGTGAATGTCCTATGCAAGAGGGTAATTGGTGTCATTTTAGTAAGCGTCTTTCGCGCAGTCGTCTCCATAGAAGTATTAAGGGGGCGGACCTTGGTTATGAAGATGAAAAATATAGTTATGTAATTGCAGCTAAGACTTCCGGGAATCCCTGTAAGGCGCGTATTCTCACACACCCTCATGTCAGTAAAGGAAAAGTGCTACTACCCGTATGTTTGGGCTGCGAATTAAAGACTATTACCTTGAAAAAAACAAAATTAAAATGGGGAGATGCGCTCGAGTCCCTCGATTCCGAACCAGAAGAGCAAGATAAAAAAAGCGATGGAAAGAAGACTTGCTAAATAACCCAGTAAAATAAATAAACCATCTGAACTTAGAAGCCCAAGTCCTAGTAAAACAAGAGGTGCTGCAGCAACAACATTGGTGAAGGGCAGGGGTATCGGCATAGATTGAAAAAAGCTTTGTATGCAGATAAGAGTACCGGTTATTAGGGGTGTTTTAAAGAGGGCTAATAGACGAGGCTTTAATATTTTCCGTGTTTTTTTTAAAAATTTATCTAATTTTTTTATAAAGAAATTTAAATGCGACTTTGAAATCGTTTTGTTGCGTATAAAGGCGGGTAGCCAAAAAGGCTTGCCAAGCGTAAAGCGGATCCCCAAAAAGAATAAAAGAATGCCAAAAGGTGTAGAAAGTCCCGGAATAGTAAGAGGAAAAGCAAAGGGCAGGCTAAAAAGAAGTAAAACAAGTGCGTAGCTGTTCTGCCTCATAGCTTCTGTAATACTATAGATACTATAGGTCTTCTCTTTTGCTTTAAGGAGATCTATTAATGGATCTAATGGGGTTTTTGAAGGAAGCATTCGAGTACTTTTCTCCTACAATTTCATATTATTCTTTATTTTACAACTCTTCTTAATCAACCGCTTTTCGGAGACGTTAGGGTAGAAGTGATTTTGCTTGAAGTATATGGATAATTATAATACTCTGTTTTGGAAAATTTCGTTTAAAATGACTGCAAAATTTAATTAACATTAAGGTTGCTGGGATGACCGCGATACACACTCCTTCACCTGTTCGAGCTAAGCCCGAATCTTATTTTCAGTTAACAGCAGAACCTTCTTCTCTAACCTCCTTTTTGGGCAGAAAAATTATCTTTTGCCAAGAGGAACCATCGGCTTTTTTTCAAGCGGAATCATCTGCTTTTACATCTATTTTAAAAGGTTCTTTTCCAAGAAAGCCTTCTCCTGTTTCTATAGAAGGCCCTAGTTTACGTGTTTCTGTACACGTAAAAGCCCCGTGTGCAGAAAGGTTTGGTCCCCGCAGATCATTTACTGAAATGTTACTAGCAGGTTCTGCGGATGTATATGCGAGTGTAGCTGCAGGTGCTGGAGAAAAGATTTGCCCAGCATATGAGTGTTCTCCTGCAGTTGCTACTGTAAGCCTCAAAGAAGCCAAAGGAGCAGCCAAAACAGAGCGTGGGACATTTACGATTCTTTACCGCGGCGTAACATATGCTCCTGTTCCTGTAGCTTTAAAAGCAGGTAGTAGTCTTTATCGTTTAGATGAAACTCGTGTGCTGCGTTTATTAAAAACAGTAGATCTCGGGGGAAAAAAGGAGGGGTCCGCTGTCTCTTCCTTGGAAAATGTAGCCCGTCAAATTAAAGGATTACAAGAAAATAGACTTCCTTTTGCAGCAGTAGAAAATGATCTATTAGTAGATTTTTTTCTTGTTCAGTCTTATATTAAAGGACCTCATCTTTCTCGTATTATGAATCTAGAAGGCCACAATAAAGCTATAGCAGATGTTATAAAAGCTTTTATCGAGCATTCTTTTTGGAATAAATTCATGATTGACCTCCGATTGGAAAATTTTATCATCGATGAAAAAAGAGGACTCCCTGTTCTTGTGAAATTTTATGAGGACTCGATTGAAAATATAGATGAAAAAATGGCAGATTTGCTCACTTTATTCTTACCGGCTTTTTGTGGTGATTCATCTGTAGCCCGCTATCTTACCCAAAATTTAGAAACTCTTGCACCTTTTGTATATGCAGACCTTAAGGATAGAGGCTTAAGTGCCTATTTACCAGAAAGTCATGCAGAAGAATAAAATAATAGTATTTTAATTTACGAGTTAAAAATGTCCTCTTCCTCATCTTTTTCAGCCACCTTTAATTCATTAGCTGGTTATTCAAATTCCGCATCTCTCCTACCTCTTCCTTCAGAGCCAGCCTTGGAGAGAAGAGCCCCTAGTGGGCCCGTTTCTTCTGTAAGCTCTATTGCTGGGGGGCTATTTGGAGGAGCCGAAGCTTCTAGGGAATCTATTTCACCAAGTCTAGCTACTGTTCGATTAGGAGCCTCTTTATTCGAGGGTGATCCAAGTTCTTCTGGCCGAAAAAGAACATTATCCTCCCTTTCTAACAGTTCTGGCTTTTCTTTAGGAGCGGAGCCTTCTGCAAGACTCTCTAGTAGTTCAACAGCTGCAGCTGCAGGAGCCGGAGCTCCTCGCAGAAGAGGTTTAGAACGCTCTTTAACGTTGTTTGGGGGTGGTAGAGAAGAAGAAGGCCTAGCGTCAGAGTTGCTGAAGAGTAGTGGCGGAGGAGCCCCTGTAGAACCACAGTTCCTCAGGAGTGGTAGCACAAGAGCGGCAGTAGCACCACAGTTGCTTAGGATGAGTAGCGCAGCGATGGCTCTAGCGCCAGAGTTACTGAAGAGTAGTGGTGGAGAAAAGGCCTTATTGGCACATTCCCTTAGTAGTAGTGCAGGAGCCTCGATAGCTGAAGAATGCTCCTCGCTACAGAAAAGAGCTCGTAGAGAGGCCAGCCCGTCCGAATTAGGTCTTGGTGAGGAGATCTGTAGTAGAGCTGCAGAGGGCGTTCTTTTTGGAGCAGCATTAGCTTTGGAGAGTCATTCCAGAAGAGCTCCAGGAGTTTTGGGAGTTGCCCAGGTTGATGAAGGATTTCTTTGGGGTGGAGGATCATCTCTTAGAAGGGATCCTCGAGATCTTTTTGGAGCTGCTATGAGTCCAGCTATGAGAAGAGATTTGAGGAATATTTACGAGGGTGGGGGAGGTCGCAGGCCACCGTTATCACCAGAAAGCTCTGCGGATGAAGGAGGGCTATGGCTTTCTAGAGCTCCTGTAGGGGGTAGCGCCGCAGCAGCACGAGCCGCAGCTGAAGAGACTCCTAAAAATAGGCTTATTAGAACTTGTGCTGCTATACATGAGAGTTTTAGATTAACACATGAGGGACAGGAATACGCTTTAAGGACTCTGGGTAATGGACAGCATAGTATCATCTATCGTTTAGATGAAAGAAGAGTAGTCCGTGTTTTACAGGATGCAACTCCTATGAATAGAGCTAGCGCCTACACAGGGCCCTGTATAAGTATTTTAGAATGCACTAGAGATAGTATGGAAGCGCTCGTAGCAGCAGGCTTGCCTGTTGCCCGTATTGAAAATAATTTGGTAGCAGATGGTTATGCAGTTCAAGAGTATATTCAAGGTGCTCAGTTAGCATCTTTACCTAATTTAGAAGGTCATAACCAAGCTATTGCTGATGTGATTAAACGATTTATTGAATTCTCTTTAAGAGAAGAAGAAGTTGTTGATCTTCAACTCTCTAATTTTAGAATGCATCCAGAGACCGGACTCCCTGTACTTGTGGACTTTTATGAACATGGCAATGAAGATGTTTTGATAGATATGCAGGCATTCTTGCAAAGGTTTCTACCACAATTTTGTGGCGCAGCAGAAGTTGGTCGGTATTTAACAGAGAATATAGCTGCTTTAGCTCCAAGTGTCTATGCATATCTTCGAGCAAATGGATGTGAGGAGTACTTACCAGCTTAAGTAGGTGCATATTCTCTTAAATAAAGAGATCCTCTGTAAATTTGTACGAAGGGTCTCTAGCGTTTTAAAGAGAACTACCCCTATTAATTTCTAATAATCTATAAATAAGGTTTTTTTATGACTTCGCCAGTTCAATCAGTCAATAGTTCAGCACATAGTACAACAGATCATGCCCCAACTAATCCAGTAGATCCGATAATAGCGATGGATCCGATGACAGCGAAGCTAACAGAGGCAGGTAAATTTATGGCCTCTTCGATGGCCTCTTCTTATGCATCTGTTTTTGGAGATGAAAAGAAAAGTAATCCCAAAATGTACGCTATCTGTGCAACTGTAATCGGAATATCAGCAACTGCCTATATTATAAGCGCTATTATATCTTTTTCTTTGGTAGCAGCTATACAAGTTTTGGCATTAGGTATTCTCTTCGCAGCAAGCTATACGCTTCTAAATCATCACCTAGCTAACATAAATACATTGCCTTCTGTAGAAGAAATCGCAATACCTCATTAAGTTATATTTGAAATTTCTTAAGGAAAGAGCTTTTTTGTTTTTCTAAGTTAGGAGCCTCTTATTTCAGCGGCTCCTATTTATTTTCGTAGGGATCCGGCCTTATTGACCCTCATTTATTTTGTGGACGGGCTCTCTTCTTCGGTTGTTTTCATGCCTGCAGTAATCACAAAGCGCATCGCTTTTTCGACAGATAAAGAAGTCATCTCAACACTTGAGCGGGGGACCATAAT
>CAIMEJ010000077.1 GCA_903839985.1 uncultured bacterium | reverse complement strand
TTACAGTAAGAGGCAATGTTTTGCCTTCACGGAAGATCATTAATTTGACATCTGAGCCTGGATCCATAAGGGATATAGCATTGCGCAGTGTGCTGATATTCTCTACAGGGATATTATTATAAGATAAGATAATATCACCCTGACGAAGGCCTGCTATATCAGCAGGTGAGCCTTTTGTCACCTCGGCAGCAAGAGCCCCACTTAATTTATTCAAACCAAAAGAGTTCGCCAAATCTTCATCAAGTGGTTGGAGAACAACACCTACATAACCTCTGTTCACAGAACCGCTTTTAATAAGTTGTTCCATAACACGTAGGGCCATATTACTAGGCACGGCAAAGCCGATACCCATGTATCCCCCATTATTGCTGACAATAGCTGTGTTAACACCGACTACTTCCCCATCTACATTTAAAAGGGGGCCTCCAGAATTACCTGGATTAATTGCTGCATCTGTTTGGATAAAATCTTCAAAGTCCGTGATATGTAATTGACTGCGCCCTTTAGCACTTACAACACCAACTGTTACAGAAGCATCCAAGCCAAAAGGATTTCCTACAGCAATTACCCATTCACCTACATCCAATACATCTGAATCTCCCATCATCAAATAGGGATATTGATTGCCTTCAATTTTGATAACAGCCAAATCTGTACGTGGATCATTCCCAATAACTTTCGCTATAAGTTTTTTACCCCCATTGAGAGAAACAGTAATTTTCTGAGCATCTGCAACAACGTGGTTATTAGTAAGGATATAGCCATCTCCTGTTACAAAAAAACCTGTTCCATGAACGTATTGCGGCTTGCGTGATTTAGGAGCTGGGCCTTGATTTTGAGGTCCACCTGGAGGGCCACCAAAAAAACGATTAAAAAAATCTTCTTGAAACAGCTCTAGAGGATTCTCCACACTCGGCTTAGAAGCTATCTCTGATTCGATAAAAACAACAGCTGGTATAGCCTTCTTAGCAACAGCGTTAAAGCCCTTAGAAGTCTCTTTCAGTAGTGATACTGAATCTGTAGCTTTTGCTACAAAAGGGGTCAAAGCAAGTAGTGGAATAAGTGCTAATAAATAACTTTTTCTAATCATTTTATTCTCCATGTTACAGAGGCGGATACACACCATTCATGAGGCGAAATGTACCTTGGGAAACACCTTGAACAGTAGCATAACTTGCGTCGGATATGCAATCAATCAAATAGGTGGGCCTTAACATATTTCCAGCATACCGTGAGCCAGTAGGAACTTTTATCAATAATTTTTTCTTAACCCTTGAAAGATCAAGGGGTTCATTAACAATTCTTTCTTGATTAAGTGTATGTTCTTCAGCAATAGGCGGCTCAAAAACTAACTTATGACCTAGCGTCATGAGTGTTTCAAACACCTTTTGATAAGGCTCTTCAAAATGGTGGACAATACTTAAAGCCATTACCACATCAAACTTCTCCACAGCCCGGAGATCTTTCAAATCTTGTAAGCATAATTTACGTTTAAAAAGGACTATAGATGGGTTGTTATTCAGCTTACAAACCTTTAAAAGAGCCTGTGCCGTGCTTTCCTGCCCTTCGATCATCACATAGGTACCTGGCAGCTTTTCTGATAAACGCAGAGAAAAATACCCCATATTAGCTCCAATATCGAGAACTTTTAAGGGTTTTTTAGTCTCTTTTAAAGCCTCATAGATAGCCCAAAAACGCAATTCGCATTCACGCCCACCTTTTATAATAGCCTCACCCCTTACCCATACATCTTGGTAATAGGTCTCGTAACGAAAACCCGCTGGATGCCATGCTGAACAGCCCAATTAAACAATCTCCCTTATCTCTTTTGTAAATAAATCTTTTTTTAAAATATCCCTGAAATGCTCTAAAGACCCCTCTCCTACAACAAGGACCAGCGATTGCCCAACTCCTGACTTTGTAGTTTCATAAGCTGCTTCATAAGCCAGGCTTTTGGATCTAGATATCAAACCGAGAGAACCCTTCTTAAAAAGAGCAGGGGGCATTGTTCCTAAACGACAACTTCCCGGAATCATTATCCCTTCGATAATAGGAAGTCCTGCTATCTTTTTCTTATCATGTTCCGGAAGTTTTGTGATATCCGCGATAATTAAAGGAATACTTGCTACCCTTAAAAGGGTCTTCAGATTCGGTTCTAAAAGCCATACTACATCTATATTTTCAGGGATCTCTTGAAAAAAAGGCATCCCAGGCAATTCTTCTTCAAAAGATCCTTTAAAAAGAGTCCCTCCATTCTGACTAACCTGGATATGATAAAGAGCTTCTTTATTTTTACTTCCTTGGACAAGGATATTTTTCATAAGAGTCCCGCTTTGATAATAGCCGTACGTACGGCTTCTTCAGCATCATCTATTGCGTAAATTCTTGGGTACTTAGCCAGAAGTGCTTTTGCAAGATCTTTTTTTTCTCCTAGCAAGCGAACAATAATAGGAGTTTTGATGCCTTCCAAGCTCGCCAAAAGCCAACAAGCCCAAACTTCCATATTCATGATTTCGGGAAAAAGACTTACTAAAATAGAACGTGAGTTTTTAGAAAGCAGCTTTAAAGCACCCTCTAATACTTCTCGGCTTTCTATACCACGCAAATCAACTGTTGCAGAAATGGAACCTCCAAGTTTTTCTGTTAACTGCTGTATTTTCTGGCCTGCACCATTTCCACTAAATAAACATCCAATTCTTCCCTCATACTCCGTATAGGAAAAGCCGTAATGAGCTGCATAAAGTGCTTTTGCTGACATCTGAGAGCTATCGAAACAAGAGATAAGAACGGGCTGTCTATAGAGAGCCTTATCATCTGCAAAAAGAAAAGCCTCTATTAGATGGACCCTTTCCTCTATAGTGCCTAGATGTAGTTCCATGCGCGTCAGGTCATGGTCTACAAAAAACTTATCTAATATCAACGCCAAAGGATGCTCAGGAGATTTTTCAAGTGTCCATACAAGCTTTTCTTCTTTTTCCACAGACCGGCTTGTGGTAATTAAAATGCGATGGGCTATTTGATCCTCGTAAGAGGCTCCTAAGAGGCTCTGGATAATAGAGGCGCACTCCTCCCTGTTTTGACCTATGAGCCCAGGACGCGGCCCGTGAATCTGGGGCTTCATAAGAAAAGGCCCCTCACCTAAAATTTTAAGGGCAGGCGCTAGCTCCTCAAGACTTGCGATCACTTGAAAGGGAGCTACCTCTATACCTATCTCTTTTAAGAGATTCTTGGCTTGAAATTCATGAATTTGCATGCTGTTTAACAGAGTTATCAGGTATATTTATTTGGATCAAATGTTTAATTTTTTAAAGAAAAATATTGCAGCTCTTAAAGGAGCTCTTCAAAAAACTGCTTCTGGATTTTACCATAAGCTAGAGTCTATTTTTAAGGGTCCTCTTAATGAAGAATCCCTAGAAAAATTTGAAGAAGTGCTCATTGAAGCCAATTTTGGTACAAAGCTCACCTCTGAACTCGTTGAAATTATTCGTAAAGCGGCTAAAGAGCATAAAACAACGGATAAAGAAACCCTTTTTACTCTTTTAAAAAACCATCTACTTAAAGAACTCTCCCTCTATACACCCCTTGCCCTTCGGGCAAAACCTTCTGTTTTTCTCATTCTAGGTGTTAATGGAAGTGGAAAAACAACTACTACTGCTAAACTCGCCTCTTTTTATAAAAATCAAGGCCTTCAAGTCATGGTTGCTGCTGCTGATACTTTTAGAGCCGCAGCCTTAGAACAGCTGATCCACTGGTGTAGTCTTATTGATGTGCCTCTTATTACGGGGCCTTCGCGTGGTGACCCGGCAAGCGTTGCCTTTGACGCAAGCAGCAAAGCTGTTCATCAAAACGCCGACATTCTTCTGATTGATACTGCAGGACGCCTAGAGTCCAAAACAGATCTGATGCAAGAAATGGAAAAAATAGCTCGTGTTATTGCTAAAAAAATTCCCGGTAGCCCTCATGAAAGTCTACTAGTTATTGATGCAACCCTTGGCCAAAATGCTCTGGAACAGGCTAAAGCTTTTCATAAGCATTGCCCTCTTACTGGACTAGTTATTACTAAAATCGACTCCTCTAGTCGCGCAGGTGTGGTTTTCTCCATTCAACGCGAACTAAAAATCCCTATCCGCTTTCTTGGCACAGGAGAGGGAGAGAAAGACCTCTTACCTTTTGATCCTCAAGATTTTGTAGAATCCCTGTTTATTTCTTAATCTAATCTTAATATTAAAACTTTAAACTTTTTTTTTCAATTATACGGAGTTTTATGATTTCACCCGAGTTTTCTACTGCCATTTATTTTGGCAGCGCCCAGCCACCTTCATTGTTTAACTCTCTTCTAGAAACAGTAGATGATTATTTCTATTTGGGCGGTTTGCTCGGTGAACGCAAAGTTGAAGTCTTACAAGATTGTAAAATAGGTAATAGTCTAGCCGTCCGACTTATGTCCGCTCCATCTTCATTTTTTATGACCGCTTTAAAGATTGCCTCTTACTTTACACTTATTTTACCCCTTATTGCCGGTATATTAAAAGCGGCCCTACGCTCTTTTTCTGCATTTCATTACTTAAAAGCCCCTCAGCAGCTTCTTGTTGCGCCACAATCACCTGAAAGTCTTCCCTTCTCTAACTCGCTAGAATTAGAGCCTTCTTCACCCTACGCCCTTGACACTGAAGCCTCCAACACCGAAGCCTTTGTTTCTAACTCTCTCCAAAATAGCCCGACTCCCCAGAGCTCTTCATCTACGGCAACTTTTGATTTAGAGATTTTTAATACCAGCCTTCATGCTCTTGAAACACATCTTGGTTTAGATCCCTTATATAGTCAGCACCCTCCACTTCCCTCAGCTGTTATGACAGCTAGTAGATCTACATCTCCATCCACATCTTCGGATGACATGGCCAGTTCATACCTGTTGTTAGCTCAATTGGCAGGTATTGCTCCAGCTAACATAGGCGGTGGTACTCAAGCTAAAGCAGGAGTCGTTGCACGAGCTAAAGCAGGAGGTTTTGACTCCGCAAAAATGACAGGTCCTGTTATGCACCGTTCTTTTGTAAATACTCGAAGTGCACGAGCTGCCCTCTTAATTCCTCAAACGCCCTTATTAAGGTCTACAGCCTCTCTAGCTAGAGCTTCCGGGATAGTTGCCGAACCTACAGGGATTAGATATTATAATTCGTTATCTCCTACGGCTTCTACAACAGCGTGCCCTCCGGCAATGCCATCATCTTCACCCAGGCCGAAAGGCGCAAGACCTCCTTTCAGATTGTAAGCATATCTATTTAGATATCTTTATTATGATAGCTTTTTATAAAGGTCTCTCCAGAAGAGAGACCTTGCATCCAAATAGAATCGGGAGCTTTTTAATTAACGCTTGTTAGAAGAAGAAGCGAAAATCTGGAGAAGATACCAGAAGATCATAATAACATTGATGTACATGCGAAGGGCCATGACAAGGGCCATTTTATAGGCCAAAATAGAATCAGAGCCTTGACCTACCTGCGCGCTCATACGACGAATTGTTTGAGCATCCCAGGCTGTTAATCCAACGAATATGACAAGCCCTATGTAGCTAATAACCAGATTCATCCATGTCATATTAAAGAAAAAGGAGAGAATGGCAAAAACAATTGTCACACCAATAAGGCCCAGAAGAGCAAAGGAGAGTATTGTACCAATACGTGTAAGATCTGATTTTGTCACTATACCGTAGAGCATAGCTGCAAAATAAACAACGGCACCAACACCAAAGGCGCTCCAAATAACACCTCCCCCATAGGCAGCTGCATAAGCTGGAAGGACTGTTCCAAAAAAGAGGCCTTCTACAAAAGCGTAGGCCAGAAAGAGGCTAGCCAGTGTTGTTAACTGCATCGCTTCTAGACGAAATGAGATCGTTAGCCCGATACCGAGTGTTGCTAGACCCATAAGCCACCAGAACGGCATCAAAACACTATAAAGCCCCGTTGTCCAAATAAACCAGGTAGTAATAGCTGTGACTGCTAGACCAAGTGACATCCATCCATAAACTTTTGTGCTAAAGGTACTTACAGCAAGTTCTGTTGTACTTTTAGTAGAAATATCTCGCACCATATTTACACCATACCAATTTCACGACTCACAGCTAAGGCAATAGCATTAGCAAGCTCTGTCGTCTGTTTTTGTTTCTGTCCTTCTACCATAACACGGCAAATATTTTCGGTTCCAGAGTAACGCACTAGCACTCGGCCCTTGCTTCCTAATTGCTCTTCTACAAGGCCAATTGCATCTCTTACTACCTGTAAAGATTCCAGAGGGGGTTTTTTGATAACTTTAACATTCACTAGTGCTTGAGGATACCTTGTCACAATAGCTGCCAATTCCGATAATTTAGAATCTGTTTCTATCATAATTCTCAAGACTTGCAAAGCTGCAACAAGCCCATCACCTGTTGTATTATAATCCAGAAAGACCATATGGCCACTTTGCTCTCCGCCTAAAACGGCATCATGTTGGAGCATCTCTCTGATAACATACCTGTCTCCTACAGGAGCCTGAATAACACGAATACCCAGACTTTCCATGGCTTTGATAAAGCCAAAATTGGCCATCACAGTCCCAACGACTATATTATTTTTTAGCTGCCCTTTTTTTAACATGTCGTAGGCGCAAATACCTAAAAGAACATCTCCATCAATCACCTGCCCCTTCTCATCGACCATAATTAAACGATCAGCATCTCCATCGAGAGCTATGCCAACATCGGCTCCATGTTCAATAATGGATTTTTGAACGTTCTCAGGATGTAGCGCGCCGCAGTGGTCATTAATATTGAGGCCATTTGGCTTAATACCATATGTAAAAATCTTAGCATCAAGCTCTTGAAAAACATGAGGAGCAACACGCCAAGCTGCTCCATTGGCGCAGTCAAGAACGATTTTTAATTTTTTTAGAGAGAGCTTTTTAGGGAAAGTCCCCTTAACAAATTCGATATAACGTCCATCGGCATCACTAATTTTTGTGTTTTTACCAATCTTGTCATTGGAGGGTAAAAAAGCAGAAAAATCATTTTCAAAAACAAGACGCTCGATCTCTTGCTCTAAAGATTCAGGTAACTTAAAACCATCAGCAGAAAAAAACTTAATTCCATTATCTGCAAACTGATTATGGGAAGCTGAAATAACAATGCCCGCATCTGCTCTATAAGCTCTTGTAATAAAGGCCACTCCTGGAGTTGGAAGAGGCCCAACCATCAAAGTGTCTACGCCCATAGAACAAAGCCCTGCAATCAGGGCGCTTTCAAACATGTAGCAAGACAGCCGCGTATCTTTACCGATAACCACTTTTGGCCTATGGTGATCAGTGCGAAAAACCTTTCCGGCCGCACGTCCCATCGCAAGCGCCATTTCAGGAGTCATTGGCCAATGATTGGCCAGGCCCCTAACACCATCTGTTCCAAACAGTTTCTGTTTCATTCATTCTATCTTAGCAAATTAGGGCTTCTTTTCTAAAGAGATTCTTTTCTCGAGTGCTGTACGAAATAAACGTAACTCATCACCCACTTTTCCGTCCCATAATGTACGAGCTGCAGGGACCCCACCTTTTGCTGCAGTTTCAAGAGCTTGGATACACAAAAGACTTTTCTGCGGGTTAGTTGGGTTTTCATCGAATAAATCGCCCCCTTGAAAATCACGGAGATAGCAATAATATTCGTAATTAACATGAGGCTCTTTTGAAAGGTCTTCCCAACCTTCCACTGAAAATCCTTTGAGGTCCTTCCCTTTGATCGTTTTTAAAAAATTTTCTTCGCTCGCCTCCGTCCCCATACCTATCAAATATCTAAAAGCTAGCATCAAACGATGCGGCTTCTCACTCCTTGACGCCACAAGATCGTAGGCAAAATTAGCCTGGTCGTTATGTAAATCTTCCTCTGAAATTACTACCTTTTTCTCAGAATAAAGATTGTTGTTTAGTGCTTCATAGCGCAAACGATAGGTATCAAAGAAACGCTCCCCTCTTGGAAGAGCTCTTCTGGCTACAGGGCCTACTTCAGGACTTCCTCCTGCTGGCCCCTTAGACACTCTGCCTGGAGCCAAATTTTCCTTGCCTGGAGCTGCTGGGACAGGGATTTTGATTCCCTTTAAAGGTGCCCCAGCGGCTGCACTCTTATCACCTCTAGGCATTTCTGGAGGGATTGCACCACCGCCTCCTCCTAACTCGACTCCAGGCATATTACTGCTCCTGTATATATTTTTTACAGACACACCAATCTATAAAGAACATATTTTAAATATGAAAGAAAATATTCTTTTTTGCTATACTTTGAGTCAAAATATCTTCTTATATACTATAGGACTCCTTGCAGCCGCATATCTACTCGCAGAGCCAGCACAATATCCCTCAAGAGCGCATCGATTCAGATGCTCTTTTTGTCATAGACCGTTTACAAAAAGCAGGCCATACAGCCTATCTTGTTGGCGGAGGTGTGCGCGATCTCCTCATGGGCCTCTACCCCAAAGATTTTGATATATCTACCTCAGCCAAGCCAGAAGAAATCAGGCGACTTTTTTCCAACTGCCTTCTAATTGGAAGGCGTTTTCGTCTAGCCCACATTCGTTTCGGGAAAAAAACTTTTGAGGTGTCTACTTTTAGGGCCGGAGATACTGCCGAAGAATCTCTTATTTTAAGAGATAATATCTGGGGTGTTCCTGAAGAAGATGTGTTACGTAGGGATTTTACCATCAACGGCCTGTTTTACGACCCTCAATCTGCAGAAGTCATTGATTATGTAGGTGGTATGCACGATCTTCAAAATCACTTTTTACGTACTATCGGTGATGCAAACGTCCGCTTCAAACAAGATCCTGTGCGCATGATTCGCCTGTTGAAGTTTAGAGCCCGTTTTGGATTTGCAATTGATGAAAGCGCCTGGCAAGCACTTCTTGATAATCACCTGGAAATCACCAAGAGCTCTCCAGCTAGAGTTATCGAAGAGTTACTACGCATGCTAGAAAGCGGCCACGCCCTTTCTTTCTTTACACTTCTCGAACAGACCAAAATGTTGACCATTTTAATGCGCACTCTTGATGAAGAATGCAAAAATATGGGTAAAAAAGAGCTTTTAGCCTACCTCCATATTGTAGATCATTTTCATAAACAACATGCGGATGAAAAACTCGATCGCACTGTTTTACTCGCAGCTCTTATTTTTCCAATTATAGAGAAAAAACTAGGAAAGGTCTCTTTTGAGGATGTCTCCTTTACAACGATTTTAAAGACCACTGAATCCATTTTAGACCCGCTCTTTCATCAAAGTTTTGTTCAATTTACTAAGCGTCAGCGCTTTTTAGTCGAATTTATTCTTGTGATGCAACAACGCTTTGATCTTACTTTAAAAACCTCCAAAATTCTGCCACGTCTTTTAAGTCATCCTGAAAAAAATATCGCTATACAAATGCTCTTTTTACGTTCGCATAGTCACGAGCTTCTTCGACCTCTCTATAGACAGTGGAAAGAAGCTTCCAGGCAGGAGGCCCCTTCCTCATGAAGTATTCTGTAATTATTCCTCTTAAAAATGAATCTGCTAACATCCTACCTCTCATCGCTGAACTTGAATCGGTTATGGAAAAATTCAAAGAGCCCTGGGAGCTGATTCTGATTGATGATGGATCCACTGATGAGACCCCCTATTTATTAGAGCAACTAGCTAGAACGAAGTCTTATTTACGCCTTTTTCGCTTTGATAAGAATTATGGACAGTCGAGTGCTTTTGATGCAGGATTTAAAAAAGCTACAGGAGAAATAGTTCTGACTCTTGATGGCGACGGACAAAATGATCCAGCAGACATCCCTCTTCTTCTGGAAGCCCTTAAAGGAGCCGACATGGTCGTTGGCTGGAGGGTTAACCGCAAAGATTCTGTAGGAAAACGCTTTATCTCTCGTTTTTCTAATTTTATTCGCTCTAGCCTTTGTAAAGATAATGTACAAGATACGGGATGTTCTTTAAAGGCCTATCGTCGCACAGCCCTTTCTAAAATTAAGCTCTTTCACGGCCTGCATCGTTTTCTTCCAGCTCTTTTTGTGATGGAGGGCTTTCTTGTAAAACAGATTCCTGTTAACCACCGGCCACGTCTTGCCGGTCAGAGTAACTATCATTTTTTTAATCGCAGTCTCGGACCTTTTATCGATCTTTTTGCAGTTGTCTGGATGCATAAAAGAAGCCTTAAATATCGCTTTAAAGACGATGTTTAGATGGATATACGTACAGATCTTTACCCTATTGGCTTTATAGCCACCTTTCTTTTTACCGCTCGCTTTATTTTACAATGGCTTGAAAGTGAATCAAAAGGGCGCAGTATTGTAAATCGTTCCTTTTGGTACCTCTCTATCGGAGGTAATATTGCTTTATGCCTGCATACTTTTATTCAGGTTCAATACCCCTTCTGTCTTCTACAATCGTTAAATGCTGTCTTAGCCTGGCGCAATCTCAATTTACGTTCTGCAAATAAAGCCTCTTTGTCAAAAGTGATTTTCCTCCTTCTCCTAACCAGCTTTCTGATTACAGTAGCCTTTGTGGCCCAAAGCTACCTCTCATTTGGTTATATGGACTGGATCAGAACGCCGAGAGCCCCTTGGCAAGAAACAGCTGCTATTCCTTTGGCTCTCTCTTGGCATATTCTGGGATTTGTAGGAGCCACTATTTTCGCTCTGCGTTTTTGGATTCAATGGTGGTATGCGGAAAAAAAAGGCGAAAGTGTTATAAATGCCAGCTTTTGGTGGACAAGCCTTATTGGGGCTTCCACCGCACTCATTTACTTTTTTCATATGAATGACTTAGTTAATATCATAGGTTACGGTCTTGGAATCATCCCTTATGCCAGAAATCTTATCTTGCTGCAAAAACAGACAGCCTAAAACTTGCGTTCTTATTGCTGGTGAGCAAAGCGGTGATAATCACGGGGCAGCTCTTATTAAAGCCCTTAAAGAGCTCGATCCGGACTTTCTCTTTGCAGGCGTTGGAGGACCTCAGATGCGCCCGCATTTAAGCGCCTCTTTTGCTGATGCTGAAGAGCTTCATATCATGGGCTTTTCCAAAGTAATTAAAGAGCTTCCTCGACTTATCCGCCTTATGAATCGCCTGTGCAAAGAGATTCTAGAAAAGGCTCCGGCTGTTATCATTACGATTGATCTTCCCGATTTTAATATCTTCTTAGCTAAAAAATTACGTCGTAAAGGCTTTAGGGGCCTTTTGGTCCATTATATATCTCCTTCTGTATGGGCCTGGAGATCTGGACGCATTAAAACAATGGCTAAAACATTTGACCTCTTGCTGACTATTTTTCCTTTTGAACCCCCCTTCTTTGAGGGCTCAGGGCTAAAAACAGTTTATGTGGGTAATCCGAGTTTGGAATCTTCACAGGAATCCGGCTTAAATAAAGAGCCACTTATTGTCATCTTTCCCGGAAGCAGAGCCTCTGTTATCAGGGCCAATCTCCCCTTACAGTTAGAAGCTGCTCGTCAAACGGGCCTGAAAATCGCTATTTCTGCTGCAAGTCCGAACATACTCCCCCCGCTGCCGAGAGATATCGAAATTGTGTCTGATTGTAAAGAACTTATACAGCGAGCTTCCCTAGCTATTGCGACTTCTGGCACTATTACCTTGGAGCTGGCCTTAGCCGGTATCCCTACAGTAGCCACCTATAAAATTGGACGATTAAACTATTTCCTTGCCTATCATCTTTTCCGTATTAGACATAATTTTTATGTTATGCCTAATATTCTCTTAAAAAGAATGCTTATTCCTGAGATTATTGGCTGCTATTTGGAAAGCTCTCAAATTACGGCAGCTTTACAAAATGTGACCAAACAGAAAGCTCATGAAGGTGGGGAAGAAATAAAAAATTTACTTGCCACTCATGGTAGAAAACCTAGTCTAAACGCAGCAAAGGAAATTCTTGATGCATTATCACTTGTCCACTAATAGTCTTAAAACGGATGAAAAGGGAACTCGCCTTCTTCGTGATCCAATTCTTAATAAAGGTACGGCCTTTTCTAAGGAAGAGCGTAAAAAATTTCATCTTCATGGCCTTATTCCCCCTATTTATCATACACTTGCAGAGCAAGTAGACCTAGAATGGCAAAAACTGGAAAAAGAAGAGACTCCTTTTGCTAAGCATCGTTTTTTACGTACCCTTCAAGATACTAACGAAACTCTTTACTACGCTTTAATTGCTGCTTACCCACAGCAGCTGCTGCCTTTTATCTATACGCCAAATGTGGGAACAGCCTGTCAAGAGATGGGGCGTATATGGAGAAACGCCAGGGGACTTATGATCTCCTATGAACAGAAAGATCACTTGGTAGATATTTTAAAAAATGCCAAAGAAAAACATGCCTCTATACTTCTTGTAACAGATGGAGAACGTATTTTAGGTCTGGGTGACCTTGGCCTTGGTGGCATTGGTATTTCTATTGGTAAACTCTCCCTCTATACGGCCTTTGGCGGAATCCATCCACTTAAAACTCTTCCTGTTGTTTTAGATATGGGCACGAATAATCCTAAAAAACTAGAGGACCCCTTCTACTTAGGTTTAAAACGTCCGCGTCTTAAAGGTAAAGAGTTCGATGATTTTATAGCAGCCTTCGTTAAGGCTGTCAAAGAAGTCTACCCCAAAGCCCTTCTCCAATGGGAAGACTTTGGCAAAGACAATGCACGCCGGGTGCTTGAAAGTTTCCAAAAAGATCTTCCTTCTTTTAATGATGATATTCAAGGAACAGCTGGAATCACACTAGCAGGACTCTTTTCTGCCCTTAAGCAGACAGGGAAAACTCTTAAAGAGCAGCGTTTCGTTCTCTATGGTGCAGGCTCTGCAGCTATTGGTATTGCTGATTTAATTGTCTCCCTTTTAATGAAAGAGGGCCTCAGTGAAAAAGAAGCCTGCAGCAGATTCTACATCCTTAACAGTCAAGGGCTTTTGGTAAAAAATGGCCCTTTAATGGACCAGCAAGTACGTTATGCACAAGATGCTTCTCTTTGGAATGTCAAAGATTTGGCACATATCACTTTAGAGGAAACAGTTAGTCATGCTAAACCAACTGTCCTTATAGGAACCTCTGCACAGCCTGGCGCCTTTACGGAAAACCTGGTTAAAATGCTCTGCCAGAATACGGAAAGACCTATTATATTCCCTCTATCTAATCCAAATACTAGCTGTGAAGCACATCCAGCAGATTTGATTAACTGGAGCCATGGCAAAGCTATTATTGCTACAGGTAGCCCCTATCCTGATATCCAGTATGAGGGCAAAACGTTTACTGTGAGTCAATGTAATAACGTCTACATCTTTCCAGGTCTTGGTCTGGGGGTTATCGCCTGCAAAGCGCGTCATGTTACGGATTCCCTTTTTACAACTGCCGCAGAAACACTTAGTCGGCTTTCAGAAAACCTGAAAAGAGCACCCGATAGCCTCTTTCCTAACTTTATCCATCTGCGCGATGTTTCTTTAGAAATTGCTTTTGCTGTTGCTAAAGCAGCCATAAAAGAGGGGCTTGCAGATGCCCTTAGTGATGAAGAGCTCAAAAAAAGTATTCAGGAGCACTTATGGAAACCGAGTTATCCGGAAATAACTTAAAGCCGAAGCGTCTTTCTGTTGTTATTCCTAATTACAATCATGGCCATTATTTGGAGGAGCGCATCTCCTCCATTTTACAGCAGCTGGGTCCTGAAGATGAGTTCATTCTTGTAGATGATGCCTCTACAGATAACAGCGTAGAGATTATTCAAAAATTTCAAGATCCGCGCCTCTTTTTGTATCAAAATAAGGTTAATAAAGGCGTTGCAGAAACATTTCTAAGGGGTGTTAAGGCGTCCAAAGGCTCCTTTCTTTTTGGGACTTCTGCTGACGATAAACTAGCGCCTCATTTTATAGAAACAGCCATGAACGCTTTTGCAGAAGATCCAAGAGTGGCGCTCTTCTGCTCAGATTATGCCACATTTGACCCGCCCACTAGCTACAAAATTATTCCTAGAGCTACAGGCCTACAAATACTCTCCCCTTCTGACACACTGAAGCTATGTCGTACAACAGCTTTTCGTGTCTCTGGTCATACAACCATAGTTAAAATGAAAACTTTCTGGGACTATGGTGCCATGGATGGGAAGCTTGGGCCTTATTGCGATTGGTTTCTCTGGCACACTATTGCTCTCCAGGAAAAAATTGCCTATCTACCACAGGTTCTTGCCTATCACCGCCTAGATAAAAATAATTTTAGCAAAAAACATAATACGGCGGCTATTCGGCAAGCACTTCTTTTAAAGCTCTCTTCAAAAGAAATGGCTCCTTTAAATAAACTTTTTTGTAAAAGCACACTTTTATATCCTTTTGTACGAAAAAATCTCACCTGGGCTCTAAAGCATCCTTGCCTCTGGAGAGTTTTCGCGTATACTATCTGTATGAATACTCTCAAACGATGGAAGCTCAGCCTAGCAAAAAGGATTCCATGAAAGCTTGGGAAAATTTTCTCAAATCAGAAGAAAAAGAAATAGGCTCTTCTACAGTGAAGAAGTGGTTGTCGACTTTGCGTGTTTTACGCTTTGATCCAGCTAACCTACATTTAGAAGCCAAAGACTCTTTTCAAGCCCATTGGTTTGAGGAGCACATACGCCCAACTCTCTCGAAAAGACTTTTAGGAGTTAATAACCGGCCTATTAAAGTTTATTTAACTGTGGCCAAAGGTGGGACTGCTGAATCTGGAAAAGACTCTAAGAAAGCAAAAATAACAGAGTCTCTTAAATTACAATGGGAGAGCCCCGACCCCTCTCAAGTCTTTGCGAATTTTGTATGGGCTGAGAGTAATCAAATCATTCATAAATTGTTACAGCAAGTAGTTACAAGAACAGCTGACGCCTCTTTTAATCCGATATTTCTCCATGGACCTCCTGGATCTGGGAAAACGCACTTACTCAATGCTACTGCTTTAGAACTGACGAAAGCAGGTGTTAAAACAACCTTTATAAAAGCAGAAACTTTTACAGAGCACCTTGTAACAGCTATTCGTGCTGGACAAATGCAGCAATTTCGGGGGGCTTATCGTCATGCAGATGTCCTTATTATCGATGACATCCAAATCTTTGCAAACAGAGCCTCTACACAAGAAGAGTTTTTCCACACTTTCAATGAACTGCACGTGGGCGCACATACAATTATTTTAAGTGCTAGCACACCTCCGGGTGAGCTGGTGGGCATTGAACCACGTCTCGTCAGTCGATTTGAATGGGGTATTAGCCTAGGCTTAAATGTTCTGAAAAAAAATGATTTGAAGAAACTTGTCTGGCAGCGAGCAGATGAACGTGGCCTTGGTTTAACTGAAAAAGCTCAGGACTTTCTCATTGAAACCTTTACCCAAACTCCTAAAAGCTTAATGCGTGCCATAGATGCCATGGCCTTGAGGCTACCGCCCAAAAGCAGTAGCTCCCCTGAGGAGTTAAAGCGAGTCCTTAGTGATCTTATTAATGCTGAGCAAGCAGCGCTTATTACTCCGGCTAAAGTCATTAAAACAGTAGCTGAGTATTGGGGAATTCTTGTCGAAGATATTCTAGGCAAATCCCAAAGTCGCGAATGCGTTCTTCCTCGCCAAGTGGCTATGAGCATCTGCCGTTACCAGCTAGAGCTCCCCTTTACCAAAATCGGGACGATCTTTGATCGTGACCACTCTACCGTGATTAGCGCTATTCGCCATATCATGAAGAAACAAGAATCCGATAGTGAATTATCGGCTTCCTTGAATGCCTTAACCAAACAACTCTTTTATAAAGGTTAATATGAAAACATCTATCTCCATCATTAATTCCAGTCATGCTCCTGCAGCTATTGGTCCTTATTCTCAAGCTATAGAAGCTGGGGGCTTTCTATTTGTTTCAGGTCAGCTTCCTCTAGATCCTAAAACAGGGGCTTTTTCCTCAGACGATATTCATGGACAAACAGAGCAAGTTCTGGAAAATATCTATCATATTCTAAAAGAAGCTGGATTAACCTTTGACCATGTAGTTAAATCCGAGATCTATCTTAAAGACATCCAAGACTTTGCAGTTGTTAATAAGATTTACGCTACGCGCTTTGAAGGTAATCATAAACCCGCCCGCCAAACCATGCAAATAGGCAAGCTTCCTCTTGATGCTAGGGTCGAGATTTCCTGCATAGCATATAAAGGCCACCCATAATAAAAGGAATGCTCAGAAGCTGACCCATCGATAGAATACCCCCGTCATTTTCCCCTTGGGGAGCTTTAACAAATTCTATGATAAAGCGGAAGGCAAAGAGTGCCGTAAAAAAAAGGCCGGCGGTCTTACCACTGCCCGGCTTTCTTTTACGCATAAAGAGAAAAGCAAAGAGCGCAAAATAAAAGAGCGCTTCATAAAGCTGAACAGGGTGCCTGGGTCCTGTAAGACCGTTTTCAGGATGCCCGAAAGTGACAGCCCATGGAAGAGTGCTTGGCGTGCCTATTATCTCTTGGTTCATAAAATTACCCAAACGAATAAAGGCCGCGCCTAAGCTCGCTGGAACGGAGGCGATATCTAAAACCGTCAGAAATGTCAGGCCCTTGACCTCTTTTTTGGAATAGAGTGTATAGAGGATAAGAGCCAAAACAATAGCTGCTACGCCCCCATGACTTGCAAGGCCTCCCTCCCAAATCTTAAAAATAGCTCCTGGGTGTTCTTTATAATAGGACCAGCTATAGAAAAAGACCTCCCCTAGACGAGAGCCGACAATTGTTGCCGCAATGACCACCCAAGTAATACGCTCTGCCAGTTTGGCACTCAGAGGCCGGTTGTGGCAGTAGAGAAAAAACTCTCTTCGTACTACAAAGTAACTAAGAAAAAAGCCCGTTGCAAAACATAGACCATACCAAGCAATTGCATGATGCAAGAAAGGGATCTCAAACGCAATTTTGGAAGGATCCCAAAAAATCATGCTGTCTCAGAGGTATAGGCATATTTGAAATAGAGAAGCGAGCCATTAATTAATGCGCTACCTACAGTTACGTCAATAAGCCCCCGAATATCTGTTGGGATACCAGTTACTCTCATCAAAATACCCAGGCCCATCATAGCTGCAATAACTATATAAAAAGCTCCGCTATAGATCTTATAGACAGGTGAGGGCTCTGGCAGCTGGCGAATACGCAGCACCATTTTGCGTACTGTTTTGGCAAGGACGAAGCGGCTTTTGAAATACCCGACGAAAAGGGCTATAGCAATTAAAATCATTCCCGCTTGCTGAAATCCTCCGGAAAAATCAGCAAAAAAGGAGAGAAGCGAAGAGCTTCCTCTGCCCTCAAACTCGTGGAAAGC
>CAIMEJ010000076.1 GCA_903839985.1 uncultured bacterium | reverse complement strand
TGCAAGAAGGAAAACAATATGTAAAGCAACCAGAAGAAATAAAGAATATAACTAAGAAATATAGATAAAAGACTCTAAGGATACTTCAAAAGTCTTTTTTTTAAATTATATTTTCGTTAATTACCTTGTTATAAAAGCTTTAGGCAAAATTAATTACACGCTCGATAGCAGGAGTCTCCATACTGAAATCACTTCTTAGCAAGTTGCAGCAACTTTATTTTTTCTCTTTCTTAGCATCCATTGCTCAAACCAAAAATACGTTTCCTGACCATCCAACAGCCAATACTCCTGAACAGGTTCAGCAGAAGTTACAGTACCTCCAGAAAAGATATCTATAAGAGAGCTTTACTCTGTCAGTGATGTCCATTTTTTAAGATTCGTACTAAAAAAGAACGCATCTTCTACATATCTAAGATAAAAAGTTTGCTGCACCTCTAAGGAATCTACACCCCCATCAGGTAAAGCCTCTTCTGGGAAAAAATGGATAGGCAAAAGAGTGCCGGCTAAAAATTCGATAGCTATTTCGGGGCTATACCCTTGAATAATTTGATCCAGATCTGCTTCTGTTAAATCGTTAATATTTACGATTGTTAATCGAGAAGGAACCTCATAGGGTCTTGTGCACCCCCCTTTTGACCCGGTTGCAGAAAGGTCTGTTGTCAGGAGAGCTATTACAAAAATAAGGATGTGTTTCATCTGTCGGACCTTCTCATTATAAGTTAAGGAGAAGAAGATATAGGGTGCTTTTAATGAGAGCAACTTTTATTTAAGCTTCGATCCATACAAGATCACCCTCTTGAATGAGGGCGTAAAGACCTACTATATCCTCAGCGCTCATCCTGATGCAGCCTTTTGAGACAGGCTGACCAAGGAGCTCTTCATGATTAGTAGAATGAATATAGATATAGCGCTCGTAGCTGTCTACACTGCAGCCTTCTTTATCTCTACCCTTATTAAAACCCTCTTCTATTCCCTCTAGCCAGAGAATGCGTGTAAGAACTAAATCTTGCTTCTTATACTTTTTTTGTCCACGCCAGGTGCCTTTGCGCTGCCGTCCTTCAAATATGGCATAAGGGGGAGCGTTATCACCGATTTTTCGGGCAATTTTATGGAAACCAAGGGGTGTCTGACCAGTACCCTCTTGCTGTCCTGTGCCATTTTTGGCCGTTGAAATGGTATAAGAGCCTCTCTTTTTACCTTGGGCATAGAGTTCGAGCTTCTGTTCTTTCACCTTAATAATTAAAACATTTTTTGTAGGAACGCAGCTTTTTTCCTTCAGATTTTTATAAAAATTATCTGGGAATTCATGCCCGAAAAGAGCTCCGATCAAGAAGAGAAAAAAAAAGAGTGTACGCATAGCCATAGGTCTGTTTATACTCCACACCTATGTTTATTACAAAAAGCAAACGTGACCTTCCCGAATTAAAAGCTGTTCTTTTAGAACTTGAGCACGAAAAGTCTGGTGCCCGCATTATGCATATTGCCTGCGATGATCCAGAAAATCTCTTTGCCATTGGCTTTCAAACACTTCCCAGTGACGACACAGGTGTTGCCCACATTCTTGAACACACTGTGCTTTGCGGCTCTCAAAAGTTTCCAGCAAAAGATCCCTTTTTCTCTATGACACGCAGGTCACTTGCTACTTATATGAACGCCCTTACAGGCTCTGATTTTACTCTCTATCCTGCTGCTTCTGAATTAAAAGCCGATTTTTATAACTTATTTTCTGTCTATCTGGACGCCCTTTTCCATCCTTTACTGCGTAAAGAGAGCTTTCTTCAAGAAGGCTGGCGCCTAGAATTTGAGAAAATCACTGATAGCACAACGCCCCTGACTTATCGCGGCATTGTATACAATGAGATGAAAGGGGCTATGGCCTCTTTAGATGCACGCCTTTGGGCCAAGATAACAAAGCTGCTTTTCCCGACAAGTACCTATGGCTATAATTCTGGAGGAGAGCCAGAGGCTATCCCTTCTCTTTCTTACGAGCAGCTTCAGGCATTTTATAAAACTTACTATCATCCAAGCCGTGCTATCTTCTTTTTCTATGGCAGTCTCCCTCTAGAAGAACATCTGGATTTCCTTGAGAAAAATCTTCTTAACTCCGTATCAAAAGTTGATCCATTACCCCCTGTTCCTAGGGAAATTCGGTTTGAAAAACCCCTTACAGCTACTTGCTCTTACCCTCTTGCTGAAAATGAACCAGCAAATGAACGCTATGCCCTGATTTTAGGTTGGCTTACCTGCCCTATAACCGACCAAATCTCCTGGCTCTCGCTGCAACTTTTAGAGAGTCTTTTAACAGGCAGTGATGGCTCTCCTTTTAAAAAGGCGCTCCTCGAATGTGGTCTTTGTCATAGTGTGGATAGCGCTCTTGATCCTGATATTGCTGAACTTCCTTTTATCTTTCTCTTTAAAGGTCTTAAAGCCGAAAATAGCGACCTTTTAAAAGCTAAAACCTTGGAAGTTTTAAAAAGCATAACCGAGTTCTCAAGGGAAGAGGTCCAAGCCGCCCTCCATCAATTTGAACTAGGCCGCTCTGAAATTACGGGGGGATCCTACCCTTTTGGCCTTAGCCTATGCTTCCGTTCACTCCTACTTAAATTACATGGAAGTGACCCAGCTCAAGGACTCGAGCTTCATAGCCTTATGAAGCAGCTGCGTACATTATGTGAAGACCCGGGTTATCTACCTGGCCTTATCCATCGCTTCTTTCTGGACAACCCCCATTTTGTGACCTTGACAATGGTACCCGATACTAAGTTACAAGAAAAAGAAGCTTTGGAAGAAAAAACACGCCTAGAGGCCCTCTCTCTGAATGAAGAGGAAAAACAGAAAATTATTGAACAGGCTCTGCTCTGTGAAAAAGAGGAAGAAGATGACACCTCTTTATTACCTAAAGTCTCTCTGAAAGATGTAGCTCCTAAGCCCAAAACCTACGCACTCGAAGAGAGTAATAGTCTTTTTACCCATAAGACCTTCACCAATGGTTTAATCTATACAAGTCTCTTTACACCCCTTCCTGCCATGAGCGTAGAAGAATTACAACTAATGAAGCTCAAGCTCTCTTTACTGGGAGAAGTCGGTACTACTCAGCAAAGCTTTGATTCCCTTCTCTTACAGCAGCAGCTCTATAGCACCGGTTTTGGTGCCCAAATGGTTTTTGAGCCACATAGCACTAATTGCCAGGAAAGTTCGGCTAAATTTCTCTTTAAGATGCGCGGACTTACCCGTAATACAGAGCCTCTCTTAAATCTTTTTAAAGAAATCCTTGTTTCTACGCAGTTTTACGAAAAAGAACGTATAGCTCAGCTTATTAAGCAAAATCTTTTAGGCTTAGAGACTTCTCTCAATAAAAACGCCCTACGTTATGCTTCTAGTGCTTCTACAGCGAAGTTTTCCCATGCCCTAGGCCTCAATTACTGCCTAGGAGGCCCCGTCTATCTAGATTTCTTACGAAAAATTGATCAGGAGGGCCCTGAAAAGCTTATTAAAAAAATGGAGTCACTCCCCTCTTTTATGGGCCAAGGTAGCCAAATGGTCATTACCTGTGAAAATAATGTGGAAACAGATCTGCTTTCTTCTTGTCAAGAGGCCTATACTCCTTATAAGCCTTATGATCTCACTCTAGATATAGAAACACGCTATCCTGTAGCCTCATCGGTGGCTTTTAACGCGCTGTCCTTCCCTCTTTTTTCTTATACACATCCTGATTCTGCCCTGCTTAGCATAGCCTCCCACTTAATGGAACATCTTGTTCTTCATCCTCTTATTAGAGAAAAAGGCGGTGCTTATGGCGCGCGTGCTTCTAGCCATTCT
>CAIMEJ010000075.1 GCA_903839985.1 uncultured bacterium | reverse complement strand
ATATTAACATAAATAAATAAAGATATTAGTTTTTATGTCTATACAGCTTACAAAACCTCCGTCCGCTAACTCACCTGTCCTTTTAGAGTTGACGTCCAATTCTGTTCTTGTTGTAAAAACAGGGGAAGCATCCAAAGCAGTATTTGCTAAACTGGAGTTATTAACAGCTCCTGATTCGGGCGAGCTCGGCCTATCCGCAATGCCATCAGCCCCCTTAAAGCTAGCCATGTGCCATGTTGTTGGAATTGCTGCACCAGTTCTAGGCGGAGCTGTACCAAAAATTAGACATACAGATATTGCCGACCTTGGTTTAAGCGCTGAGCATGATGCTTTAATACACGCGATGTTCCACAATAGATCCTTATCCGATCGTATCAGTTTTCTAGAGCTTTGGGGCCTTGAAATATTCGAATCACTAGATGCCTTTAAAGCAGTCCTAGAGGACATGAAATTAGGTCATACTCCGCTTCAATCAGCAATAGAAAAACTCAGCTCTGACTTTATGACCACCTATAGCTTAATGCAAATTGGACTCACCTATGAAGCAGAGATATTTGTAAAATGTCCTGTATTTTCTCCAGATCCCAGTTTCTTAATGCCCTTAAGCAGCGCCCTTCGCCGCCTAGAGAGAGTTCGGGAGCATCTACATGCCCTTACATCTGCTTTACCCGTATTATCTCCTAAAGAAGCAGCCTCCAAATCCTCTTCTACTGCTGCTAAGCTGGCCTTAAAATTATTCGCTAAAAAAATACCTCTACTTCAAGAAATTGCAGAAAGCCTGACCAAAAAATTAGATTTAGGACTGCACTTTTTGAAGCATCCTCAAGGCCCTTTGATTCTGACAGATAAGAATCTCTCTGCATTTCCTGCAAGCAAGTCCCTTATGACATCAGATGTTCGAAAGACTCTTAAAGATCTTTTCAAATATCTCCATTTTTATAAAGAAGTCAATGAAGCGATAAAACATTTGATTGGAGTCGACCTGGCTCGTTCTATCACATATTTTGGAAGCATTCTAGAGGATTTATCTAGTAAACCCTCCGTAAAAGATATCATTGTTTTAAAGAAAGAGCTTAGCGAGCATATGGCCTATTGCCAAAGATTTTCACAATCCTATGCTCTACGATTACATGATGCGCTAGCCGGGAAACTCACACCCGAAGAGCTTTCCAAGGTTGAGGGAGAACCTCTTTCCACAAAAAAGCTCTCTCAAAATAGCTTAGTCTCTCAATTAACATCTATTTATACCCAGGCATCTATTACAGGTTACGTATGGATGGATATCCACCGCATATTGGAACAGCAAGTACTAGTTAGTATGCTTCCAGAGGATAGATATACTCCCTCCGAAAACTACTTAAATAGACTCCACCTTAATTTAGATCTTTATTTCAGGCCTGTTGCTGAAAAAGGCAGCCCCTCACCAGAACTTTCTTTTCTCCTGCCTATTAAAGCAAAAATCAGAACTACGATAGAAACACTTTTAGAAGGGTTGCTAGAGAGCTTAGACAAAGCGGGCCTTGAGGCCGATTTTAGACATCTGTGTGATCATAAAATGCGCACAGGGTTATTTATGCCCCCTATTTGGCTTCCTTTTGTTGAAAAATTTACGCCCGTTATAACACATTTTCCGCTCTTTTTAAAACAACTGACGGTACTCCATGAAGAACATTTAGCCTTTTTAGCCACACACTTAACCTTTGAATCAGCCTCTACCCAGATACCCTTGATTCAAAAACTCTATTTTGAAGAAAGTCTTCCTCTGATTATCTGGACACTCATTGTAACAGATGTGCATGCTCTCTTAGCAGAAGGTGATCCAGAAATTGTTTATACAGGTCAAGACCTTCCTGAAGCATGCCTAGATTTCCTCTCTATCGAAGGTATAGAAAAAAGCGTCCCTCCTCCAGTAGCCGTTGAAAGCGAATTGGAAGGATCTTCTGCCCCAAAAGAAGAATGTGCACATCCTCCATTAGCTGCTGGACCTCCTCCCAAAATGGTCGTAAAAGCGAGCCCAGCAAAAGCATCTGCAGCAGCTTCACTTGAAAAAGCCCCTTTCACAATTGCAAGAGGTGCTAAACAGCGGGAAATTATCCGTCTATTAAAGGAGTATGGATTTACCCTGGACCATTCCACAGGTGGACATCGTATTTTTCGCAATAGCGCCGGCAAACAAGCTATTCTTCCCCTCGGAGAGCTTCCTGCTGGTACAGCTCGCGGCCTGGAAAAACAAGTAAACGCCTAGACCATCTAATTCTATCTATGGGCACAAATAAAGAGAGACATTAGTCTCTCTTTTTTTTTGCCCATAGCCGGACTCGAACCAGCATCTTATTGCTAAGAGTAGATTTTGAGTCTACCGCGTCTACCAATTTCACCATATGGGCGAGGCCGAACATTATACAGAAAAAGAGGTTACTTCCGCAAGTAGCTTCGAAAAGCCTCTTCCCAAGAATAGGCTACTTTCTTGTCACGAATCATATCATGCCGGACCTGAAGAGATAGGTAAGGGAAAGGATGGCCATTATCAGGATTGCGCCCTTCACTTCCCATATAAAGCTTCACATAAACTTCCTTGTTCATCCAAGGAGGGGTAGAGCAGTCTGTATCATTTTTGGTATAACGCTCAAAAGAAGAGAGCTCTTTATTTTGAGCGTAATACTTTTGTATTAGAAGAACAACCTTTTGAATATCAAAGTCTTGCACATAAAAAGTAACAGCCGCTCCTACCATATGTTTGGAGCTATGATTAGCTGGGTCTACATAAGCGTTATGATCAGGGCATCGATAGCCACTAGTGATAATAACCTTGTGTCCACTTACTTCTTGAATATAATTTAAAAGATTAAGCAGTACAGGATAGATATACTCTTGGCCCTCTTTAAGATAAAGGCTATGACGATCCATTCCTCCACAATCAAAATAACGCTCTAAAGAGCCATTTTTTTGTACCACTGTTCTAACGGGATTGGCAAAAGACCCCTTGCAACGAAAGTGTTCTTTGGTAATTTTTGTATATTTACTCGGACCTTTCTTATCCCAAGGGTAGATAGGAGCGCGTTTAGCTACAGGCTCTTTTAAAACATATTCTTTTTGGCTGCTTTTGCGCACAACAGGCTCTGCTTTAGCAAGCATTTCTGTGTCATCGCTCCTGCAGCTACTGAAAAGAAGAGGTAGTAAAAGCAGCCAGATCATTCCATACTCATGTTATGAAAAACAGTGTCTACATCATCTAGATCCTCAAACCACTCGATAAGCGCCATATTGGCTTTTTCATCTTCTGCTGTACAGCTCACATTAACCTTGGGGATCATAGCTAGCTCTGTTTCTAGTACTCTTACTTGCTGCAAAGCTTCTTTCACAGCATAGAGATTAGCTGGCTCTGTGACAACTACAAACGCCTCTTCCGTATCCTCAAAATCTTCCGCACCAGCCTCTGTAGCTGCTAAGAAGAGCGCGTCTGGATCAACTCCCTCTTTATCTATCCGAATAATTCCTTTTTGATCGAAATTAAAAGCTACAGCACCTGGAGTCGCCATTGTCCCCCCATTTTTATTAAGGGCAATACGCACATCTGAAGCCATACGATTTTTATTATCCGTAAGAGCCTCTACAATAATACCAACACCACCATAGCCATAAATTTCATACGTAACACTATGATAATCGGCCTGATCACTACTGCTAGCCTTCTTAATATTGCGCTCAACATTCTCACTTGGCATATTAGCTTCGCGTGCTTTTTGTATAGCCAGGCGCAAACGTGTGTTACCTTTAGGATCAGGGCCACCTGTTTTTACTGAGCTAATAATCTCTTTAGCAATACGGGAAAAAATCTTTCCTTTAATAGCATCAGCGCGCCCTTTGCGATGCTTAATATTAGCCCACTTACTATGACCTGCCATCAGAAAACTCCTTCAAAAAATAGATGCTTATGTTTGTTTTGCCATTCTACAGCCTTTTTAAAGTGGATATAGCTCTTTTCTCTTTTACGAAACTCTGGACCATGAATAGAGCGCCTACCAGAGGGCATTGTAGAAGAGGGGATAACGTGATGAAGCATTTCATGAAAAACGACATAGTCCACAAAATAATCAGGGACACTTGGGTGATCAAGCTTTTTATTAATTTTCACCAACTGTAAAAGAGGCTGATACTCACCAAAAATAATGCGCGAACGCGTTTTTTTTTGCCCAAACCAGGTGATAAGATTCGGACCTTTATGTTCAAAAAAATCTTCTTGCAAACGACTTAAAATAGCCGGCAAATCATAATAATCACCTGTTGTATGCAAGGCTTGTGGTTCTACTCTCTGCAGATATGGCTGTTGATAGCTTTTTTCATCTATAAACTGAGAGATGGACATCAAGAAACTCTTCTTTCCTGTTTGAAGATATAGGCTCAAATCCTCTAGAACAGCTAAAGGAGCCTCTAAAAACATCCTATGGAGCGAAATGCGTACCGATCTGCGTTTTTTTTCTAAAACTGTAAAAAGATAGCGCTTATTTTCATTGATAATAAGATCTACTGAAAGACCACTGGAACTGCTTAAAAAAGTATGAATCTCCTCAGAAGAATACATCTATAAGGCGCGTTCCATAATAATTTTGCCCAGGTAACTACCATCAGATAGTCTTACATAATGATCCTGACAACCCACCTGCTTAAATCCAAATCTTTTATATAAATGAATAGCCGGATTTCCCACGTAGACCTCTAGATAGAGATGTGTCATTTTAAACTGCTCTTTAGCTAGGTGGATAATATTATTCAAAAGAAGTGATCCCACACCTTTACTACGTTCATTTTTATCCACTATAATGGAAAGCAAGCATTGATGGGCGATTTTGCGATAAGGCAGAAGATTCAACGTACAAAGACCACAAGGGATGTCATCTATAAGGGCCGTTAAGCTACAGTTAAAGCGGTAGTAACTAATCCAATGTTTAACACTATCATCGAGTTCAGGGCCCAGCTCCATCGGAAACCAGTTAATAATTTCTGGATCATTGAGCCAATCTTTTAGGTAGGCTGCATCTCCCTCTTGTGTATAACGTAAAGTATAGCTCACAAATCATCCTATTTGTTTAAGATATGCCACAATAAAATCATCTAAGAGCTCTCCATCCATCATAGCTCCTATATCCCCCACTTCATAACTTGTTCGGGTATCTTTTACAAGTTGATAAGGTTGAAAAACATAGTTGCGAATCTGACTACCAAAAGCATTCTCTTTCTTTTCCCCTGCTTCCTTTGCAAGAGTATCTTCTCGTAAAGCCACTTCCCTCTCATAGAGCTTACTCTTCAACATCTTCATACAGGTCTCTTTATTTTGTAGCTGACTTCTTTCTGCCTGACAAGATACCACAATACCCGTTGCTAGATGTGTAATACGAACAGCGGAGTCTGTTTTATTAACGTGCTGACCACCAGCGCCAGAAGCTCTATAGGTATCGATTCTTAAATCTTCTGGACGAATAGCAATCTCAATATCATCATCGATTTCAGGAGTTACATCCACAGAGGCGAAGCTTGTGTGCCTTTTAGCATTAGAATCAAAGGGTGAAATGCGCACAAGCCGATGAACACCTTTTTCAGCCTTGGCATATCCATAGCAGTAAGATCCTGACATTCTGTATGTTACGCTTTTTATACCAACAACATCCCCGTCTTGCATCTCCACAACTTCCACTTTCCACCCCTTACGACTCGCCCACCTCTGATACATGCGTGATAACATAAGAGCCCAATCACAGGCCTCTGTACCACCAGCACCGGCATTAATAGTAAGATAACAATTTTTTGCATCAAAGGGATGAGAGAGCATCTTTTTAAATTCAAGCTGCTCTAACTCTTTTTCTGTTCTATCTAATTGCTGGAGAAGTTCTTGATAAAAGGCTTTATCTTTTTCAGGATCCACTTCTGGAATAAGTGCTACTACATCGTTGTAGGAGTCGGCTATTTTGACAAGGGGTTCAAGCCAGCCCTTAAGGGCCGCCACCTCATCAATAATTTTCTTAGCTTCGGTGCTATCATTCCAAAAATGCTCTTGGGACATCATCCCTTCGAGCTCTGTTAGTCGTTTCTTTTTCTGGGGCTGGTCAAAGACACCTCAAAAGGGCATGGAGGCGCTCACCCATTTGGCTTATACGATCATTAATATCTGTGTACATATGCTGCAGTATATCAGAGTCTAAAATCCCACAAAAGATTTTATTTTCAAACGATCTTCTACCCAGCGATCATAAAAAGCTTTATTACTAGCTGTTATGTCCTTTGGAGGGCTAAGGTCTATCCTCTTCTCTTTAAAAAGATAACCGTTAAGGCCCGGAGTAATATAGTCTTTCATGGTATGGTCATCATAGGCAATGACAGGAGTGCCAGCTGCTAAGGCCTCCAAAAAAGCCATTCCAATACCCTCCTGGGTCCGTGGAGCGATAACAAAATCCACTTTTTGTACTACCTCCTGGAGCTCTTCTTTTGAAAGCCACCCATCTACTCTCTCTAGAAAAGGGGCATTTGCATCGAATTCAGATCTATAAAATATTTTATTTATATTCTCATCACCGATAACGGACCTTATAAGGGATAAGGTGATCTCTTTATTACGCTGCCAGAAAAAAAAAGTATATGGACCCGTCTTGGCGTGGAATTCTTTAGATAGAGGTTTGGGGAAATAACGCACACTAAGAGTCTTCAGGCCAATTTGGGTATGATACTCCGCCATAGGGCTTGAAAAACAAAGCGCCTTCAAACCAAAAAATCGAAAAAGATTTTCTTTAAGAGCCTTAAATGGCCTGAATCCATCATACATAGGCACGAAAATTTTAGGCGTTAGGGGGAAACGTAAAATATGATGAAAAAAGGAGGGGGGTGTTGCAAAAAAGAGGATTAAGTCCGGTTTTTCTTGGCGGATTTTTCTAAAAAGATCCCAGGAAGAGTGCTCTTCACGGCGAAAAACTACTACACTGGCCTCTTCTGAAAGCAATTCAATGAGAAATTGATCGCTGCGCGTTTTGAGAAAGTGCTTTTTGCTGAGGAAAACGATTTTCATAATTTAAAAATACACCCTTATTACTTGCTGTGTAGTTCCATTGCCAAGAGGGCTCTGTAATCGGCTCCAAAGTACGCAGCCCTTTTTGGATAAGAAGCCTATAGCCATGGGGCACAATAATCTCTTCTTCTTCTTCAAAAATGGTATCGGAGATATCAATCTCTGAGAAACCCTCGAGTGTTATGGATAAACCTCTTTTAGCTAGCGGTCTTTTTAAGTATTCGGCAAGTGGACGCACTAGTGCATTGTTGCTTACCGTCACATTTTGTAAAGAAGCTCGCCCCCTTTTTTCACTAAAAAGAATATGCCCCTGCTCATTTGTCTGACCAAGGGGCTTAACCGCCTGAATCATTAAAGAGCCTTTAACAACGAGTGTATGAATAGAGACAGCTTCTATATCCAAAATAAGCTCTGCCTGTTTATGCAAAGCTCCCTTTTGAATTTTTTGACCTATGATATCCCATAAAGGGCCTAGGGCTGGATGCATGATAATAGCTGTAATAGCGCCCTTATCTACAAACTCCTCTACAGGAGATAGAGGAGGCACTAAAAAGCCACAATGCTTCCTAAAAAGTTCTTGCATATTGGCAAAATAATCATAGAGTGCTCCAAGAGGAGTTTCTTTGATACTTTTTCCAGCTACATACGTGTTTTTAGTAACAGAAATAGTTTTGCGTCTTTCTCCGTATAGAATATAGCTAGGAAGCTTTTCTTCTAGCTCTGATGCTTCTAGCCGAGTAGGATTTACAACGCTAATAACATCTGCTATATTCTGCATCATCGTCTCTAAGCGCGCTGCAAGAGGAGTTCCTTTAAAATTAAGTAAGGGCCCTGGTAAAGGCAGTTTTTGAACAGCCTCTTCGATGGCTTCAATAGAGGCAAATAAAATATTAGTGTTAGAGGGATAGATCGAGTAAGGACTATTTTCAGAACGCGGAGAATCTTTTAAATTATATCGAGGAAATTCCGTGTACTCCACATTCGAAAGAGCATACTCATACTGTCCTTGAACCTCTTTTTCAATTAAGAGATTCATGCCTTCAGCCGCACCAACAACCCTCTCACAGGATAAAAAACCGATTTTTTTATGATGAGCTATTCCATAACCAAGCAGAGCCAATAATCCATAATCCGTAGCTGCAACGGGGTTATTTATCTGCCTAACAATAAAGGCTTTACGTCCAGAATCCTTAAACCACTCTAAAATATGATGGTCGAAAGCGAGCTTCCAAATAACACCATGCCCTCCGGGTTTCATTTTAACATGTCCCTTTTCGTCATACTGCCAATGCCCTTCCATGTCAATAACTGGGACCAGCGGTTGCATAAAACATTGAAGCGATTCTTTAGGACGTCCATAAAAAGAAGACCCCTCAAAAAGGCCCACAATATGCGCATGATTATTTTTTTCTAAAGAGGTCATGAGGCCAACAGGTGTTGTTAACTGCTTGCCATGAATCTTGAAATAGAGCCATTCACGGGCGAAAAGATCACGTACAAGACCTTCTAATAAATTATACCCACAAAAATCTAAAAGAGCTGCAGGAAGCGGTTCTCCACTTACTTCGTCCACAAGACCCAGCCTATCTCCAGCGCCTCCGACGGGCCACATTTCAGCCGTAAGTTGCTGCGAAATAATTCCTTCAAAGATAGCGCTAGAGAGCTCAGGGCTATCCTGAACTATATCAAGACCCGGAGCTTCTAACAAATGTTTATGTGGGTCTATTTTTACACCCAGAAGGGCTTCTAAGGTTATTCTCTGATAACCGATAAGACCTTCCCAGGAACGAAAAAAATCGTGCACTAGCTTGAGATAAGGAAGGTTTTCTAAGAACTTATTACCCCTCCACTCGCCAATAGCTATGCAACTTTTTGCAACGAGCCTTTCCTCGAGAGATAATGAACCTAAAATCTTGTTAGAAGAAAAGTTTTTTACAGCAATTAAGCCATTCAAAATACGCTCTTTATCCTCTAAAGACTGTACCTTTTTAAGAGAAGCTTCTAGACGCATAAGATCTTCTAATCTTTTCTTCAACTCAGCGCTCTTGTGTTCATCCATGAGGGAATTCTTTTGACTATAAATGTGTAAGCCTAATAAAAGTGCAAGTACCGTATAAACTGCAACTGCAAAAAACCATGCACGAAGTATTGGTAAAAACCTACTTAAATGCAGCAAAAATTAGTAAATTTCGTCTCAACCCTGTAAAGGAGAAAAGGAAATGGCAGAAAAAGGATCCGCACTCAAAAAACCCGTTAAAATAAGCGCCGAGCTTACAAAAATTGTGGGCCCCGGCCCTATGCCCCGTACAGAAGTCACCAAGAAATTGTGGGCTTATATTAAAAAACATAAAAGACAAGACCCAAATAACATGAGAGACATCATTCCTGATGACACATTAGCTCCGGTTCTTGGTAAAAAAACCATTAACATGTTCGCTATGACTAAGGCTGTCTCTAAACATATTGGCAGTTAATTAGATTAAAATGTTAACATAGGAGGTAATCTTTTTGGTTATCTCCTATGATTGTAAACACTTTAGCAGCACTCTCTTTAATAGGAATATGGCCTCGCTTCCTTGAGCCCTCTTGGCTAGAAACAAGCCGCCTACCCATTCATCTACCCCAGTTACCCAAAGCCTTTGAAGGATTTACATGCCTTCATCTTTCGGACCTTCATTTTGCCAGTAAACCCTCCTTAGTGCTGCGCCGTACCCTCCAGCAAGCAAAAAAATTAAAGCCCGACTGCATCCTCTTTACCGGTGACTTTCTTTGCTATGCTCAACTACATCAACCAGAAGTACTTCAACAATTTTTAGCTGAATTTAAGGCCCCCTATGGCTGCTTTGCGGTCCTTGGCAATCATGACTATAACTCCTATGTTTCCTTAGATTCTCGCGGTCAAAGTGTTGTGCTAGATAAAAAGCTCTCTCTTTTGAGCCGCTTTAAGAATCATAGAAGCCCTTCTAACCTCTCTGGGCATACAAAGCTTTTAGAACTCCTTCAAAAAACCTCTTTTCAACTTCTGCATAACGAAACAATACAGATCACAAAAGCTGGATCCTTTCTAAATATCGCGGGCCTAGGCGACTTTTTTGCACGTGATGTTCATCTAGACAAAGCTTTTAAAAACTGGATTGCTGATTTCCCCGGGCTCGTTCTTTGTCATAACCCTGTAACTGCTAAGCTCTTAGAAGAATATCCCGGTGACCTTATACTCTCAGGACACACCCACGGTAGCCAGTTTAATATACCCCTTATCCGCGATCTTCTTCTTCAAGATAAAAGGCTGCGCCGTGGACTTATTCCTATCGGTCATAAAAAGCTTTTTATCAGTAGAGGTATAGGGTCTCATATTCATTTCCGTCTTTTTTCCCGCCCCGAAATAACCCTTATTACGCTACATGGCCAGTCATAATTACAAAGTTCTTATAGCCTACGATGGCACAGACTTTCATGGATGGCAGCAACAAGATAATAGCCACTCTATCCAAGCTCTCATCCGAAAAGCTATTGAAATCCATGTGAATGAACCTATAAGACTCATAGGTTCTGGCCGTACAGATCAAGGGGTACATGCCCTTGGCCAAGTGGCTCACTTTCAAGCTTCAAAAGAACTCTCTAAAAGTCGCTTTCTCTATAGCTTAAATGGCCTTCTACCCCCCTCTATTCGTATACTAGACCTGGAACAAGTGTCCGAGACCTTTCACGCGCAACATAGCGCTATCTCAAAAGAGTACCATTATCACCTTATTCTAGAGCCTTTTATACCCCCAACAAAACGTCTCTATGCCTGGCGCCCTAACCAGCCCCTGGATATAAATCTTCTGCGCCTAGCTGCTCCGGACTTCATCGGAACTCATGATTTTACCTCTTTTGCTAATAAAGGAAGCTCTTCTGGTGATGCCACCCGCACACTCCTTCGACTAGATGTTTTGGAGGAGGAAGGAGGGCTTCGCCTCGAATTTGAAGGCACGGGCTTTCTCTACAAGATGGTACGCAATATTACCGGAACACTCATTGCTATTGCCCAAAAGCGCCTGCCAGAAAACAGTGTGCCTTCTCTCTTTACAGCACGTGACCGTCGCTTAGCTCCTGAAGGAGCCCCACCCCACGGCTTATTTCTCGTAAACGTCCATTACCCAAAATATTAATGTACAGGTTTGTAAATAAAGCTCCTGCGTTTCTGAGATCAAACAGATTTTAACTTTCTGTATTAATACGATAGATGTCAGCTAGCTGGTCTGCTCCTGATATACAACATTTAAGGTCTTTAAGACGACCAGTAGCCATATTATATACCCACCCATGGACGGTAATCGGCTGCCCTCGCTTCCAGGCACTTTGCACAATGGTCGTATGACAGATATTCAAGACTTGCTGCTCCACATTGAGCTCTACAAGACGATCATAGCGCTTCTGGAGATCTTCAATAGCTTCGAGCTCGCTTTCAAAACGCGTGTATACATCACGGATATTGCGGAGCCAGTTATCCACAAGCCCAAGCTGATGATCTTCCATAGCCGCCTTAACTCCCCCACAGCCATAATGGCCACAAACGATCACGTGCTGAATTTTGAGAAGATCAACGGCATATTCCAAAACGGAAAGGCAGTTAAAATCTGTATGGGGAAAGAGATTGGCCACATTGCGATGGACAAAAAGCTCACCTGGTTCAAGCCCTACTATTTCATTAGCCGGAACACGAGAGTCTGAACACCCAACCCACATATAATGAGGATCTTGAGCTTCTGCCATCACGCGAAAATAACTGCTATCCTTACGGATTTTACTCAGCACCCAATCTTCGTTTTTTTGGAAGAGAATATTTAATTTTTTCATGAAAATTACATTACAATAAGTTCTCTATCTTGTCGAAGGAGAAATAATGCTTAACGCCCAAACCCTCATAAGCAACGGGTGATATTAAAACAGCTTCAGCCGCAGATTGCTGCAAAGCTTTTATCCCACGCGGTGTGTCTTCGAAGCCAATGGCCCTTTCTCCTGGCAATTGATGTCTTTCCAAGGCTAACTGGTAGCAATCACCGGCTGGTTTAGGATTTTTATACTGCTCTCTGGTAATCCAGTAAGGAATGGTCTTTAAAAGAGGGTTAAAAGAAATAATAAGGTCCGTTTGCATTTTCACAGAATTCGTAACGACAACCCTTTTGATATCCTCCTCTTCAAGTGTTGCCAAAAGAGCTTCTACACCCGGCATTAAAAAAGCCCCCTCTGAGGTAAGCATCTGCTGATAGAGGGCCTGCTTTTCTTTATACAAAAGACTCCAGTCAGATTCCTGCTCTTGCAAAAGCGGTAAAACTGCATATAGATTTTCTTTTAAACCCGTAGCACTAAAATGAGCAATATTAGCAAAATCTTGAAAGCTCCAGGGCAGATCAAAACCTCTAGCCCTACACATAGAAAGGTAGGCCTTGTAGTGCAAATGCTCGGTGTCCACAAGCAATCCATCAAAATCGAATAAAAAGAGTTGATAGTTTTTGACCCATTCCATAATCTTTTCCTGTTGTAAGTGTCAGTTCGATACTATCTAGATAAAAGATCCGAATCTGAACTGATGCAGTTGATAGCATTGATTATATCCTAACTGATTGAAAAAAGAGAAATACATGAAAGAATTCGTCGAATATATTGTTAAAAACCTTGTAGACAACCCTCAGCACATCAATGTCGGCAGCTTTGAAGGCGAACGTGGTATGATTATCGAAATCCGCGTTCCTAAAACAGACATTGGTAAAGTTGTAGGACGTCAGGGCAATACAATTAAAGCTTTAAGAACTATTGTTACGGCCATTTCTGCACGTCTGGGTAAACATGTAAGACTTGAGCTTATTGAACCGGAAGTTGTTGCAGAAGCAGCTCCTGCAGAAGTTTCTCATGAAGCTTTAAGTGAGTAGATAATTTTTGGCGAGTTTTTCCATTTGAGAAACTCGCATTTTTCTGATTGACGCTATAACTAAAGAGCTAGTATAGTTTCATTTTCTGGTGGCATAGCCAAGTGGTAAGGCCGTGGCCTGCAAAGCCTCTATCCCCAGTTCGACTCTGGGTGCCGCCTATTTTTCCTCATTAATCTTACCATGCTCTATATAGTCGCAACTCCTATTGGTCACCTGAAAGATATCTCTTTGCGGGCTTTAGAAACGTTACAAAAAGTAGATTATATTCTAGCTGAAGACACGCGTCATTCCCGTGTTTTACTCAACCATCATCTGATTAAAAAACCCCTCTTAAGCTATCATAAGTTCAATGAAGCCAGCCGTCTAGACAGAATAGTAGAAGACCTTAAAGAAGGCAAAGAGATCGCCCTTATCAGCGATGCCGGATCGCCTCTTGTTGCAGACCCAGGGCTCCGATTAACAGTTCGTCTACATGAAGAAAACATTCCCTATACCGTTATTCCAGGTGCCTGTAGCCCTATTTGCGCTCTTCAACTGTCTGGATTTAGCGCAGAGCGCTTTCAATTTTTAGGTTTTGCACCCAAAAAGAAAGGTTCTTTAGAAAAATTTTTACAAGAAATAGGTCTTTATCCAGGCGTCTCTCTTTTTTTTGAAACAAGTGAAAGAATTAAAGCGACCCTCGTGTTAATGGCCCATTTACTTCCCTCTAACTCTATAGCCTTAGTGCGTGAAATCACCAAAATGCATGAAGAAGTAAAGCGTGGCTTTGCTAAAGAGCTTATAGAAGCTCTACCCCATCCACGCGGAGAATTTGTCGTTGTTGTAGATCAATCCCACAAAAAAGAAACAGCTTCTTCAGAGGATGTAGCGGCTCTACAAGAAAAAGGGCTCAGCAGGCGTGATGCGGTTAAAGAACTCGCAAAAAAAACAGGTGTATCAAGGCGCGAACTCTATAAGTTAGCAAACAAAACAGATATCTGCTAAAAACGCTTGTTTTTTAGAAAGCCTTTTGGCAACATAGCAGCTTAATTTACTTCAGGAGACATTCATATGGCAAACCAAGCTAAAGAAATCATATTCGACGAAGAAGCCCGCAAAAAGCTCCTCACAGGTATTATTAAAATAACAGATGCAATCGTCTGTACACTTGGACCTCAAGGTCGCAACGTCGGCCTAGAAAAAAGCTGGGGCTCCCCCATTATTATCAATGATGGTAACACTATCGTCAAAGATATGGAATTTGCCGATCAGTACGAAAACATGGGCGCTTCTATGGTCAAAGAAGTGGCAGCTAAATTAAAAGAAAAATGTGGTGACGGTACAACAACAACTAGTCTACTACTACGCACAATGGCTGAAGAGGGTGTGAAATACGTTTCTGCTGGTGCAAGTCCTATCTGCCTAAAAAGAGGAATGGAAAAAGCCCTAGAAGCTATCTTGAAGACATTAGAACAAGACTCTATCGCTATAAAAGGGGATAAAGAAATTGTTTCTATTGCCACAGTTTCTGCTTCTGGCAACCATGAAATTGGACAAATCATCGCTGAAGCCCTAAAGAAAGTAGGCAAAAATGGTGTTGTTACGATTGAAGAGGGCAAAACTACCGAAACAGAAATCCACCTAGTAGAAGGCATGCGCTTTGATCGGGGTTATGCAAGTCCTTATTTTTGTGCAGATGCAGAAAAAATGATTGTAGAGATGCATGAACCAGTAGTTCTTGTTGTAGATAAAAAAATCACTTCTATTCAAGAGCTTATTCCGATTCTGCAAACAGTCGCAACACTTGGCAAAAACCTTCTTATTATCGCAGATGATTTTGAAAATGAAGTCCTTTCTACACTTGTTATTAACCGTCTGAGAGGCTCTCTTAAAGTAACAGCTGTCAAAGCCCCTGGCTTTGGGGACCGTAAAAAAGCTATGTTAGAAGATATTGCGGTTCTAACAGGCTCTACGCTTGTTACAGAGGAGAGAGGCCTTAATCTGAAGGATGTAACTATTCAAGATCTAGGCTCTGCTGAAAAAATCCTTATCACAAAAGAACACACAACACTTATTCATGGTAAAGGCAAAAAAACAGCTATTGATGCCCGTGTCAAGCAGATTATCGCAGAGGAAGAAAACGCCTCCAGCTCTTATGACAAAGAAAAAGCTGCCGAACGCCGCGCTAAGCTAAGTGGAGGGGTTGCAGTCATCAAAGTGGGCGCTCCTACTGAGTCTGAAATGAAGCAGAAAAAACAGATTTTTGAAGATAGCCTTAACTCTACAAAAGCAGCACTTGATGAGGGTGTTGTAGCAGGTGGTGGCACAGCTCTTCTACGGGCTAGTCAGAAGGCTCTGAAGAAAATCAAACTTACAGGTGATGAAGCTCTCGGTCTTGCAATTGTTGCTAAGGCCTGTGAATATCCTATTCGTCAGATTGCCATTAACAGCGGTCTAGAAGCAGCCGTTATCCTTCAGCAAGTTAAAGAAGCCTCCGACAACATAGGCTTTAACGCTGTTTCTGAGAAAGTAGAAGATTTAATCCATGCAGGTGTCATCGATGCAACGAAAGTAGTTAAAAGCTGCATCATGCATGCTGTCTCTATTGCCGGCATTGTACTTATTTCAGAAGCACTGATCGGTGATGCGCCTGAAGATAGTGTTGCATAATAACCTTAGAGCTTGGTATCTCCTTGAAAAGAACTGAGAGGTAAATAATGGATGCGAGTGTAGAATTAGCGGTCAAGACCTGGATCGATGGCCCCTATGACCAAGCCACTAAGGATGAGATTCTTCGCCTCCAAAAAGAGCATCCAGATCAACTAGTTGATGCCTTTTACAAAAGACTCTCTTTTGGCACTGGAGGCCTCCGTGGCCTTATGGGTGTTGGCTCCAACCGGCTGAATGTCTACACTATACGTGCCGCTGGGCAGGGTCTTGCTACTTATATATTAAAACAAAATATAGAGAACCCTTCCCTTATTGTAGGTTATGACAGCCGGCATAACTCTCGTCTTTTTGCTGAAGAAACAGCAAAAGTAATGGCCGCAAATGGCATTAAAACCTATCTCTACGCCTCTCTAAGGCCTGTGCCTATGGTATCCTTTGGCTGCCGCTATAAAAAGACATCGGCTGGTGTCATGATCACCGCTTCTCACAATCCAGCTATCTACAATGGCTACAAAGTCTATTGGAATGATGGGGGCCAAGTTGTGCCACCTCATGATGAGGGCATTATTCAGGAAGTCGATCTTGTTCAATCACCCACTCAAGTAAAACAAATCAGCTCTCTCGACTCTCCCCTCATTGAAGAGATTCATGAAGAAATAGATAGAGCCTACCTTGACACAATCAGACCTCTTGCACTTTGGCCCGAAGTAAACCATAAAGAAGGGCATCTGCTCAAAATCGTCTATACAAGCCTTTATGGAACGGGTATTACGATGGTACCCAAAGCTCTTGCTGATTGGGGCTTTTCTAATCTTCACTTCGTCCAAGAACAAATTGTTCCTAACGGTGATTTCCCTACAACACCCAGCCCGAATCCTGAAGAAAAAGCTGCGCTTACCTTAGGGATCGAAAAATTAAAGATTCTGGATGCTGATATTTTAATTGGTACTGATCCTGATTGTGATCGCATGGGAATTGTTGCTAAAGACGTAGGTGATCCTGTTATTTTTAATGGTAATGAGATCGTCTGTTTATGCCTCAATCATATTCTAGAGTCTCTCACAAAGCAAAATAGGCTCTCTCCTAAAGCCGCTTTCATTAAAACAATTGTAACAAGTGAGCTTTTCGCAGCTATTGCAAGCTCCTATAAAAGACCCTGTTTTAATGTTTTAACGGGCTTTAAGTATATTGGTCAGCTCATGACCGAATGGGAAAATAGCGGCCATCCTTATGAATATATTTATGGCGGGGAAGAATCCTATGGGAGCCTTCTAGGAACCCATGCACGTGATAAAGATGCAATTGTTGCTTCTGCGTTGATTGCTGAAGTAGCCCTGCAAGCTAAACTGCAAAACCACACACTCCAACAAAAGCTTCATAGTATCTACCAAAAAGAGGGTGTCTTTCGTGAAAAGCTAGCCTCCCTTGTCTATGAAGGAAAAAAAGGTGCTGACCAGATTACGGGCTTTATGCAAAAACTGCGCACAAACCTACCCGCCTCCTTTAATAAAACAGCTGTTATTAAAGTAGATGACTATCAAAAAAGAATCTCTCTAGATACGCAAAGTAAAAAAGAGACCCCTATACTCCTACCGATCTCCAATGTATTAGTATTTTGGCTTGCCGATGATAGCCGGCTTGTTATACGCCCTTCAGGGACTGAACCAAAAATAAAACTCTATGCAGAAGTACGTGAAAAAGGAGATATTAAAGAGGCGATACTGAAAGCAGATAAGCGCTTAGATGCTTATCTAGAGTCCCTCAAAGCCTTCTTGCAATAGAATGCTCGAATAGCGCATCTAATTAAAAGACCTTAAGAAAAATGCTGTAGAGGCACCGATTAAAAGTCCTTAGAGAGACTCGTTTCTTAGAAACTCTTACTAAAAGTCCTTAGAAAGACCTTGTGTTTTAGAAGCTTTTATTAATACTTCTTAGAGAGAAACAGGTTTGGTAATGCGTCTTAGGGGATATTTTATACGGGAATGTCCGTAAGCACATATCGTTTTAATAAGTGTCTTTTTAATAACTTGTAATTCTTCAAATGTTAACTGACACTCATCAAACTGACCATCTTCTGCTTTTTCTGAGACTATTCTTTCCACTAAATTAGATACTGTCTCTTCACTAAAATCATCCAGGCAGCGAGAAGCTGCTTCTAGAGAGTCTGCAATCATAATAATAGCAGATTCTTTCGTGCGAGGTTTAGGCCCAAAATAACGAAATTCTTTCTCGTCTACCAAGCTGCCGTCTCCACCCATTAATTCAATCTGTTTATGATAAAAATAATAGACAAGAGAAGAGCCGTGATGCTCACGAATAATCTCCACAAATGATTCTGGAAGCCCCGCCTTACGAGCCATAGCAACGCCTTCCGTGATATGAGAAATAATAACCTGCGCCGACTCTAAAGGGGTGAGAAGTTGATGCATACTGACACCCGCTTGCTGGTTCTCTGTAAAATATTGAGGGGCTATTAATTTGCCTATATCATGGTACTGGGTAGAAACACGGCAGAATAGACCATTTGCTCCTACAGCAATAGCTGCGGCCTCACTTAAATTACCCACAACGATAGAATGCTGATAGGTACCTGGAGCTTCAATCATTAAGCGCTTTAAGAGCGGATTAGAAGGGTCCATAAATTCCATGAGACTAATATCTGTCATCACACGAAATAGACCCTCAAAGACAGGCATAAGACCTATAACTAGAATAGCGCTCAGCAGCATAAAGCCAAGCGTCGCTACGGCATCATACGTAAGTTCAGGCATAGAAGCTTGATCTTTAAAAAGATCGAGACCCAGAACAATTGGTAGGGCAATAAAAAAGGCTTTTGCTAATACATTCAAAACTTGTTTACGCTTATGCAGACCCTGCATAGCCATAACACAAATAATGGCTGGAAGGACGTTAGCTATAAAAAACCCATTGCGATCCATAGCGCTACCAAGGCTTAAAACAATTGATATCGAGACGCATGAAAAGAGCGCTATACGTACGTTGACTAAACTACTGAGCAATACAGCCGCAAAAGGCACAATAATTGGATAACGTACATGCTCAAGGATATTACTTGTATTGCGTAGCAAAAAGTACTCGATGCCCTTATAAAAGCCTAAAGTAAGTATCAGAATAAGAACGAGTAAAAGCATCTTTTTTGCCGAATAGAGGACATCTGAGTGTAAATAACGTAAGTAAATACACCAAGTAATACATAAAATAGCCGAGAGAATAGCCGTTCCTAAAAAGATCTGTGACTTCCAGGGATTATGATAGAGACGCATCTTTTTTTTCATGGCCACAAGCATGGCAATATTACGAGTGGTAGCGACTTGGCCCTCATCGATAATACGCTCACCTGCTTGCATATGTGAATATTGATTAGGGATACTATCTTGAACCATTTTTTGCAGCATTTGCCCTAAAAGAACATCTTCCTTCAGTTGCCAATTTTTCTGCTTATAGTAGTCTACTACAAAGGAAAGTGTCTCTTTATCATAAATCTCTCCAGCAAAGGCAATATTTACCAGATTGTCCCAGATGTCACTTGGAATACTGATGTCATTTTCTAAAGAAGCCGGTGGCATAAAAAATTGGAAAAGAAACTTTTTAAGAAAAGAGTTATGTGGAAGATGCCCAATTTCTGCAAGTGTCGACAAATCCGTGTAGCGGCTAGCAAAAAGTGCCCTTTGCACATTATCAACTGTACGATATATATCTTGAAAATTATAGCCTTGTGCAGAAGCGCGCCATGAAGGGTTAAAAACCAAATAGCGATCGAGATCTATTTCGCGGTCAAATAACTGCTTTTCATCAATTTTATAGATAGGTCCAATGGCCTGTACAGCCTCTTGCCTTTTAAGAAAGTTCTTCTCTTCATCGAGAAAGGAGAAATCAATCTGCGCTACAATATATTTAGAAGCAGGGGTGCCTACTTTTAGAATATCGATCCGCGTCTCTTTCATTTGTAAAAAAATAAATATAGAAGAGCCTAGAAGCAGCAGTATAAGCCATCTAAGAACAAGGCTGGTCTGAGGGGAAAAAGACTTTTCGTCCAGATCATCCATATGATCTAGATGGTGAGACTCTAACTCGGGTTCCTTCATAATAGTTTGAGCATAACATATAGAGCCGGATAAATCAAATTTTCCTTTTTTAGAGTATTTCCTCTCCTTGCAAACTTAAAAGATAAAGTGCCATACTGTCTTATATGAAAACATATCAAGCCATTGCTCGTGCTTTTCGCCCGCAAAAATTTTCGCAAGTAATTGGCCAAGAACCTGTTGTAAAAACTCTGCTCAGTGCTATTGCGCTAAACCGTGTCTCCCATGCCTATCTTTTTTCAGGGGGAAGAGGGAGTGGAAAAACGACTTTGGCCAGACTTTTTGCTAAAGCACTTAACTGCTCTAGCTCTTCATCAGACTTCGAGCCTTGTAATAACTGCCCCTCTTGTAAAGAGATTGCTACCGGAATTTCCTTAGATCTTATAGAAATTGATGGAGCCTCCTCCAGGGGTATTGATGATATTCGCCAAATTAATGAAACAATCGGCTATAGCCCGACCCACGGATCCTATAAGATCTATCTGATAGATGAAGTTCATATGCTCACAAAAGAGGCCTTTAACGCTCTTTTAAAAACGCTAGAAGAACCTCCTCCCAAAGCTAAGTTTTTCTTTGCCACAACAGAACCTCATAAAATTCCTGATACTATTAAAAGCCGCTGTCAACACTTTCCTCTTAAGCGCATTAGTGAAGAAAATATTATTAAAAAACTTCAAAGAGTTGTGAAAGAACTGGGTGGTTCTGTAGAGAATGCTGTTTTTGATCTTATTGCTCAGCGTGCAGAAGGAAGCCTTCGTGATGCGGAGGGCCTTCTAGATCAGCTACTTTCTTCTTCCCAAGAGATGCTAACTGCTGAAAAAGCCGCTCTTTTCTTAGGCATTGCTCCAGGAAGTATCTTTGATGCTCTCGATAAAGCGTTTACGGAAGATAGGCTGGTCTTTGCCTTTGATGCTGTCCAGCAGATCACTGAATCGGGTTGTGATCTAACAGCTATTTTTGAACAGCTTCTGCAACATTTTCGGAAAACTCTCCATAAAATCTTGTGTAAAGACCCCTCTCCCTATACCGACTGCCAAGCTTTGCTTATTTTAGAATATCTCTTAAAGACCCAAAGCGAGCTTAAAAATGCAATTAGCCTCCCTTTAAAGTTAGAAGCGGCGTTTCTCTTTATTATCCATCTCCATAAAAAAATGACTCTAGAGCAGCTGGTAGCACGATTAGAGACCCTGGAACAAAACCTTTTAAAAACGGCCGCCCCTTCCAAGACTGCGACACAAAACATATCCCAGCAACAAACCTTTACACAGCTGAAGTCCGATTCAAAAGCACAAACTATCACTTCTATTAAACCAGAAGCCAGTCTATCTGCGGCAGTTGCACCCTTAACAGCTCCAATAGCCCCTTCCAAGGATTCTTTAGCTCCAGCCAAAACAGTTACTACAGCTGCCTCAAAGGATTCTTTAGCTCCTCCGAAAACAGCTACTGCAGTTAATACAAAGGACCAGCCATCTTTGTCAAAAACTTCCGATAAACAGCGTATAGAAACCCTTTTACAATTTGCCGCCGTCGAACTCGAAGGCACCATTAAACGCCATTAATTAAGAGACTTATGGGAACAGGATATTCAAAACAAAAAAAACAAGCTAAATTGATGCAGCAGCAATTTGCACATCTTCAAGAAGAGCTTAAAAGCAAAAGCTTTACAGCAGCCTCCAGCGGTGATCTGGTAAGCGTCACCCTGAATGGTGATGGGGATCTTTTAAAAATCGTTATCAATCCCTCCTGTGTGGATCCAGAAGATGTTGAGGGTCTACAAGACCTCATTATCCAAGCGCATCAAGCAGCTGGTGAGAAAGTAAAGAAAGAAGCTATGCCTGATTTAGGGGCTCTCTCTGGTGGATTGCCACCTGGCTTCAGCTTCTAGTTTACAAGGCATTCACGGCCAATTCTCTAGCATCTAATAATGTAATCTGACTAATGGCTTCTTTCACAGTGTGGAGAAGCCGTGGGTTAACAGAGATCTCTTTGATGCCAAGGCCTAGTAGGTAAGGAAGATAACGCACATCAGATGCCATCTCACCACATACGGAGAGAGGACAGTTTTTTAATGCGGCTTCTTTAGAGACGTGTTCAATGAGCCTCAATACTGCCGGATGAAGAGGATTGTAGAGATGATTCAAAAGAGAGTTGCCTCTATCAACTGCTATCGTATACTGTACAAGATCATTTGTACCGATAGATAGAAAATCACAATGACGCATAATTTTATCCACAATCAGTGCCGCTGAAGGCACTTCAATCATACAGCCGATAGGAATCTTTTCATTAAAGGCTACATGACTCTCCCGCAGCTCCTGTTTAACATCATCTAAAACAGAAAGAACTTCTAAAAGCTCATCGAGGGCGCAAATCATCGGAAAAAGAATATGGGCCGTTCCAAAATAAGAGGCGCGTAAAATAGCCCGAAGCTGGGCTCTGAGAAGATGTTTTTCTCGTAGCAAAAGCCTTGTTGCTCGGCATCCAAGAAAGGGGTTATCTTCCGTTGTATTATGATGAACATTTTTATCGCCGCCAAGGTCAAAAGTACGAATAACAACTGGCTTTTGCCCCATCTTATCAAGAAGCTCTTTATAAACGATGAACTGTTCTTCCTCGCTAGGCATGAGACGAAGATCCATAACAATCGATTCGGAGCGGAAAAGACCAATGCCATCAATTGCATGATTAAATGGACCTAATTTATCACTATAATCAACATTAGCCTTCACGCTGATAGGAACACCACAGGCAGTAACAGCTGTCTGTGCAGCATCTTTCAGTTTTTTGCTTTCGTAAGCCTTTAATTCTTTTTGACGTGTATAAAAAGTTTCACGATGTTCGAGTGTGGGATTAAGAATAATCACACCTGTCTCACCATCTACAATAACCGTATCTAATATATCTACAGGCACTTGGCTAACATCCACTCCGACAATATAGGGAAGTCCTTGTGCCCTTGCCATAATAGCTGCATGGCATGTAGGACCTCCTTTTCGTGAAACAAATCCAATAACACCGGCTTTTTTTGTCCAAAAAGTGTCAGAGGTAGAAATCTCGTCCGAAAAGAATACGGCGGAAGGAGGCAATTTGTCTATCTTTCTCTTAGTACGATGACTAAGGGCCTTCAGTAAACGGTTAGCCACATCCTGAATATCTGTAAAACGTGACTGAAAAAGAGGGTCTTTCAACCGACTAAAACATTCTTTATAATGTGCAAGTGTTGCTAAAATAGCCGCTTCCGCATTATTTTTCTGCTCTGTAATATGCTCTTCGATCGACTTCATCCACTCGGGATCACGCAGTAAGACAAGATGAGCATCGATTAAAGCTAAGCCTTCTCCTACTAAATCTTGTAAGAACTCTCTGCGTAATGCTTCCAGTTCTTTATGACTTTTCTGAATAGCTCTTCGATAGCGAGCCACTTCATTGGTTATATCTTTATCTTCAATAAGACCTGGGCATATTTCCAATGTTGTTTTTGTAAAAACAAAAGGAGGTCCTATAGCAATTCCTGGACATATACCTATACCTTTAAGAACAATTTCAGACGGCAAAATTACTCCCCAAAGCCACTTTCAAAACCGGCAACTAGATTCTGCATCACTACTTCCGCATCCTCACCTTCAACTTCAATGGTAATACGACTGTTCTTGGCCGCAGCCAACATTAAGATGCTCATAATACTTTTAGGATTAATTTTTTCTTTACGCAGTGTAAAACTCACCTGACTTTTACAGTTTTGTAGCATCTTAACAATCATGGTCGCCGGTCTTGTATGAATACCCAAGGCATTGACCACTTGAACAGAGCGCACGAGTTTATTGGTAGCAGTTTTCATTTTAAACTCCGAGAGACTTTACGTTGTTTCTTAGCAATTGTTTCCATTAATTTGCTATTGAACTCCTTAGCCGAATTATATCCCATCATTTTTAATCGGTGATTCAAAGCAATTGTTTCTAAAAGAAGAACAACATCACGCCCAGGCTTCACAGGAAGTGTATGGAAAGGAATCTTTATCCCTAGAATATCGAGCACAGCTTCATCCATGCCTACACGGTCATAAAAGTGATTATCATCCCACGCTTCTAACTGAACAACAACTTCTACGTTTTTGTAATCACGTACACAGACAGCTCCGTAAAGATTTGCAACATTGACAATACCAATGCCTCTGATTTCCATATGATAACGTGTTAGCTCTGCTCCCGAACCCTCTAAATAACAATTTTCGCGATTTCTAACGCGCACTACATCATCTGAGACAAGTCGGTGACCTCTTTCGATAAGACCAAGAGCCGCTTCGCTCTTGCCTACAGAAGAGGCTCCTTGAATAAGTACTCCTACCCCGTAGATCTCTACTAAAGTGCCATGACAGGTAATACTTGGAGAAAATTCTTCGTTGAGAAAAACAGCCAGTTTATTCATTAATTCCATCGTAGGCATTTTCGTACGAAAAAGAGGTATCTTCATTTCATTACAGACAGAAATGAGTTCAGGCGTTGGTTTGTAACGCCTAGCGACTATCACTGCAGGTGTTGGTAATTGCAAAAGATCTTTGATGCGCTTAAGCCTGACAGGCGCAGATAAATCACGCAGATATTCCATTTCAACCTTGCCGAAGACAAGGATTCTTTTACCGGCATGATGTTTTAAATAGCCCGTAAGAGCAAGACCCGGCCTATGGACTTCAGGAACTTTGATCTTATGCTGAAGACCCTCTTTTCCTGCAATGATCTCTAGGCTAAGCGCTATACCATGTGCATTATAAAGGTCTTTAACTAGATACAAATCAAACCTCTAAAGGCGACTGCAGATAGAATTCAAGCCAGTCAAGAAAGGAGGGGAAAACAAGACCTTCAAAGCAGTCTACATGCAGCATTGGTAAGAATACTGTTTCATGATTTATCAAAGTGTTCCCCATTTCTTCTTCCGGTAACCAATCAGCACAAAAGCATTGCCAGGAGTATCGTTCATACGAATTATAAAAAGGAATGAGTTTTTTTCCATCTATGGGCTCACCACCATAAAAAAGTATAGGGTCACGTGTTTTTAAAAAATCTTGCAGCAGCTTCCAACCATCTAATATCTGCTTAATATTATAAATACCGCTATCTGCATTTTTGCCAAACTGTCCATGAATACGTTGAAAAGCTAAGTAGTCAGCAGGTAACGGTTCTCCCTTAAAAAAGCTGTGGTCTTCAATAACTCCATCTGAAAAAGGCGGCGTTCCTTGGTAAAAGCCCTCGTCATTTTTGAGACTATATACCAGATGTGGTTTGAAGGCCTCTTCCTCTTTTTGCTGCACAAGAAATAGAACAATATCATCCACCCTTTCAAAAAAATCCTCTACTAAAGGATGCTCAGCTAATTGGAGGTTCCAAAATTGTTCGACAAATTCTATCCGACTTTCCACATCAATATGGGCAAGTTCGAACCATCCCCGTGGTGTTGTAGCAGCTTCTTGTTGAACAACTTCCCACGGCACATTTTTATTCACAGCTATCACTTTATGAAAGTGACCCCTATCTGTATCTTCCCGCGCTTCTTCAAAGAAGCGTTTCACATATTTGTTCATAGTTTGGAAATAAAGGATTACCCCTTATGTTGTCAATTAACCTCCGTAAACTTCTTGAAAAGATCCGTCTAATCTGAGACTCTAGGAAAATGCAACAAAAAGTTCTTATTATTGGTGGCGGTTTTGCTGGAATTAATACAGCGCAGAAGCTCAAAAATGCTCCTGTTGAAATCACTCTTATTGATCGTACTAATCATCATCTTTTTCAGCCTCTTCTCTATCAAGTAGCAACCGCTGCACTCTCCTCTTCTGATATTGCAACACCTCTACGTGAGATCTTTAGAGACCAAGAGAATGTCCGCATTATTATGAGCGAAGCCCTATCAGTCGATACCGAAAAACAGGTAGTAAATCTAACATACTGTGATCCAGTATCTTATGACTATCTAGTTCTGGCAACAGGTGCTAAACATTCCTATTTTGGTAATGAAGCTTGGGAAAAATTCGCTCCTGGAATCAAAACCCTCGAGGATGCTCAAGGTATTCGTGAACATATTCTGCGCTCCTTTGAACTTGCCGAACGCAGCCATAATCGTTTTGAAATTCAACATTATTTAAATTTTGTAATGATAGGTGCTGGACCAACAGGTGTGGAGATGGCCGGCGCTATTGCAGAAATTGCCTATAAAACGATGCTGAAAGATTTCACACAGATCGATGTCAAAAAAAGTCGCATCTATTTAATAGAAGCAGCCCCTGATGTTCTGCCGACTTTTGAACCAGCACTGCGTCAAAGAGCGCGTGAAGACTTAGAGAAATTAGGTGTTATCGTACTTACAGGCCATAAAGTGGTAGATATCAATGATGATGGAGTTCTTACCGACACCTTATTTATACCTACCAAAAATGCTATTTGGTGCGCAGGAAATGAAGCTGGCCCCCTCTTAAAAACATTAAATGTTCCCTTAGATCGTCAAGGGCGGGTGATTGTAGAAGAAGATCTTACAGCCCCTGGATTTCCTAATATCTTTGCCATAGGTGATGCAGCCTCAGTAAAAGATAAAAAAGGACGAATAATTCCAGGTGTAGCACCAGCTGCTATCCAAGAAGGGTGCTATGTTGGTAAGATCATTGCAGGAGGCAAAAGAAAACCTTTTAAATACTTTGACAAAGGCTCTATGGCCACCATCGGTCTTTATAAAGCCGTAGCTTCTGCAGGCCCTCTTAAATTAACAGGCTTTTTAGCTTGGCTGGCCTGGTGTTTTATTCATATAGCCTATCTAGTAACCTTTAGAGGCCGTTTTCTTGTTATGGCACAATGGCTATTTTGGCTTATCAGTGGCAAGCGAGGCTCACGTATTATTACAGACTCTCTCACAGAAGATGCTACACCGCATCCGTAATATACTGGAAAGAGGCTCCCTTTTTTCTTTATGGCCTGGGACTTCTTTGTGGCTTTAGCTACTGTCTATCACAAAAGCTCTTTACACTCCTTCCTCTTCTTTTTATCACCTTTGCCCTAGATAAAAAACGCCTTGCCCTCTTTTTGACACTTACCCTTACAGCCTGTTTTTTTTGTCCAAAGACCTCTTTTTCCTTACAAATTCCAGCTGAGGCTTTCGACAAACACCTAGAGCATAGCCTAGGAAGAAGCCATGCTGCACACTTTCTTATCGGAATTTTTACCGGTAATTTTGATAACACCTATCTTAAAAAACTTCTGGGTGATGTAGGATTACAACATGTCCTTGCTATTTCGGGTTTTCACTTCTCCCTGATCGCAGCCTTCCTAGGTATTATTATCCGCCGGGCACTACCTCACAAGATCTCTCTAGTCGTATTGATGCTGCTACTTTTACTTTATATGCTCTATGTAGGCACAGCACCCTCTCTTATTCGGGCCCTTATTAGCATTGAGATTATCTTCTTAGGACAATTTCTTTCTAGAACCTCTAATAGTATCAACCGACTGGGACTGGCCCTTATTATCATCCTGTTAATGGACCCTCAAAATGCTCTACGCCTTAGTTTCCAGCTGAGTTTTCTGGCAACTTTAGGTATTCTTCTTTTTTATAAGCCTTTTGAGGCCCTCATTTCCTACACGCTCGTTCGCTCTTATCCCCTTAAAGAAGCCCTTGGGCTTAAATACTCTCATCAGGTCCTTTATATTATAGCGAACTTTCTGAAAAAATCACTAGCACTGGGCCTCTCTGTTAATATCTTTCTCTATCCGGTTCTTATTGCCTATTTTAATCAATTCCCACTGCTATGCCTTATCTATAATCTCTTTTTTCCCTTTCTTGTGACTTTTTCTATGGCCCTTCTGCTGTTAGCCCTTCTTTTAGACCCTCTTTATATGGGGGTATTCCTGCACAAACTCAATCTTCTGTATACGGATATAATCCTAAAAACTGTTACAGGACTACCTGCAGGTGTTAAATTAAATATTTACGGGCATATTTCTACAAGCACCTGTATATTAATCATATGCGCCACCTTTCTTATGGGGATCTCGTTACAAAAACGGCCATCGCAGTTCAATTTATAAAAGAATCTATCTCAAAGACATGCTTCTATCTGTTCTTTCAGTGAATCAATCCAGATAGGATGATCATTCATGCAGGAGATAAGAGGACCTTTATAGAGTGGGCGATATTCCATTCCGAGTTCGTAGGTTGTTTCAACGCAGTCGGCAACAAAAGAGGGGGACATAACGGCTACATTGCCTTCAAGTGTAGGCAGAACGTCGCTTGTATAGGGCTCAAGCCAAGGCTCTTTGCCAAGCCTTGACTGAAAGGAGACATGGTAAGGGCGACCTAGCTCTTTACCAAGGGCTGCGGCTGTTTGATAACAGGCCTCTCTATAACCTGTACGGTCTTGTTTTACAGGAAGCCCGTGAAAGCTCATGAGAAGATGGTCGAAGTCTTCTGTTACCTGAGCAGCCATAGCGCGGATCATTGTCGGATGGTCGGGTTGAAGAAAAGCAAAAGTGGCATCAGGACGCCATTTTTTTACTTCTTGAACGATGGAGCCTGTTGTAGCATCCGCATATTGTGGAAAAAGAGGCACTACAATAACGGGCCCTTTAATACGTTCAAGAGCCTCTTTGATACTCGGCTTTTGATAACGCATCGCTAGATGAACGGGGAGGTTAAGCGATTTTTCTAAAAGAAGGCGTACTTTTTCGCCCCAAACAATAAGAGGCGACCCTTCCTCTGTCCATACCTTTTTATAGTTAGCAGCACTTTCTAGAAAACGAAAAGGAACGATAAGACCCCTTACAAGAAGCTGCCTCTTCCAAAAAGGGAGCTCTATCACACACGGATCTGTTAAGAATTCCGTTAGATAGCGGAAAACGTGGTAGGGATGCGTACTACGCGGACTTCCTAAGTTAACCAGTAAAATGCTAGAGGAAGAAGCGGAGTGCTGCAAAAGCTCCTACTTGATTCATATTTCTTTCAGGAAGGCCAAGAACATCTGAAGATCCTATAGCAAAATAACGGTAAAAAGGAGCTACTTCCAACCAAACGCATTTAGATATTTTATAACTAACGGGAATGCGTATGGCATAGTTAGAGTTCCAATGCATGTTCCAGGCGCTGCCGTCAAGATTAGAAATAGTAAGATATTGGTTGAAAGAAGGCAGCCATTCGAACTGTCCCGCGATCGACCACTTACACCAGGAGTAACGTGTTTCAAAGCCAGCTACTGCGTAATCTGTTTGATAATGCAGCTTAATAGCTGGCACTTGTGTAATACCATCTGTATAAGCGGCCTTATTATCTGTAATAAAGTCAAAACCAAGACCTATGTAAGGAGTCACAGTCCATTGAGAATTCAAGTTAAAACAGTAGCCACCTAAAAAATCAAAATAGGTATCTGTATTACGGCTTGTTGCCTGAGTGCTCCACAAAGAGCCATTATTATAGGCAAAGCGCATCTGGCCGAAGAGCTGATCTGGAACCTGGTACGTCACACGGGCCATAGCCCCTATAGTGCTTCCTGTAAAGTCCGGAGGAGATGTGAAAGCAAACCAAGCATATTGAATGCCAACATCAAGAGATTGGCCGTAAGGACCTATGTATTCTTTTGGGCATTGGGGAGCACATTGAACTGTATTGCCAGCAAAAATGCTTGACGTAGCTATTAATAAAAAAGGCAAACATTTCTTAAAACTCATCTGCATACTTGTCCTACATAACCCTGTTTTGCACATTTGTAACAGTCTAAGTTGTTTTGCATCAAGTTATTTTGAATGATTGACAAAAACATCTACCTTACGAGACAATGAACGCCTTATTTGGCGGTCGTAGCTCAGTTGGTTAGAGCGTTGGATTGTGGTTCCAAATGTCGCGGGTTCGAATCCCGTCGATCGCCCACTTTTTCTTACCAGGTAGGCTATGTCTCTTATTCAAGCTGTTTTACTCAGCCTTTTGCAAGGACTCGCCGAATTTCTTCCTATAAGTTCTTCTGGACACCTTAAGCTTCTCGAAACCTTCTTTGGACTACAGGGCAAATTTCTTTTTTTTGATCTTATCTGCCATGGAGGAACACTTTTCTCTATTTTGCTTGTCCTCAGAAAAGAGATAAAGGGCGCTTGGCAAAATAAAAAAGAGTTTTGGATGGTAGTTATCGCTACCCTCCCCCTTTTCCCCCTTGTTTTTGCTATAAAAACCGTGAAAGATGTCTATGACAAACCTCATCTCTTAGGTTATTTCTTTTTGCTAACAAGCCTTATCCTTTTCTGCGGTGAATATTTTAGTCGCAAAAGAAGCGTTGGGACCAAGACATCTGCCCTCTTGATCGGCCTTGCCCAAGGACTGGCTCTCTTGCCTGGTATTTCCCGAAGTGGAAGTACGATTGCTATGGCCAGATTCCTGGGATGGGAGCGCGTAAAGGCCGCCAAATTTTCTTTTTTACTAGCTATTCCCACTATTTTAGGGGGAATTACTCTGGAAAGTGCAAAAATTATCTTGGGCAAGGAACAAGCTCCCAACCTTCCTTTCTTTATCTATATTGTGGGTTTTGTTATCTCTTTTGCAGTGGGAAGCTTTATGTTAAAAGGCGTTCTTATTCTTTTTAAAAGAGTGAGCTTAAAACCCTTCGCCCTTTATTGTGCGGTTGTGGGGATTGTAGCTCTTATACTAACATGACACTATTATGGCAAAAAACCGCAGTTTACAGGATGTGATCTCTAAGGAATTGTTAGGACTGTTGGTTCTAATCTCTACCCTTTTAGCCTTTTTAGGCTTGGTAAGCTTTACACCAGAAAACAGTACCAGCAATTTTCTTGGGCTAATTGGCCATGGTATTGGCTGGTTTTTACGCTTTAGCTTCGGTCTTGCAAGCTACTTGCTTTTAACAGGTCTTTTTCTACTCTCTCTTAAATGGATCTCCAAAGAAGAGGTAGAAGAGCTCCCTTTTAAATGCCTTTTATTTACTCTCGTTCTTTTTTCCACGACCCTTCTTTTAAATCTTCTAGCCGAAATAGCCCCGGCTCTTGCAGCACTTGCAGGTAATAGCGTAGTAAAAGAACTCATCGCCCCTCGGACTCTGCGTTATAATTTAGGAGGTATTCCCTCCTATTATATTTTACATGATCTACCTTTTCTCAATTTGCAAAGGCTCTTAAGTAATACAGGGACTTTTCTTGTTTTTACAGCTATTGCTCTAGCCGCAGGCCTCGAGTTAACTGCTTGGAAGCCCGCTCATTTTTGCCTCGAAAAGTTAAACAGCCTCAAAGAACGCTTGAAACGCAGAACTATTATCCCTGTTTTTGAAAAATCGATAAAAAAACCAGCTACTAAAGAACTAATGCCGGACCCTCTCAAAAGACCCCCTCTGTCTACACTACCCTCTTTAACGGCTAAGTTAAAAACAGCTGTGATGCGTGAGATTCAACCAAGGACCAAAGAACCAGTTCCGTCTACTTTATCTAAACCTCTCCCTAAGACAGTCCCTGTTCCTAATCCAGCTAAAGCAGGTGATTATGTGCTGCCCCCTCTAGCCCTCTTAACGGATGTGGCCAAATTTGATACTTCCCTATTACATAAAGAACTTCAACAGCAAGCACGTGTCTTAGAAGAGACTCTGCTAAGCTTCGGCATTGAAGCGCAGGTAGGGCAGATCAGCTGTGGCCCGACCATTGTCTCTTTTGAAGTTCAGCCAGCAATTGGCGTTAAAGTTCAGAAGATCAAGGCTTTAGAGAATGATATCGCCCTTAATATGCAGGCAAAGTCTCTGCGTATTATAGCACCTATTCCAGGCAAAGCTTGCGTAGGCATCGAAATTCCAAGTCCGCGCCCTCAAGAAGTAGGCTTTAAGGAAATGCTCGAGGCTTACCGCCAATCAGGCAAAGCTTTTCAAATACCTGTTTTACTCGGTAAAGCTGTAAGTGGGGAAGAGGTAACCTGTGATCTTACTAAAATGCCCCACTGTATTATTGCAGGGGCCACTGGCTCTGGAAAGTCTGTCTGTATTAATACACTAGTTATGTCTATTTTAATGAGTGCAGGCCCTGATACAATACGCCTTTTAATGGTAGACCCTAAAAAAGTGGAGCTGACGGCTTACAGTAACTTACCCCATATGATAGCTCCTGTTATCACAGAGGCCAAAGGTGCTGCAGCAGCTCTTCACTGGCTCGTAAGAGAGATGGAAAAACGTTATGAAATTTTAAAAGTGACTGCATGTCGTAATATCTTAGGATTTAATAACCGTGAGAACAGGAGTAAACCGGAAGGTACGCATTTAGAAATCCCTGATACGATGCCCTACATTGTTGCAATCATTGATGAGATGGCTGACTTAATGATTGCAGCAGCCGGTGATATAGAGATGCCTATTACACGTATTGCCCAAATGGCGCGTGCTGTCGGCATCCATCTTATTCTTGCTACACAAAGGCCCTCTCGGGAAGTTATTACAGGCCTTATTAAGGCTAACTTTCCTACACGTATCGCTTTTAAAGTAGCTAACCGTATTAATAGCCAAATTATTCTAGACGAGATTGGGGCAGAAACATTACTCGGTAATGGCGATATGCTCTTCCTTCCTCCAGGAACATCTCTCTTGACACGTGCGCAGGGGGCTTTTATTCGCGATGAAGACATCAACCGTGTCATTGATTTTATCGGCAAGCAACGCGGCCCCTCTTATCTTATACCCTCTTTCGATAATTTTGTTCCTGAAGAGCGCCTGCAAGGTGGCAAGGAAGAGGATACAGACGACCTTTACAATGAGGCTTTAGAGATTGTACAATCAACTGGTAATGCCTCCACAACCTTTTTACAAAGAAAGTTAAAAATCGGTTATGCCCGTGCTGCCAGCCTTATGGACCAACTAGAGTCTAGAGGTATTATTGGCCCGCAAGAAGGCGCTAAGCCTCGCAAGGTTCTTGTATTTAAAACCGCCTTACAAGAAGATGATATAGAATGAAGAATCGCATTCTTATCGCTGAAAGTTCTGAACCGGTACAAAAAATCCTCCAAGAGGCTTTAGAAAGTACTTTTGACCTTGTTTTCACTAAAAGTGGCAGGGATTGTTTAGCATTAGTGGAGGAATTTCATCCACAGCTTGTTATCATAGATCAGCTTATTCCCCACTTGCATGGAATAGAAGTCCTCAAAAAAATAAAAGCCCTGCCAGAAGGCCCTAAGATAGGTGTTATTCTCTCTACTTGGCGTGCTCTTATTCAAGATTACCGCATAGCCTTAGAGCAAGGCGCATCTTACTATCTTATCAAGCCTTTTTCTATAGCCACTATTCACCGTATTGTACAACGTTATTTTGAAGGAAAGTTAGAGCCCGCACCTTTTCCGCTGCATAACTTAAATGCCCTTAGCTCTATTGAAAATTATAATCCGACTATTCCCTGGGATGTCCCCTATATTAAATTTTGGGGCACGAGAGGATCTACACCTGTCGCTGGACCTGATTATTCTTTTTTTGGTGGTAACACCCCCTGTCTTGAAATCAGCCATCCCGATAGCATGATTATTATTGATGCAGGTACAGGGATTCGTGGCCTTGGTGCAGAGATTGTTCACAGACGCTTTAAGGAAATACATCTGATTATCGGCCATACACATTGGGACCATATTTTAGGTTTTCCTTTTTTTACCCCTGCTTACTCTCATCAATTTGATATCCATATTCACGGTCCTAAAGGATTTGGAAAACATTTAGAAGATCTCTTTAAGGGCATGCTAGATAGCGATTACTTCCCCGTTAAGCTCAATGAAATGCAGGCAAAGGTCTTCTTTCATGATTTTAATGATGATGAACCCTTAATAATTGGATCTGTCAAAATTTCAGCTGCCTATGCCTGTCATCCAGGTGCAACACTCTGCTTTAAAATTGAAATTGCTGGTAAAAAAATTGGTTATGTTACGGATAACGAGGTGATGGTTGGCTATCACGGTCATCCTAAAGAGATCGATATTGATAATCCACTCCTAGCTGCCGATAAAAGCCTGATCGAATTCTTTAAAGGCGTAGATCTTCTCGTTCATGAAGCGCAGTACCTGCCACAAGATTATCGTACAAAAGTTGGCTGGGGCCATTCCTCCCTCTCTAATGCGGCTGTTTTTGTTAAAAATACCGGCACTAAGAACTGGATCATTACTCATCACGACCCCTCTTCTACAGATACAGAACTCCACATGAAAGAACAGCTTGCCCATCAAATTATGGTAGATTGCTCCTATGATTGTTCTATACAACTCGCCTACGATAATATGATGGTTTACCTATGATTACTTTTTGCCCCTTAGCTTCCGGATCCAAAGGCAATTGTCTCTACTTAGGAACTCCCGATGCCCGTATTCTGATCGACGTGGGCCTAAGTGCTAAAATAACCCTCCAAAGACTTGCCGAGATAGGCGTCTCTTACCAAGATATAGATGCCATTTTTATCAGTCATGAACATGGAGACCACATTCAGGGCCTTCCCGGACTTTTAAAATTGAAAGATGTACCTGTTATTACAAATAGTGGTACAGCAAAAGCTCTTGCTCATGAATTAGACATCTCTCCTCGCTTTAAGCTCTTCACAACCGATGAGCCCTTTCACTTTCAGGGTCTTGATGTACTACCTTTTAGCATTCAACATGATACTGTAGACCCTGTAGCCTTCACTTTTGAAATTAAGGGTGTGAAAATCGGTGTCTGTACAGACCTTGGCTTTGCAACCACACTCGTTGAACATCATCTACGCGGTGCACATATGCTCTACCTCGAATCTAATCATGAACCTGCTATGGTCCATGCAAGCTCAAGACCTCCTGTCTATAAACAGCGTGTTCTTAGCCGCAGCGGACACCTCTCTAATGAAGAGGCCTCTCTTCTTGTATCACGACTTTTGCATGAAGGCCTTACAAAGCTCTATCTAGCACACCTTTCCAGCGAATGTAATAGTCCTGAAAAAGCGCTCTCTACACTTCATCATACTCTGCAAAGTCGTATTCAAAATTTACAAGTATCTATTGCCTATCAAGATAAACTAAGTGAGGTCTTTCATGTCACCGCGTAAAGTCAAACCTGTTTCTTACTGGCCACTGCTGCTCATTCTTCTACTTATTACAGCAGTCTCTCTTGTTATCGCTTTAAAAGAACCCTCTTTATCTCGAGCAATTAATGCTGCTGCAACGACATTTATGGCTGGCTTTTTTATTGTCTTCTCCGGCTTCAAACTCCTCGATCTACGTGGTTTTCAAGAGGGCTATGCCCAATATGACCTACTAGCCAAACGCTTTCGTCCCTATGGCCTCCTCTACCCTTTTCTAGAACTTGGTCTAGGACTTGGCTACCTTGCCGGAAGAGAGTTGCCGGCACTCTATGCCTTCACTTTTCTTCTTATGAGCTTTTCTTCACTGGGCGTCATCCAAGCCTTACGCGAAAAAAAACGCCTCAGCTGCAGCTGCCTCGGCACACTTTTACAGGTGCCACTCACTACAGTCACCCTCACGGAAGATCTTATCATGGCCCTGATGGGTCTGATTATGTTTTTAAGGTAAGTAGAGCAACCCTATAAGACAACTCTAGTAGGCTCCTCTTAAAAGAGTCCTATTTTCTAAATAGATTTATGCGCAACCCCTTGAACAAGGAGCGCAATATGACCCAGGCTATGCCCTATAAAATAACTAAGAACGCCTGCTGTACGCTCTTGCCAAAAATTTGGACTTATTATACTCGGAGCATGTGTCATTGTGGGGACAAAAACAGCAAAACAACGTGTAGTTGAAGAAGCCTTTTTAAGAGGCGGTCTACTAGCACTTTCTAGAGAGGGATTTAGGTTTGTTCTTTCTACTGCTTTCATATTTTATATATGTTTTCTTTTACATATATCTTATCTAGCTCTTTTTTAGGAAGATAAGTTTTAATATTGCGCTAATTTTCTTAAAGCAGCCTCAATTTGGGCCGGTTGAGGAAGAACGCGATTCTCTAAAAGCTTGGAATAAGGAACGGGAGTGTCTTCCGCACCTATGCGTACTAGGGGAGCATCTAAATATTGGAAGGCGTTCTCCGCTATAAGTGCTGCAATTTCCGCACCAAAACCAGATGTTTTAGCAGCTTCTTGAAGGATAAGTACCTTACCCGTTTTTTGTACCGAGGTCAGTATAGCCTCTTTATCAAAAGGGATAATCGTCCGTAAATCCAGGACTTCGATAGATATATCTTCAGCTGCGAGCTTTTCAGCAGCATCTACTGCGTAGAGTACCATCATACCCCAAGTAACGACCGTAATATCTGTACCGGCACGGACAACAGCGGCTTTACCAAATGGCAAAACATAGTCGGCATCTGGCTCAGGGCGTGCGGAGAATTTTTGCTGGCGATAGAGGGCTTTATGCTCGAGAAAAACCACAGGATTTGGATTACGCATAGCCCATTTTAAAAGACCTTTAGCATCTGCTGCGTTACTTGGATAGGCTATCATCAAGCCTGGGCAGTGGCTTAAAAAGCCTTCGATATTCTGTGAATGATAGGGACCACCTTGGATATACCCACCTGTTGGCATACGAATAACAACAGGACAATTCCATTCGCCATTTGAACGATAATAAAAGCTGGAGAGCTCATTAAAAAGCTGGTTAATACCCGTCCAGAGATAATCCGCGAATTGAATTTCGGCAACAGGTCTATGGAGGCCGTCTAGCGACATACCAATAGAGACCCCAATAATTGTAGATTCCGCAAGCGGCGTATTAAAGCAGCGCTGCTCTCCATATTTACTGGTTAAATTCTTGGTGATACCAAAAACGCCACCCTTTCCACGTGCCACATCTTGACCAAAGACGATGATACCTGGATTTGTGGCCATTTCTTCATCAATAGCGTGATTAATGGCATCCATCATCACAATTTTCTCTTCACTAAGAGGTATAAGCACCGTCTCTTCTTGATTAGAGGGGGCATAGACATTGTCTAAAGCTGTTTCGATGTCGGGATAGGGTAACAAATCTGCTTGAGCTGCAGCTTCCTCTACTTCTTGAAAAGAGCTCTTTTCTAATTGCGTTATTTCTTCCGTATTTAAGAAACCCTTCTCTAAAACAAAGGCCTTTATGGTAACTAAGGGGTCACGGGCTTTCCCCTCTTCTAATTGCTCTTTAGTCTGATATTTTAAAGGGTCATCACTACTGCTATGCGCTGCCAGGCGAGGTACTTTAGTAACAACAACAGACGGGCCCTCACCGGCACGCCCTCTTGCTACTGCTGCAGAAAAAGCGGCGTCAACGCTTTCAAAATCTGTGCCCTCTGCCTCAAAAACAGCTACTCCTATATGCCCCTTGGCTACAGAAACAATGCTTCCTCCGGATGTCTGTTCATGAGCTGGAACAGAAATGGCAAATCCATTGTCTTGAATAGAAAAAATAACGGGCAGTTGATGAATGCCTGCAAAGTTTAGAGCTTCATGAAAATCGCCTTGCGAGGTGGATCCATCACCACCAGAGACATAAACAACATCTGTCTCTCCAGCGAGCTTGCGACTTAATGCCAATCCGACGGCCTGTAAATATTGCGAACCGACAACACTTGATTGGCAGGGCATTCTTAAAGGTTTGCAGGAGAAATGACCTGGCATCATGCGGCCAGACGAGTGATATTTCGTTTTACGTGCTAAAAAAGCCCCAAAGATTTCTACAAGATCTGAGCCAAGACCAACAGCAAAGGGTTGATCACGATAGTAGGGAAATCCCCAATCTTTACCAGAAAGAAGATTTTGGGCGGCTACTACCCCAGCCATTTCGTGGCCGGCTGCAGATAGCTGAAAAGTTGCGCCTTTATTTTGACGCACTAATTTACCCATTTTCTCATCTACCATCCGAGATAAGAGCATGGCTTTTAGAATCTTAACAACTTTTTCTTTTAGAACCATCTATTTAGAGCCCCTTAACATGAAGAGGCAGTAGGAAAAAAAGATTTCAGTTTCTCCCAAAATGACCGCCTTGTAGGAAAGTTAGCTGGAATCTCTGTTTCTGCAAAGGCTTTAAGAAGTTCTTTCTGCTTTTCTGTTAATTTTCCTGGTGTTTCTACCAGTAAAGTCACCAGCATGTCGCCCTTACCTTGGCCATGGACGTTTTGAATGCCCTCGCCTCTAATACGCAGCATTTTACCACTCTGAGTTCCTTCAGGAATAGTTAATCGACAAATACCGCCACTAAGAGTAGGTATCTCTTTTTTAGAGCCAAGAGAGGCCTCTGTAATGGTGATAGGCACAAGAATCGTAATGTCATCACCCTGTCTTTGGAAGAAGGGATGTGGCTGTACATCCATAATAACATACAGATCTCCTGGAGGGCCTCCAGCTTCGCCTGCATCACCAAGACCGCCCATACGCAGACGCATGCCTGTGTCGACGCCTGGAGGAATGGTGACTTTTACTTTCCGTTTATCTTTAACACGGCCACTACCTGAACAATCTTTGCAGGGATTGGTGACAATTTGTCCCTCTCCATGGCAATCTGGGCAGGTGGTAGACATACTAAAGAAACCGCGATTTTGTACTACATGGCCCGTACCTTGGCAGCGCTTACAATTCTTGACACCTTCAGCAGTCGCAGAACCACGTCCTTTACAAGAAGTGCAGGGCTGATAGGTGGCTATAGATATTTCTTTTTCCGTACCGCAAGCAGCTTCTTCGAAACTTAAGGTAACAGTGACTTTTTTGCTAGCTCCGGCCTGGGCTCCTCCTCTAGAAGGAGAGCCGCCACCACCAAAAAAGGACTCGAAAATAGATTCGTTACCGCCTCCACCTCCGCCACCGAATGCCCCCATAAAAGTTCTTAAGGCT
>CAIMEJ010000074.1 GCA_903839985.1 uncultured bacterium | reverse complement strand
GCTTACACCTTATATTGCTGCTAAATGGTCTAATGCCCATGTAAGATTCGGTAATGTAGCTGGTGCATCTAATAGCGGCCGTCACTGGGGTTATGCTGTCGGCGTAGCACTAGTAGATGTCGCGCGCATGACTGTTACAGCAGAAGCACGTTTTGTTGACGAGTCTGCTATGACAATCACAGGTGAGTTCCGCTTCTAAGAAAGATAAAGAACTTCTTCTTTTAAGAGCCTCCATAACCCTTAAAGTGTTGTGGGGGCTCTTTTTTTTGACAAAAAGGAAGATAATGTGCGAAGGTCTAAGTTTAAAAATCAATGCCTAGGAAAGGTCTTCCATGAACAAGCTACTTATATTACTCGCAGGACTAACTTTGCCCAGCCTTTATGCATCTCCGATTTTAAGTCCGGCAGCACCGGCCTTAAATATGGATGGAGTATTTTACTCCTGTCCTGGTAGCTGGTGGTCCCTGAGGGCTGATTTTAGAGGGGACTATGTTTTTGATCGTAAATTAGAAGATGCGGTACACAGCATCAATAACTATAGTCTCTATTCTAATGAAGGTGTATTAACACTGAATCTTTGGGAAAGATGTGATATTTATGGGTTCGTAGGCGCTACAAGCCAAAATCTTGCTACAGAATACCAGAATACAGCATTTCCTGGTACAGGGAGCTTTCTTGAGGCAGCTTATACCACCCAGAAAATAGGGGGAGCAGGCTTAAAATTTATCTTATGGGAATGGGATTGGAGTAGCCATTGTGGTAGATCCTTCCTCACAGCAGATATCAATTATGAATATGTTTCAGATGCAAACACCTCGGAAGTTTTGTATAATAATACTCCTCTAAATAGAGCTGCAGGGTCATTTCCTTTCGTGAGCTATCGTGAAACACAAGCCTCTCTTTCATGGGGGCATAGAGTTAATAATTTGATTCCTTATATTGCTGTTAAGTGGAGTAAGGCCCATGCGAATCTTGCTACTACAGATTTGAGCGAGATAGGTGTTTTTACAATAACTCCTCAAACACTAGAAAGCCGTAATAACTGGGGCTGGGCGCTTGGCATAACACTTGTTGATATAGCTCGTATGACGATTACAGCAGAAGCGCGCTTTGTCGATGAAACTGCGATGACCATTAACGGGGGTTTCCGTTTCTAGCACATTTCTCTCCAATTGTGCTTCACGATAACCTTAGCATGTAAGTGCTAAGGTTTTTTTGACAGAAAAATAGCTGGCATAGGGCCTTTATTAAATAGGGCTTTGATAGACAGGAGAAAGGAATTCTGCGTAGACCTAAACTTCCAGAGACTTTTTTTGAGCTGATTTAGTATACTCCTCCATTTACGAGGTTTTATGAACAAATATTTTCTTTTAACAGCAGCTCTTTTGATCGAACTTACAGCTTTTGGTATAGGGAATCCTTTAAGCCCTGCGTTAGAGTCCGAGCCTATTTTTAATTTATATGAGAATCTGGCATTCAAAGGGGGGTATAGGGGCTGTTTTGTCTATAATCGTAAGATGCATACAGATCAGTCTGCCATCCGTCATTTCTCTATTTTTTCTAATGAGGGTATTCTCAGTTTAAATTTTGCACGTCAAGCAGAGTTTTATATTTATGCGGGCAGTAATAATATGGCACTGGAGACTTCTAACCGATTAGAGTCTCTTGCGATGAAGTTTAATACTAATTTTATAGCAGGTTTTGGAGCTACTTCTATTTTATATCAATGGCACTGTCATAATATAGGAAGAGGAGCGCTTTCGTTAACGGGGCAGTATGAAGATTCAAGTTGGACAGGCACAAACTCCATTATTATTAATGGTGAAAATTTGCCCGGCAGAACAGCTTTTCGTTACCGAGAGGGCACTGTATCGCTCTCTGCTGGTCAACAAGTAGGCTTTCTTGTTCCTTATGTCGGCCTTAATTGGTCATCCGCACGTGTCCGTGTACGAGAAGACTTGCAACAGGGAGCAACAGAGATCGGCGCTGTTATTAGAAATAGCCGTATTTTCGGCTTTAGCCTCGGAGTCTCACTTGTAGACGTAGCCCGTATGATGCTAACTGCCGAAGTGCGTATTATCAATGAAAGCGGTATGTCCATAAATGCGGACTTCCATTTTTAACAGTAGAAAGTTAAAATAATCATAAGCTTTTACACTAGAGGAAAGTATGGATCTTCTGACTACCGTTATCACTGTTTTCGTAACCTTTAATGCTATTGGTAATATTCCCGTTCTTATCGGGATGCTAAGAACCTTCAGCTTAGCGCACCAAAGACGTATTATTTTACGCGAAACATTGATTGCTTTGGGCATCATGTTACTGTTTAGCTATTTTGGGAAGCAGGTTCTGCAAATCCTTGATCTTAATCTATATGCATTAAGAATTGGAGGAGGGATGATCCTCTTTTTGATTGCTCTTAATATGCTATTTCCTCCTAAAACAGATGCAACAGCTTTTCAACAAGAGCCCTTTATAGTTCCTCTTGCTATTCCTATTATGACGGGTCCTGGAACTATTTCTACTATTATGATTTTTGCAGACCAAGTGCAAAATGACTGGTGGATGCTTCTCTGCATTATAGGGGCGTGGATTCCTTCCATGATCCTTTTAATGCTTTCCTCCTATATTAAAAATCTCGTGGGTGAAGCTGCTTTAAATGCTTTAGAAAAAATTGCTGGTATGATACTCACATTTATTGCTATTCAGATGTTTACAGTAGGTATCGCTGATTATGCACATTCCGTCGCTCATTTGGTTAAATAAAGTATTTTTAACAAGAGGCTTAAATGTTTGAGCCTCTTGATTCTTGCCATCAAAACTTTATGGAAGAAAAGCTTAAACAGCTTCCCTCTATTCTCTCCGAATATTTCTTTCCTAATTTTTATATTTATAGAAAGTCTTTTGGAGACAAAATCCATCAAGGGCCTTTTTCAATCATAGAGACTGTTACAGTCAATGGTCAAAAAGTCTATACACCGCTTGATCCACTTACTCCTGAAAGCCTTCACTATTATAAAAATCTAGTGGGATCTTGTGTCCTCTATCCGATTCCGGATGAATGGCTTGTAATGCTAGAAGGTTATTCAAAAGAAAGTTATGAAGAGGATGCAGACTATATCTTTACTTTAGAAAAAATGGCCTTTCTGAAAGGGCGCCATCTATCAGGTAAAAGAAATTTGCTGCATCAGTTCTTCGACCTTTATGAAAAGAGGGAAGCCATTAATTTAGCCCCTCCTAATATTCCTTTGGCCAAGGAAGTTTTAGCTAGCTGCTCTACGGAACATAAAGAGGATTATAGGGAGTGTGCAGAGGCTTTAGAAAAGATGGAGGAGCTTCATCTCTACGGCCGTCTTTTAATAATTGAAAATAAGCCCGTAGGTTTTATTGTAGGGGGCTTTCAAAGAGATGCTTTTATTGTCCAGTTTATGAAAGCTGATAAGGCGTATAAAGGTATCTATACTTTTCTCTACCAAGATCTAGCACAAGCCTTACCTGAAAGCACTGCTTGGATTAATTTAGAACAAGATCTGGGTATTTTACCGCTGCGCCAAGCAAAAAAAAGCTATCAACCAGACCAGGTAGCAACGAAATGGAGAGTTAAGCTATAGAAGCAATGGGAAAGGTTCTTTAGGAGCAAAGACCCACTTGCTTGGCGTAGCGGGAGTTTTTCAGAAAGAGGCTAAGGGCAAAAGGTTATATCAATTTAAAAAACTGGTTGCTTGTAGGATCATGGAATGGGTGCAGTAAATCTAGTTGTATAACTTCCTCTATACACTGGTGTTAAAAGCCCTTTTTTGGTACAACGTTTCTTTTATAATTTTATAAGGACAAGTATGAAACAGTATTCTTGGATAATTTTGGCACTTATAGCCGTAAATGGAGCACTTGTTGCACAGCAACCAGCTGCGCCCGCGCAGCCGAGCGAAGAAAAAAGCAGATGTCTGAAAATGGATCGTGAAGATACAACAGATACGCTTGCTATTCCACTAGATGAAGATGCCTACGATCAGTGCATGGAAGAAGAGATGTTGGAAAAGGGTTATACGAAGAAGTAATCATCGCCCCACCTAGACATATATCCCCTTGGTAAAAGACAATAGATTGCTGAGGGGTTATAGCTTTTTGAGCTTGATCGAAGAGAACGTCTACTGTTCCATTATCTAGGCAAACAACCTGGCAAGCTGCATCCATTTGGCGATAACGAATTTTAGCCGTTGCTCGGAAGGAAGAGCTCGGCGCGTGACCACTCACCCAAGAAACCGTTCCAGCTATCAATCCTTGATGATAAAGAGCTGGGTGATCTCCTTGCTCAACAAAAACAATATTTTTTTCCATATCTTTGCCGACCACAAACCAAGGCTCACCTGCGCCCCCAATCCCAAGCCCTTTTCTTTGCCCTAGAGTATAGTAGGCAGCGCCTTCATGATCGCCTACATATTTCCCTGAAAGGGTATGGAGAGGTCCAGTTTTTGCTTGTAAATACTTGCCGAGAAAAGGCCTGAAGTCTCTTTTACCAACAAAGCAGATCCCAGTACTATCTTTTTTATGCGCTGTAGATAGACCTAAATCTTTCGCTATTTGACGTACCTCTGTTTTTGCAAGGGCACCCACAGGAAAAAGAACTTTTGAAAGAATAGAAGAGCTAAGAGTGTAGAGAAAATAACTTTGATCTTTATTGCCATCTAGGCCACGCATTAACTGGCCGTCTATATTACGGGCATAATGACCGGTAGCTAAAAAATCAGCTCCCATCTCTAATGCTTTTTCTAGCAAGTACTTAAATTTAATTTCGCGATTACAAAGGATATCCGGATTGGGTGTCAGCCCTGCTTTATATCCCTCTAGAAAATCTTGAAAAACAAGGTTATAATACTCTTTAGAAAAGTTCACCGCATAGTAGGGGACCTGTAGTTTTTCACAGACACTTGCTACATCTTCAAAATCTTGAGCAGCTGAGCAGGGACCCTCTTCGTCCTCTTCCCAGTTTTTCATGAAGAGACCTATAGGATCAAAGCCTTGCTGCTTAATGAGGTGAAGAGCGACAGAGGAGTCTACCCCCCCTGACATAGCTACAACTACTTTTTTCATTGGTCGCTGTGATAGTTCCAAAGTTTAACCACGGGCTCTTCGATGTTATGCTCAAAGCCTAGGATGCTGATAGACTCTGTTTGGAGGCTAAAGAGAGCTCCTTTTTCTGCTGGAAGCTTGAGCCAACGTGCAGCAAGTACACGCAAAAAATGGCCATGAGAGAAGATGGCTACTGGGCCTTTACTACTTTTAATTTTAGCAATCATACGATCAGCACGCTCACAGGCAGCCACAACGCTTTCACCACCGGGAGCACCCTCTTTAAAGAGATTCCACTGAGGAGCTGTTTTATGAATATCGATAGTGCGTAGGCCCTCATAATTTCCGTAGTCCCATTCCATCAAGTCATCATCTTTAAGAGGCTCAAATCCATTTATTTGAGCTGTTTTATAGGCTCTTATTAAAGGGCTGCTATACATAGTGCCAAAGGCTATCTTGGAAAGAGGCTCTTGTAAACAAAGCGCCAACTTTTCCCCTTCTTGAGTAAGAGGAATATCTGTTCGTCCTGTATGTTGCCCACTTAAGGACCAAGCTGTCTGCCCATGTCTAATAAGATAGACGAGAAAGTTTTTATCCATGAACGGGCTCCTCGGTGTTAATGGGCTCTTCTACAGAAACAAAGCGAATTTCTTTGCGCAGACGAAAAACGCCTATCAAGTTGCAGGTGAGGAGAAGGCCTCCTACAAAAGACATAATCGTACGCGTTTTGGTTTGATCAAAGAAAGAGAAGAAAATAAAGGCAAAAAGGGCATAAGCAATAAAGCTCTTAGCACCCCATTTGGGACTTAAAAAGCGCGCGCTCTTGAGGCCTACACAGAAATAGGAGATGATCGTCATATAGCCGAGAACGAAAAAGAGAAGGGGCATAAAGAGCTGCATTCCAGGAAAAACAGAGCCAAGAGCCATTTGTGTGTATTGGGAGGGAACTATAGCGGGTGTTACTTTCCAAACTCCTGTTAGTAGCACAACAAGCATAGATAAAGTACAGACGAAGTTATCGATAAAAACGCCCATAGAAGCTAAGCGAGCTTGGACGACGGGGTCTTTTGCAGAGGATTCGCTTTGAATAATAGAATCAGTGCCAATGCCGATGTCTGCTGAATAAGCAGCGCTAGAGGCACCTTGCTGGACAGCAAGTAGCATGGTAGAACCGGCGAAACCACCTATAGCTGCGTGGCCTGTAAAAGCTGATCTGAAGACATCTGCTAGAAGAGAGGGGAGTTGAGGTAGGTGAAAGCAGATGATAGAAAGTGACATGATAGTGTAGATAGCCATAACAATTGGCATAAGAATGCTGCAGATTTTACCGACTCTATTAACACCGCCGATACCCGCATAGAAAATAAGAGCGATAAAGAGGCCGATGATAAGATTACGATCTATATGCCAATTAATCTCAATAGAAGAGGTTATGACCGAAAACTGGTAGATTTCGACCCCGTAAATACAGAGCAGAAAAGCCACAAAAAAAGGCATAAGGCGTGATTTAAAGGCTTTGCCAAGAAAATACATAGGGCCGCCATGAAAGCCTTTTTGGCCAGAGGCAACCCGGTATTTAAAACCGAGAAAGACCTCCGAGTATTTAATAATAGAGCCAAAAAGTGCAGAAACCCAGACCCACAGAAGAGCTCCAGGACCCCCTAGTTCAATGGCTGTAACAATACCAACAATATTTCCAATTCCAATCATTCCGCCCATAGAAGCAAAAAAAGCCCGAAGAGGATGCAGCCCAGCTTCACCTTTATGCCTTGTAAAAAGAAGTTGAGTGAAGGAGCGCAAAGAGGAGGGGAGAGCGCGAATTTGGAAAAAACGGCTTTTAATAGTGTAAAAAAGACCGAGCGTTAGAATGAGGGCGAAACCAATATACCCCCAAAAAAACGTATTAATGCTTGAAAAGTGACCAAATAATGTCTCTATCATGCGAAGAGCTTATCACAAAAAGGACAAAAAATCAATTGATTTGTTGCAGGAAAAGCCGCTATTCGGTAATAATCTTCCCTTTCTTGCTGGGGCGTCGCCAAGTGGTAAGGCAGCGGTTTTTGGTACCGCCATTCGGAGGTTCGAATCCTTCCGCCCCAAAGCTTATAAGAGCATAAGCTCTTATAGAAAAATTGTTTGCTTGAAGCCTTGACCGTAGTTAAATCTCATCACACATGTGATGCGGGCGACAAGATGAGAGTCTTATTTCTAAGCTCTTTTCTTTCCCCTATTTAAATTGCGCGTTAAGGATATATATTTTTTTAACGGAGCTGTCCATGCAACTCAAGACATTTGAGAGAACTTCAGGAATTAAGAGCGAACTTACGCAGATGAGACGTGCTGGAAATATTCCGGCTGTTATTTATGCTAAAGGTGAGCCAGTTCAACACGTAATCGTTGACGGCGCTCAATTTAGAGCTCTTTTACGCGATGTGAAAAGTGGCTGTCTATCCATCACAAAAGTTTCTTTAGAAGGCGCTGTTGACGTCAAAGAAGCTGTTTTGAAGGAAATTCAATACCATCCAACAACCTATGATGTATGGCATCTTGATTTTGAAGCATTACATCCTTCACGTTATGTGAACGTAAAAGTGCCTATTCGCTACGTAGGCGTAGCTGATTGCGTAGGTATTAAGTCAGGTGGAGGCACTCTGCGCCAAGTTATTCGTAGCATGCGCGTTTCATGCCTTCCTAAAGACATGCCAGAAGCTTTTGAGATGGATATACGTGAATTACAAGTCGGACAAACAAAAAGACTGTCAGACATTGTGCTACCAGCAAATATTAAACCTCTTGCAGACCTCAATGAGGTAGCAGTCGTTATTGCGAAAGGCTAGCATTGAAGCTTATAGTGGGGCTCGGCAATCCAGGTGTTGCTTATAAGTATACCCGCCACAATATAGGCTTTTTGATAGCAGATGCTTTTTGTGAAAAACATAAACTGGTTTTTACAAAAAAAGCGAAATTTAAGGCGAGTGAAGCAAAAGGTAATAATACCTTTGTTATCAAGCCTGAAACATACATGAATCTAAGCGGCGAGTCTGTACAAAGTGTCATGCACTTTTACAAACTAGCGCTAGAGGGGTTACTCGTCATTAGTGATGATGTAGCTTTGCCCTTTGGGGAATTGCGGTTGAGAGCTGCAGGTTCTGCTGGTGGGCACAATGGGCTAAAAAGCATTGAATATAGCCTACAATCACAATCTTGGGCGCGGTTGCGTATAGGGGTGGGAGCTCCTAGACAAAGCCAGCCGCTCGAAGAGTATGTTTTAGAGCCTTTCAATGCTTTGGAGAGAGAAAGTCTCGTCCAAGTGATAGATAAAGCAGTAGATGCTATTGAGTCCTGGTGCGCTTTAAGTGTTTCCAAGGCTATGACAATAGTTAATAAACCTTCTAAGGAGTAGAAGAGATGAAAGAAGGATCACAAAACCTCTATGAGGGGATGTATATTTTAAGTGCCGGTTTAAGCGAAGATGCGCGTTTGAAAGCGCTCGAAAAAATTAAAAATGGCATTGTATCCCGCGGTGGAGAGATCAACAAGATGCATGATCAGGGCAGAAAACGCCTATCTTATGAAATCGACACGAAAAAAGAGGGATATTATTATTTGCTCTATTTCACAGTTGCTCCTAAAGCCGTAGCGGAATTGTGGCAAGAATATCATCTAAACGAAGATTTAATGCGCTTCATTACATTACGTACTGAAGAAGTGCTGGAAAAAATCGAATTTAAGCAATTAGCTGAATAGGGGAAAAGTATGTCATTTACACCAACTAAAAGGCCCATGGCTGACTTTGCGCCAACTGTAACACGTCAAAAAAATAGACGTAAACAGTGCCCTTTCACGTCCAGTGGCTTCAAAGATATCGATTATAAAGATACAGAGACTCTGAGACGCTTTATTACAGAACGCGGTAAAATTTTGCCACGTCGTATCACAGGTGTTTCCGCTCATTTTCAGCGCAAATTAGCTTTAGCTATAAAGCGCGCTAGACATATGGCGATTCTACCCTTCGTAGGAGAAGAATAAACATGACGAAAATTTTATTATTAGACGATGTAGATCATCTAGGTAAAAAAGGGGAGCTCGTTTCCGTGCGCCCTGGCTATGCACGTAACTTTCTTCTTCCACAGAAAAGAGCTAGACTTGCCGATGCAAATTCGATCAGAATGCAGAAAAAACTAGTCGATGAGCGTCAAAAACAAGCGATTGTTGATAAAGCAGAAGCTGATCAAATTTCTGAAAAGCTCAAAGAAATGATTCTTGAAACACGCGTAAAAGTGGATCATGAAGGCAATATGTATGGTTCTGTAACGGCATATGATATCGTGGAACTTCTTGGTAAACAAGATGTTACAGTTGAAAAGAAGTGGGTCTTATTAGATGCGCCTCTTAAAACAGCTGGCACACATGAAATCAAGATGCGTTTGAAAGAAGGCGTGCCTGCACGTTTTACTCTTAATATTGTTGCAGAAGAAAACTAAGCAGTTTTGATATAGTTGCCCCCTATATGGCAAATACACATAAACTGATTATTATTACGGGCGGTGCTGGTTTTATCGGCTCCGCCCTTATTCGTTTCCTTAACGATCAAGGAATTACGAATATCCTAGTTGTCGATGACCTAGGAAAGAGCGAGAAATGGAAAAATCTTGTTGGTAAGCAATTTTCGCAGATCATTCATAAAGATACACTTTTTTCTTGGTTAGAAGGAAAGGATTCCGAAATTGGAGCCATCTTCCACTTAGGTGCCTGTTCCAATACCATGGAGACAGACGCGGGCTATCTCCTGGCTAACAACGTTCACTATTCACAAAAGCTGATGGAGTACGCCGTAAAAGCCCAGATTCGTTTTATCTACGCCTCCTCAGCTGCAACGTATGGTGATGGTAGCTCCGGCTTTTCAGATGACAGTAGTAAGCTTTTAAGCTTAAAACCTTTAAATATGTATGGTTTTTCTAAACATCTCGTGGACCTTTGGGCACTCCAAGAGGGCTTTTTAGATAAAGTCGTCGGCTTGAAGTACTTTAATATCTTTGGCCCTAATGAGTATCATAAAGGGGCTATGACATCTGCACTTTTTAAGATGGTACCGGAGATTAAAAATAGCGGCACAGCTAAACTTTTTAAATTTACTAAGTCTAAAGGAGAGGTAGAAAACTTTGCTGACGGGCAGCAGTCCCGCGATTTTCTCTATGTAAAAGAGGCTGTAAAAATGACAGCAGCTTTTTTAGATAGCAAAGAGACAGGCCTATTTAATATAGGCATGGGCTCCTCCTCTAGCTGGAATTATCTCGCAAAAACACTTTTTGCAGCCTTGAGTCTAGAAGAGCGAATAGAATATATAGATATGCCCCCACAGCTTATTGGCAAATATCAAAATTATACCTGTGCTGACATGAAAAAGTTCTTTCAAGCTTTTCCTCATTATAAGATGCAGCCTCTTTCACAGGGGATTTTTGACTACGTCCAAAACTATCTTCTTCCGGAGAAAACATGGTAAAATTAACACAGGCTATGGGGGCGCTCACCAGCCGAACTGTTTTGCTGCTCGGAGATTTTATGCTCGATCACTATACAATCGGCAAGGTCAAGCGCATTTCTCCTGAGGCACCAGTTCCCGTTTTAAATGTCGATGAGCAGTTTGATAGACCAGGGGGTGCTGGTAATGCTCTTTTAAATCTGGTCTCTCTCGGCTTAAAAGTCATTCCTATAGGACGTCTTGGTGCAGATAATGCGGGCCAAAGAATTTGTGAATCTTTCCGTAAAGAGGGGATAGATTGCAAGGGTCTCTTCCTGCAAACAGCTTACGCAACACCTGTAAAAAATCGTCTTATTGCAGATAACCAGCAGCTATTACGCCTTGATTTTGAAGAGGGATCTACCGGATTACTTGTGGAAGAAGAGGTTCTTTCTTTTTATAAAGAGAAGCTTTCTCAAGTAGATCTCGTAGCTATTTCTGATTATGGAAAGGGCTTTTTAACGCCCTCTTTATTAAGAGCTGTGATCACTCTGGCCAAAGAAAAAAAGATACCCGTTATTGTAGACCCCAAAGGAAAAGATTTCAGTCGTTATAGGGGAGCTACAATTATTAAGCCTAACTTAAGTGAAGCTCAAAGTGCCTCTAGAAAGCCTCTTACAGCTTCTTTAAGAGAAATAGCTCTTGATTTACTTGATCAAACAGAAATAGAAGCCCTTTTTATTACGAAAGCTGATAAGGGGATTTCTCTCTTTTTTCGAAATGAAGAGGAGGCTCATTTTCCTGTAGCTGACGTACGCTTAGTGCGTGATGTCACAGGAGCTGGTGATACTGTCCTTGCTGTTTTAGCCTGCTGTCTGGCCAATGGTCTTCCTTTAGGTGAAGCGGCCAAGCTCTCTAATATTGCCGCAGGCATAGCTGTCGGCTTAGTAGGATGTGCAAGGGTGAGCTTAGCCGATATCCGAGGACGTCTTTATGAAGAAGATGTAATGAATAAAATTTGTGATCAAAAAAATCTCTTTCTTGTAGAGAAAGTTCTCACAGAAAATTCCTTTGTTCTTTTTAACCTAGCCTCAGCAGAGGCTCTGGGACGTGAATTTTTTATCAATCTTCGGCAGGTTTCTCAGACAACTCATCTACAGGTTTTTATCTTCTTCCAAGAGGCAGACGCAGAAACACTTCATTTTTTAGCAACACTCGAAGAAGTAGATTTTCTTATCACCGACCAGCTCTGTTTAGAGAGCCTGCTGAGCCATTTTACACCTGAAAAAATTTTCGATTACAGCCTGTCTGTTTAAATATTTTTTGGTCTATTTGACAAATATAGAGCTTTAACTTTATAAGAGGCATATGATCGAAGACCCTCATCTTAAAGAGCACCTTGAACGTGCTGTAGCCGAAGAAAGTGATAATGCTTGTACTATTCTTATTACCTGTGAAAAACCTACAGGTGATGGAAAAATGCAAGTAGAGATGAGCTTTGATGGAGATACAGACTTAGCGGCTTTTCTTCTTAATAATGCTCAGAGCTATTTTGAAGAGGACGAGACTTTAAGTTCCTAATTCTTTCTTCAGGAAGTAGCTTGTTCAGGCGCTACATTTTTAGCAGGAGGATCATCTTTTCCTAGGATGAAAAAAAGAAATTATAGGCTAAAATAAGTAATTTCTCATAAGACTTAAGATGACTCCTTGTATTTGCACATTTTCTTTTCGTAAAATAAGAGTGCGCACAGATGTGCTGCTAGCCTCGAGCCGCACGAACTCTTCCTCAGGCCAGACGCGTTTAATTAAGGACTCTTTTCCGTTAATAAGAACAAGAGCCATTTGACCGGGTGATAAAGAGGATCGGCCCTCAATTAATAATAGATCTTCTGGAAGAAGGAGCTCTTGCTTGAAGCTTGTGTCTTTTACTTGAACAAGATAGGAATTCTCAGAAGAGGCTTCGGGCCATTTCCAGATAATTTGTTTTTCTTCCAGGCGAGGAAAAGTCTCTAGAGGAAGGCCCTCGGCAATCATTCCTAAAAAAGGTATATTGACGAGCAGCTCTTTGGGAGTCTCTAAAGAAAGGGTCCTTGCACTATAGCGACTATGATGAAGTGCACCTTTTTTTTTAAGTGTTTGAATATGCCCCCAAACAGTCCCTAAAGAAGAAAACCCAAAATGTTGAGCTATTTCTCTGTAAGAGGGAGGCGTTCCTATCACCGTAATTTGCTCTTGAATAAAGCTTAAGAGATTTTGTTGCTGGGTGCTTAGTTTTTCCATCGAAAAGCCTTTAATAAAAGAGCTGGTAAAAACCACATGAGAGCAAAAGAGGTGACTGTATCAAAGAAAAAATGGCCTCCCATAAGAATGCGCACTATGCTGAGTAACAGGCCAAGAGTCAGCCCTAAAAGAAGCCCTGCTATTTTTAAAGCTCTGTTTTTAATAGCTACACCACCCCAGAAAAGCGCTAAAAAAACAAATCCAGCAGCAGCATGACCCGACGGAAAAGATTTATGGTTAAAGCCATCATAGAGAGGTTCAAAAAAAGGTCTGTAGGGGAAAGTTCCTCCTAGTCCTATAACTTGCACAGGCCTGGGTCTTGGCCAGAATTCTTTCAGAAGTCCATTCACAATAAGAACACAGCCGATGATAGAGCTTAAAAAAAAGAGAGCTGCCGGTAATCTATAGGCCTTAAATTTTTTGAAGACAAAAGGAATGAAACATAAATAAGTGCCCATCCAAGCAGGCCAGGTTCCATAGGTAAAACAGAAGCGTAAAAAAGCATTTTGATAGAAAGATCCCTGATGATCATAGATAAAATGGCTGAGATGCCAGTCAATCCAGGGACTGAAAGCTGCTAAAACCAAAAAGATAAGAAGGGGAGCCCTATACATGATTACATCATACCCCAAGTTTTGGATTTCTTTCTTTGAAAATGCCCGCTGCCTAGAATGTCTCTTCAAAAAAACGCGAATCAAAATACTACGAGTACCTAGATTTTTAAGAGAGAAGGCCTAATCTAAGGAGAAGATCAAGAAAATCCATCCCAAATTCAGTTGAATAGGGTATAGTGCTTATTATGTGGATACCTCTTTGTCTTATACTACTTGCCTCTTTGGTAATTATTTATTTTTTTAAAAAGAATGCTGCTTTGGAAAAAGAAGTCATTTCTTTAAGGGCTGAAAAAGAGGAATTACAGCTCTATGCAAGAGAATTAGAGGTTTTGCAGGGGGTAGATGCCGAAAAGCTGCAAGAAAGAGAGCAGCTAGTGCAGCAGTTTAAGCTCCTTTCCTATGAAGCTCTAGAGCAAACACAGAAAAATTTCTTAGAAGGTGCTAAAGGGCAGCTCGACCAAGCCTTCGCTGTTGCTGTGGCTCCCATCAAAGAGACCCTTCATCGTTTTGATCAAAAAGTCGGTGAGCTAGAAAAATCACGGCTAGGAGATTATGTTTCTTTAACAGAGCAGATTAAAGCTCTTCTCCTCTCGCAAGGCGACTTGCGGAAAGAGACACAGAATTTAGTCGGGGCTCTACGGGCTCCTAATGTACGTGGACAGTGGGGGGAGATGCAGCTTAAGCGCGTTGTTGAGCTTGCGGGGATGCTCAATTACTGTGATTTTATGGAACAGGAGAGCTCTTATGGGGAGACGGGTCGTTTAAGGCCTGACCTTGTCATTAAATTACCAGGGGGGCGCCAGGTTGTTGTAGATGCTAAAGCTCCTCTTAAAGCCTATCTAGAATCGCATTCTGCCGAAAACGAAGAGATGCGTAAGCTTAAAAACAAAGAGCTTGCCGAGCATGTACGGGCGCATATAAAAGCCCTTTCCGATAAAAAATACTGGGAGCAATTTCAGCCAGCTCCTGAGTTCGTTATTCTATTTATCCCAGGAGAGACCTTTTTTAGTGCAGCTCTTCAGGCCGACCCCTCTCTCATTGAAGCGGGCGTTGAAAAAAGAGTTCTTTTAGCAACACCTACCACACTGATTGCTCTTCTAAAGGCCATATCTTATGGTTGGAGGCAAGAACTTCTCTCAGCCAATGCGGAGGAACTCTCCAAAAAAGCCCGTGAGCTGTATAAACGACTTAAAGATTTCACCACCCACTTGTCTAAAGTTGGCAAACATCTCTCTAGTGCTGTCCACGGTTATAACGAAGCTGTTGGCAGCTTTGAGACACGTGTACTTTCTACTGCACGTCGTTTCTCAGAAAGCGAAGCTCTGCTAGCTAATGATGTTATTGACCCCCTTAAACATGTAGTCGATACTACCCGCCATGTCAAAGATTTTTCTGAAGATACTGTAATTTAGAATCTTAAAATATAAAACTCCTGATCTACACTTCCATTCTTCGTTTTTCAAAAAAAAATTGATTACTTTAAATAAAGAATGTATATGTAAGTTAAAACCAGGAGTATTTCTATGCCATCAATATCCCAAACGGGTGGAGCCCCATCTCTTTTCACTGCTGTAACACAACGTATAGCACAAAACCCAACGTCACGGCCTAATCTTAACAGACTACTGCCCCCTTCCCTGCCAGGGTCGCTAGGATTATCTACTTCTAGTTCTGGAATTATAGTTGATGGGTTAGAAGTAGGAAAAGATGTAGAATCAGCTGCTAAGGATGTAGCCAAAAGTACATTATCTGCAAATGTAAAAGCCCTCGTAGCAAAGGCTTACCAAGGACTTCAGGCTGCTTGGGATGTGGTAATAGCTCCAGCATACGCTACCCTTGCAACAGGAAGTAAAGCTTCTTGGCATATTCTAAGAGGAAGTGTGAAGGCTGTTTTTGCACCCTTAATTATTTTAGGACGTATATTTGTGGATTTATGTAAAAAATTATTACATAAAGACCAAAAAATAGAACCCAAGAAATATGCAGAAGATTTGCAAATTCTAGGAGATTTTTTGGAAGCGAGTCCAAGTAAGCTGAGCGCCTCTTTTACTCAGTTTAAACAGGCAGTACTTAGCGGCCATGCTGAAAAAGCATTAAAGCAAGTACCTTCATTAGAAGGCGCTCTATTGGAAGCCGCTGATAACAAAGAACAAAAGCCTTCCTTCGAAAGAACAGGACCTAAGCTAGCCTCTAGAGGAGAGGGAGTGATGGGGAATCTTGAAGAAGCCTCAGGGGTCTCACAAAGTGCCTCACAAAATGCAAGTAATGTTACTCCTCCAAATCAAGAGCCTGCAGGTCCTCGGACTGTAATGTCCACAAGAGGAGGTAGGCGGGGAAGTTTTGAGTTTTAATATAATTCTTCTGCGTTTTGAGTCGCAGCTTCTTTGAAAG
>CAIMEJ010000073.1 GCA_903839985.1 uncultured bacterium | reverse complement strand
GTGCTGTTTGTGATGGGGCATCACCTCTTTTTAGGGGTAAAGACCTCTATGTAATTGGAGGTGGTGATACAGCTATTGAAGAGGCCCTTTTCCTGACTAAATATGGGGCTCATGTCTTTCTTGTGCATAGAAGAGATGCTTTAAGAGCCTCTAAAATTATGCAAGAAAGAATTCTTCATCACCCTAAAGCGACAGTTATTTGGGATACAGTCGTGGAAAGCGTCGAGGGAAAAGATATTGTAGAAGAGATTACTCTTAAAAATGTTAAGACAGGAGCGCTTGTTAAGAAACCAGCTGGAGGACTTTTCTTTGCTATTGGACATAAACCTAATACCCATTTTTTAGTGGGGCAGTTGGAGTTACATGACAATGGCTATATCAAGACAACACCTGGTAAAAGCCTGACAAGTGTAAAAGGTGTTTTTGCAGCAGGAGATGTGCAGGATTTTGTCTATAGACAGGCCGTCACAGCTGCTGGTTCTGGATGCATGGCCGCACTAGAGGCTGAACATTTTTTAAGTGGATTATGAAAAAACTCTTTCTGCTTCTTTTTTCAGCGAGTCTGATGGCTGCCTCCTATGAGGCTCCTTGGCTTGGTAATCCGTATGAATTTGAGGGGGAGTTAGAAGGGGCTTTAGCTTATTATCGCACAATAAATACAAGTAATGGCCGCTTGAGTTATAAAGACTACCAAAAGCTTGCACGCGCTTCTTTAGAATGTAGCCTAACAGATTGGCAATTTGTTTTAGAAGCTTTCGCCGCTCGTACAGCAAAGGAAAGTTTTAACTTAACATCTGGTGCCTTTTTAGCCCGCTATAATATTCTTAATGATGTAGATGGCTCCGCCCCTATGAGCCTAACAATAGGCTTTAAGGGTGATTTTCCTAAAAAACAAGCAATTCAAGATCCAGGGCTTCTCTATAGCTATTATTGCCAGGGAGAGCTGCAGTTATCAGCTGGTAAAGAGTGGAGCGAGGGGCCTTATTGGCAATGGCGTGTTTGGTTATTAGGCGCTTTAGGTAGTAGTACCCGTTATTCACCCTGGTTAAAAGGAAAGGTAGGTATTGAGCGCAATTTTTGTGATTTGCACAGGCTTAGCTGCTATCTACTTGGGCAAGAGGGTTTTGGACAAAGTTCTTTTCCAGGAATTGATGCCTTTGTAAGCTATGGACCGCTGGCTTATAGATTAAGTGATATAAGTTTTCAGTATAGATATACTTTTCGCTATCTGGCTAGTCTAGGCATAGAATATACTATGCGCTTAGCCGCGCGGCAATGCCCTGCAAATAGACAGGCTGTATCCCTAACCCTTAACATCCCTTTTAGTATTATATGATCAAAGGCCTTGGTACAGATATAGTAGAGATCGCACGCATAGAAAGGGCTCATAAAAGATATGGCGAGGCTTTTTTGCGTAAAGTTTTTACACAAAATGAACAAGATTATTGTTTAAAAAAAAAGAATCCATATCCAAGCCTCTCTGCTAGGTTCTGTGCCAAAGAGGCTGTTGCTAAAGCATTTGGATGTGGTTTTGGTGAAGAAATTTCTTTCCAAGACATAGAACTAGTACGAGATAGCCTCGGCAAGCCCAGTATCGCGCTTTCTTTCAAATTACAAAATAGATTTCACAACCCTCAGTTGTTTGTTTCCTTAAGTCACTCAAGACTTTATGCAACAGCAACGGTTATTTGGACACTTCATGATTAAGTTAAAACATAAAAGTTTAATTACAATAGCTGGAATCGTTTGGCTTTGTATAGGCGGAGGACTTCTTTCACAAGGGCTGC
>CAIMEJ010000072.1 GCA_903839985.1 uncultured bacterium | reverse complement strand
GACACGAAAAATGAGCGTCAAGGCATTTTATTTATCTCGAATAAGGGCCCCTAAAATGCGGGTAGAGCCTTTTATTCATACCAAGTTAATGACGGTATTCTTTAGGCCCTTGGTCCAGTCGAAAGATACCGTATCACCGAAATTACGCGGCGACGAGAGATAATTCTCTAGAAAAATCTAGGGAACTATCAATTTTATTGCTGTTTGCAATTGTGTTTTACTCAGATGATTCAGGAGGTTAACCGAGTGTCCTCCGCATGCCACCAATACACCGACGTCTAGTCGAAACCAGTACACCCCCGTATTGAAGCTGCCCGGAGTATAGATTAAAAAGACTAAATAACCAAGACAATTTTTGTTAATTGTTGTTAATGAAGAGCTTATGTTTAGTTAATCAAATCTTAACATATTTCTGATAAAATATTGTTTTTTATAAAGGTGATTATGAGTAGTTCAATTGCATGTAGTTCTTTTCCAGCACTTTGTGTAGAACCTGTCAACAAAAAGGAAATAGGGGGATCATTAGCAGGTAAAAAAGTCGATTTTGCTATTGCCTATTCTTGGGCGGAGAGAGCAAGAGATATTACGGTGATTGTCTTAAAGATTCTTATACTTCCTTGGGGAATTATAGAAGGTGTGCGTTATTTGCTTGGCCGCGTGGCTATGGCAATGATTTATCCTGCCCAGAGTGATTTGGTTAAACGCTATTATACAGATTTTCAAGCAGAAAATACCGATCAAGCACGTTTACAGGTATTTCAAAATCTACAGGCTAAACAATATGCGGTAAAGCATCTTATCTTAGAAAAAAGAGGAGTGCGTTATAGTGCTTTAATTGCAGGTCATCAAGATTATCTTAGTAACGGTAATTGGGCTTTACAGGCAGTTGGAAATGGGGGCACAGCAGAAGCTTATCTAAAGCATTATGCAGATATTTATAAAGCTAAGAAGCAGAATGTTTTAATAGTAAATGGCCCCTCTGTAGGTCGCAGTCAAGGAACAGCTGTTCCCAGTACGATAGGAGACGCCCAGGAAGTCGGCATCTGTTTTCTAGAAGAGGTGATAAAGGCCAAAAGCATTACGATTGCCGGATATTCTCTTGGGGGGGCAGCTGTCGGCCAGGCTATCCTTCAACATAGATTCAAAAAAGGCATCGACTATACGGTGGAAAGAAACATGACTTTCGATACGCTGAGTAACATAGTCTATTCTATTGTATCTAGAGCTTCACAGAGTAGTTTTCTGGGCTACATGGCTGCAGGGCTCATTCATTTTTGCGGCTTGCAAATAGACTCGGTAGCTGCTTCTAAAAAACTACAGGAACTCAACATACAAGAGATTATCATAGGAGCAACAAATTATTTGAGCGTAAGGCCTACATTTAGTTTTAGACAGGAATTCATAAGCTCTACGAACACGGTTTCGAAGACATCCGAATTATTTAGGAATGACGGGGTTATTCCAGGAGAAGCCTCGTTAGGAAATGCTCTTGTTACACAAAATATAACAGCTCATAAATCCTTTATAGGGCTTATAGGAGCCGTCCATAGCGATGAGTACCAACTGGTTTAAGACAAGGAGTGGATGTCTGAAGGCTTCCTAGCGATGTAGAACAACTCTTGCATCTAAAGCTAAGATTTCTTTGGAAGACACAATTAAAGGATTGATATCGCACTCTTTGATCATGGGTAGCTCAAGAATCATACGTGAAAAATGAATAAGAATCTTTTCAAGAGCCTCCATATCTACAGCAGGCTTTCCTCTAACACCCAGTAGAGCCTTATAAATACGGGTTTCTTGCATGAGTTCTTTGGCAAGAAAATGATTAAGAGGGGCCATTGAAAGAGCTTTATCTTTAAATACTTCTACCAGTTCGCCTCCGAGCCCAAAAAGAATAACCGGTCCAAACTGCTCATCTGTATAGCTACCTACAATCAGTTCATACCCTTTGAGCTTAATCATAGGCTGTACAGTAACGCCTTCAAAACCCTCTTTTGCACTTAGACGAATCTCTTCAAAAGCATTTATGACAGCTGCTTTGTCTTCCAAATTTAATTTTACACCACCTACATCACTTTTGTGTGTAATCGTCCTGGAGTGGAGCTTCAAAACAATAGGAAAGCCCATAGATACAGCCATTTTAGCCGCCTCTTCACTAGAAAGAGCCACCTCTGTACGTACTGTAGGGATGCCGTAAAGAGAGAGTAGTTTTTTAGACTCTTCTTCCGTTAAGAGGGTGCGTCCTTCTGCTAATATCTTATCAAAGAGGGGAAGGGATTTCTTAGCTATCACGGGATCTACATGAGGGGTCTTTTTTTTGCTATGCTGCCAAAATTTAGCAAAAAGACGCGCAGCTGTATCAGGAAATGGGAATGTCGTGATACCAGCTTCCTGAAGTGTTTCCGAGCTTTTTTCCATACGAGCACCGCCCATAAAACTAGCTAAAAGAGGTTTAGAGGGAAGCTCAAGCGCTATTATTTCGGCAGCTACTTCATCGGGTCTGGTCATATCCTGAGGAGATAAGATAGCTAAGAGGCCGTCAACATTTTTATCTGCTAAAACTATTTTTAAGGCTTTAGCATAAGTTAAAGCATCGGCATCACCTAAAACATCTACAGGATTCTGATGGCTCCAGGCTGCGGGTAAAAAGGTATTGAGCTCTTCGATTGTGCTTTCACTGAGTTTTGCAATGGTGGCTCCAGATAGAGCCGCTGCGTCTGTTGCAAGGACTGCAGGGCCTCCGGCGTTGGTAATAATAGCAAGTCTTGGTCCTTGAGGCTTTGGCTGGGCGGAGACAAGCCGCGCCATATCAAAAAGGTCTTCAATCGTGTCAACGCGCAGTATGCCAGCACGTTTCATGGCAGCATCAAAGACTTCATCACTACCGGCAAGAGCCCCTGTATGAGAGGCCGCTGCAAGGGCTGCAGCCTTTGTTCTTCCAGCTTTTATCACGATAATAGGTTTTTTAAGGGAGACTTTTCGGGCAGCTTCGAGAAAAGAGACAGGATTACCAACTGTTTCCATATAGAGAAGAATGCTTTCAGTCTTAGGGTCATCACCTAGGTAGTTAATAAGATCACCAAAGTCCACATCGGCCATCGATCCAATAGAAACAAAAGCTGAAAAGCCAATTTTTACTTTAAAACTCCAGTCTAAAACGGAAGTGCACATAGCCCCTGATTGGCTGATGAAAGCAATAGAACCAGGTAAGGCAATATCGGAGGCGAAGGTGGCGTTAAGACTTATCCAAGGGTTTTGTAGGCCTAAACAGTTAGGCCCGATCATACGAATAGGGCCAAGAAGCTCTTGGCATTCTTTTTCCAAACGAAGCCCCTCTGATCCCATTTCTTTGAAGCCTGCTGAGATGACAATGACGGTCTTAACCATAGGGCTGTTTTTAAGAATTTCCGGAACAGTCTTTGCGGGTGTCACAATAATTGCTAAGTCAATTTGCTTGCCGATAGCCGCTAAAGAGGGATAGCAGCGCCTTCCTAGGACGGTTTCTCTTTTGGGGTTAACCGGATAAAGTTCTCCTTTAAAAGAACTGAGATTTTCTAGAAGAGTGCGGCCAACACTTGGTAATTTATCAGTAGCCCCGACGAGAGCGACTGTTTGGGGATGAAAAAAAGCGTCAAGATCAATTTTTTTTTGCATAAACCTATTATCGAGGTTTTCATCAATTTGTCAATTTGATACAACAAAAAATATATGCGTAAAAAAATAGATCGTACTTTAGTGATGGGCGCTGTAGCCTTTTTTTTATTAATAAGTCTTGTTGTCGTAAAATGCACACCTGACAAAATACAGGCCATCAACACGGAAGGCCAGCCGGTTCTGGGTAATCTTTCTGCCCCTGTGCAAGTGGTGATATTTGAAGATTTAAAATGCGTCTGGTGTGCCCGTTTTAGTAGAGAGGCGTACCCTAAGCTCAAAAAAGAATATATTGATACTGGTAAAGCCCAGTATTCCATTATTTTACTCGCCTTTGTTCCAGGATCTAAGCCGGCGGCTAACGCAGCTTTAGCCATTAATAATCAAAACCCCAAGCTTTTCTTTCCTTTTGTAGAAGAAGTTTATAAAGAACAGCCTTCTGAAACAGAGGATTGGGCCAAAGAAGCTGTTTTTAAAGATTTTGCCGCAAAAATTCCAGGAATTGATATCCAAAAGATGATAGAAAGCATGAAAATGGGTACTTATAACAAACAATTGGCAGCGAATTTAGTTCTGGCGAAAGAAGTGATGAAAAATCAGTTTGGTACACCGACTATTTATATTAACGGAAAGCGTATTGAAGAACTTGATTATGAGTCTGTTAAAGAGCATATAGAAGAGGCGCTGCATGATTAGTCGTTACGGTCTTTATTTGGCATGGCTTATAGCTACCATAGCCGCCCTTACCAGCCTCTATTACAGCGAGATTCGTCATTTTCCTCCTTGCAACCTCTGCTGGTATCAACGTATTGCTATTTATCCCCTCGTGATCATCCTGGGAATGGCCGCCTACAAAAGGGATAAACAGATTATTCCTTATGCGCGTGCTCTGGCGTCAGTTGGGCTTGCTTTAGCCAGTTACCACGTCCTAGAGGTCTATATTCCAGGCTTTTCCGGGATCAATCTCTGCGGTTCCGGGGGGGATTGCCAAAAGGGATTTGTCAACTATTTTGGCTTTTTAAACATCCCTCTTATGAGCGCTTTGAGTTTTGTAGCTATTCTTTATCTACTTTATAAGGCAAAAAAAGCCTCTTACTGATACTATTCTCTTCCATGTTTCAAGAAAAAAAAGAATCCATTTCCGAAAGAGAAAATCATATTTTAGCTGCTTGGCAGAATGAAAAAGCCTTTGAAAAATCGGTTGAAAACCGGAAAGGGTCTCCTCTGTTTAGCTTTTATGATGGGCCTCCTTTTGCCACAGGCTTGCCCCATTATGGGCATCTGCTTGCAGGAACAATCAAGGATGTGATCCCTCGTTATAAGACTATGAAGGGTTATTATGTGCCCAGACGGTTCGGATGGGATTGTCACGGTCTGCCTGTAGAGCATGAGATTGAAAAAAGCTTTTCTCTCTCAGGGGCGAAAGCTATAGAAGAATTTGGAATACCGGCCTTTAATGAAGAATGCCGCAGCATTGTACTGCGTTATACAGAAGAGTGGAAAAAAACAGTTCTCCGATCTGGACGCTGGGTAGATTTTAATAATATCTATAAAACCATGGACCCCTCTTTTATGGAGAGTGTCTGGTGGGTTTTTAAACAGCTTTATGAAAAAGGGCTTGTCTACGAAGGCTATAAAGTCATGCCTTTCTCCGCAAAACTGGGCACCCCTTTATCTAATTTTGAAGCTTCCGAAAACTACAAACAAGTCGATGACCCAGCTGTCGTGATTTCTTTTCCAGTTGTTGATAGCGATGTTTATTTACTTGCGTGGACGACAACACCCTGGACGCTTGTTTCTAACTTAGCGCTTATGGTAGGTCCTGAGATTCCTTATACTACAGTGATTGAAAAGAAGAGTGGTCGCAAATTTATTTTAGCTCAGGCGCGCCTACAGGCCCATTTTAAGCCGGAAGATATAGAGGTTCTCGGAGTGACTCTGGGTAAAGAGCTTATTGGCATACGTTATGAGCCTCCTTTTTCTTATTTCAAAGAGCATGCAAATGCTTTTCGTGTTATTGCCGAAGAGAGCGTCTCTGTAGATGAGGGAACAGGTATTGTACACGCAGCTCCGGCCTTTGGTGAGGTCGACTTTTACGCTTGTCGCCGTGAAAATATTATTCCTGTATGCCCTGTAGATAATAATGGATGTTTTTTAGAGCCTATTAAAGAATTCAAGGGTGCTTTTGTTAAAGATGCAGATAAAGGCCTTATTGCTCTTCTTAAGCAGTCGGGAAAGCTGTTTTCACAAGGCACAATCAATCACCGCTATCCTTTTTGCTGGCGCTCAGATACCCCGCTTATTTATAAAGCTGTTACGACGTGGTTTGTGGCTGTTGAAATCTTCCGTGATAAACTTCTTAAAGCTAATGAGCAGATTCGCTGGGTTCCCGAACACATTAAAGCTGGACGTTTTGGTAAATGGTTAGAGGGCGCACGTGACTGGGCTATTAGCCGTAATCGTTATTGGGGAACCCCTATTCCTATTTGGAGAAGTGCTCAAGGCGATATCCATGTTATTGGTTCGATTGCAGAGCTAGAAGCCCTCACAGGCAAAAAAATTGATGATCTCCACCGCCATCATATCGATGATCTTACTTTTACAATTAACGGTGTAGAATATCACCGTATTAAAGAGGTCTTTGACTGCTGGTTTGAATCGGGTTCTATGCCCTATGCGCAGAATCATTATCCTTTTGAGAATCAAGAAGGGCTTGGCTTTCCAGCTGATTTTATTGCAGAAGGTGCTGATCAAACACGGGGCTGGTTTTATACATTGACTATTTTGGCAGCAGCGCTTTTTGATAAGCCGGCCTTTAAGAATGTCATTGTGAATGGTATTATCCTTGCCGAAGATGGCAATAAGATGTCTAAAAGGCTCAAAAACTATCCTGAGCCAAGCCTTGTTATTGAACGCTATGGCGCTGATGCTACACGGCTTTATATGCTTTCCAGTCCAGCTGTGCATGCCGATGATCTACGTTTTTCTGAAAGGGGAGTAGAGCTGACTTTAAGACAAGTGCTCATTCCTCTGTGGAATAGTTACTCCTTTCTCGCTACCTATGCACGTATTTACGCATGGAAGCCCCAAGAGATTAAAAAACCTCTTGCCCTCATCGACTCCTGGATCATCTCCAAAACAGAGAGTCTTGTGGTAGATGTTACAGAAGCCCTTGATAATTATGATCTGGCAAAAGCTACAGAGCCTCTTGTTGCTTTTATAGATGGCCTTACTAACTGGTATATTCGTCGTTGCCGTGAGCGATTCTGGTCTTCAGAAGACACCCAAGATAGGCAGGAGGCTTTTGCCACTCTCTATACGGTTTTACGCCGCTTTGTCCAAGTAGCCGCTCCCTTTATTCCTTTTATGAGCGATATGATTTGGCGCGAACTCGATAGCCAGGTTACAAGCGTACATCTCACAGATTTTCCAGTGGTGGATTTAGCACTCCAAGATAAAGATCTCGAATGGGGAATGGCTCTTTTACAACAAGCCGTCTCTCTTGGTCATAGTTTGCGCAAAGAGCAGAAGATCAAAGTAAGACAACCCCTTGCCAAACTCTATCTCTATTCCTCAGATATCTCCTTCTTGCAGAAAGAGGTGCAGCTCATTGCCGAAGAGCTGAATGTAAAAGAGGTCATCTTTGTAGAAAATGAAGAGGACTTCGTCTCTTATTCTATCAAGCCGAACTTCAAGACACTGGGCAAAAAAGTGGGACGCCTGATGCCTGTTGTACAAGCAGCCGTTCTGGCTATGCCTATTAGGCTCGTCAAAGCCCTTCTACAAGGTGAAACTGTCGATTTGCCAACAGCCGAAGGTTCTATTCCTCTCTCTCTGGAGGATGTCCAAATTGATAAAGTCATTAAAGAGGGACTTATTGCCGGTCATGAGAAGGGGATTACTCTTGCTTTGGATACAGCATTAACCCCTGAACTTATTCAAGAGGGCCTTGCCCGAGAGATCCGTAATAAGATCAATACCATGCGCCGCGATGTAGGCCTGGAAGTCACCGATCGTATCCGTGTTACTATTGAGCCAAATAGATTCGTTGAAGAGGCTTTTGAAGCCTACAAGCAGATCATTCTAGAGGATATTCTAGCTGTAGAATTTCTCTTTAAGGCAACAGAGGGCACCGAATGGGATCTCAATGATCATCTAGTAAAAATCAAAATCGTTAAGGCTTAAAGTATTTTCGTTTAAAACTCTCGGGTTTTTTAAAGAGCGATTTCACTAAGCACTCGCATCAAGGCTTCTTCTATAAGATCTGGATCGATGTTATTGACGTTGACCGGATCGTAAAAAGTAGTTGCATGAGGTGATAGGGGGCTCCAATGCTCGAGAGGGGTTTTTCCAAAGAGAGCCACTTGCGGTTTTTGGAGTGCAGCTGCGATATGGCAGGGGCCGCCATCACCTGACAGAACAGCATCTACTGCTGAAAGAAGGGAGATGAAACCGTCGAAAGAGGGGAGGGAAATGAGTTCAGCTGGCATTTCAAGACGATGAGAGAAAAGTGTTTGTGGGGGAGCCGAGAGAGCTACACTAAAGGGTCTTTTACGATGAATTTTATTAGCAATAGCTGCAAAGCGTTCCAGTGTCAGCTGACAGGCTTCTCGATTATTAATAAGGGAAAAAAAGAGAATAGGGCGTGGTAGATTAAGAAGGAGTGGTTTTGCCGTACATTTAGGAAGCCAGGCAGGATCGATTATTTTAATCGTTGGATCAAAAACTTGTAAGCAGCGCAAAGCTTGATGCCCTTCGGAGTTGTAAGCTCTTTTGGTCGTAATAAATTTTTCATGCCAGCCTTTACCTTGGGTAACAGCCATTTTTTGAGGGGCTTTTAGCATGGCTAGGAAAATGTTATTCAGCTTCATGGGACTGGGCTTTCCTGAAATAACAAGATCAAAAGGAGATTGTCTTAAGGCTGTTTTTGCAATCTCAAAATATTTATTTCCATCTCCAAAAGAAATAAGTTTGTGCTTCGGGAAAAGGTAGGGAGCAAGGGCCTTATTCCGTTCCTCTACAAAAATAGTGATCTCTGCTTTAGGAAAGCGCTCTTCTAGGCAAGCAACAAGAGGAGCTATGCAGACAAGGTCACCATAGCCATTACGGCGTACAATGGCTATGCGTTTAGGAGTTATCATGAGCGTGGAATCCTATAATAATAACGCCAGGAAGCAAGAGATACAGCTAAGACTATAAGAGCCATAATAGCATGGGGAGTAGAAATCCAAGGAGCCTGGCTTAAAGGGCCAAAGCGGCTGCCTGGAGGCCAGAAAAGAAAGGAGGGGGTTCCTCGTATATTATCTTCTGGAAGAAATCCAAAGTCGCGGCTATCGGCGCTGTTTGTGTAGTTGTCTCCTAGGACATAATACATTTTCTCAGGTATATGTAAGCCATTTTTTATAATAAAATCAGCTGTTATAGAAGAATTTTTATCTACAAAAGGATGTTCTTTAGAGTACTGTTTTTCTACGAAGGCTTGTAAGAGAGGGTCCTCTTTAGTATAAACAACAGTTCCAGCTATTTTTAAGTTGCCTTGATCATAATAAGCAAAACGTTGGGGATAAAAGGGCAGTGTTGTTTTGCTGTAGACGTTGATAAGATCGATGCCGCCATTAAAGAGAACAGGTAAGAGCTCCTCATTATATAGAGGGTGTGTGGAGGCAAGCTCTTTAGTGCGACTTGCAAACAGAACTTCCTCAAAAACACCTTTGGTCATTTGATAGGTTCCATCAGGGATACCTGGAAGCTGGAGGCCACCAGCACGACCATTTTTTACTGTAAAGCGCGAGGTAGAGAGCGACTGCCAAAGACGTTTCTTATGCTCTTTGTCGAGAGCAATGGTTGTAACGTCTGGTTTCAGCATAGGGTGATTATTAAGCAAAATCGGATCTTTTAAAGAGGGGAAGGAGGCTATTTGAAGTTCTTCTCCTACCATTTTAACCATGGCATAGTTATCAAGGCCCCAAGAAGCGCCAAAATAATTGCCTTTTACAAAATGCCCATCCTGATAGAGGAAGGCTGCATTTGGAAATGCCCATTTGGCCAGCAGCTGTCCACTTTGTTCAAAAAACAGAGAGTGGTCTTCTGTTGATATACGACCTTCGAAATTAATGTAGGGGACATGCTCACTTTCAATAGTAAAGGTTTTACCCTCTTTATTTGCTCCGTAAATTTTACCGTGAGAGAAATAGAGACTATCACCCGGGCGCCCGATAAGACGCTTGATAAGCATTCTTTTGCCTGGAAAGAGGAGAAAGTAAGTCGTGTCAGGGTCTTGAACGTCCATATTATCTACAGTAAAAATAACAACTTGGTCATTTTGCACAAGACTCGGTTCAAAGAAAAAGTGCTTTGGCATAAGAGGGACGTTGATGCCGAAGCTGATTTTAGAGGCTACTAAATGATCACCTTCTTGGAAGGTCGGGCGCATGGATCCAGAAGGAATTTCATAAAGTTCAAACCACATTGTTCGGATAAGGGTCGCTGCGACAAGGGCAAAAAGAATGGCAATAACGCCTTCTCTTGTGTGGTCAATCCAGTTTTTACTAAGCTTTTTCTTTTTTTGCAGAGAGAGCCCTAGGCGATAAGCCTCTTTACCACTTTTATGATAAACAGCTTCCTTGAGTTCTGTAAGCCCCTCTTCTATACCTTTAGGGCGTTTAGAGAGTTCTTTATAGATGCGCCAAGCGCGATTGCGATGAAATAATACCATAGGCGACAAGGCTAACTGAAAATCGCTTTTCTATACCAGAGGCTTGTTAATAAGAAGATTATAAGCTCAGTATCAGCTTTTAAGTACGCTATATGTACGGTTTTTAAAGAAGGTGTGTGTGGGATCTTGGGTGAAAAATGTGGAAGTTTTGTTGATAATGGGACCTATTTTTTCTAAGATACCTTTTATTAACCATTTACGATTATATATTATTAATTTTTTAATAAGGCGGATGATAATTTTTTAGTATTTGATTATCAGTAGGATAAGATTAATCCAGATGGCAAAAAAGGATTCTCCAGGCCTCTTTCCAAGGAGATTTTTTAAGATTAGGTAAATTTGTTCATAATGGTTGATTACGTGCCATTTCCACTCGTAAAAGCACGTAAAAGGATGCGTCTTTGGTCCTTTTGGAGTTCGATCCAATAAGGTAGGGGTAGAAGAGGGGGCTCTGCTGTAAAAAGTGTTAAATGGGATCCTGAAAGAAGAGATCCATCATTTGGCCAGAGTGCTGTCCATTCCGAGGTCTCTTTTTTTATAAGGCTGCCATTTAAAGGAAGGGGAGGGTTCCAGAGAGCGCCTTTTTTTGTTGTTTTCCGGCAAGCAGCTTTTGTGCAAGAGAGATTTAAAAGAGTCGCTAGAAGGGGGCTTGGAGCCTGGCTTGTTTTTTTTGTAGAAGAAAAAGTTTGGAGTATTTTGCCCTTCTCTAAATCACATGTATAGGTAAGCCAAGAAGAGGCATTATAAGCTCCTTTGTTTAGCCAAGAGACAAAATCAAAGGGCTGTGAGCCTGTTTTCATACTATTAATACAGTCAACGGCAACACTTACCTCTTCGAGGGTTATAAGCTCATTTTTAAAGCTTTTGACATAGAGCATCGTATAAAAACGAGCGGCATCATAAACGATATAATCACCTGTTTTGGCTTTTTGGAGAGATTCTTTTAAAGTGTAATTCTGCCCTTGCAAAGGAATGAGAAAGAGGGCTAAGATCATGACAAATACTTTAAACATAGAAGACCCTATTATGACATATTTTAAACATTTCTTCCTATTAGCCGCTTGTGCACTTACAACTGTAGGCGCAGATGAACTAGCAGATCCCTCAGCTCCTACGACAGAAGCAACTGTTACAGAAACAGCGGTTGCTGAAACAAAGGAAGCTAAACACCATATTGAACAGCTAGATCAAAAACTGCAACAGCTCTTCTCTAAAATTAAGACCTTGCAAGAAGAGAGAGAGCAGTTAGAAGCTATGATTGAATCCAAAGAGGATCAGTTAGAGGCCCTCCAAGAAGAGGTCGTAGTGGTGCTTAAGCAGAGAGATTTTTATGAGCAAGAGCTCGGGCATCCCGAAGATGAGAGCGGCGCTCCTTTTCAGCCTTAAAATCTTATCTAGTAAAAAATGAGCAAAACGGCTAGAATAGTGGCCGTTTTATGCGTATTTATATTGACCGCCTGAAAGAAGGCCAAGAACATCTTTTCGACGAACCGGTAGATTGTTCAGAAATTTTTGATGCAGAAGAAGTAGGGACTCTGGTTGTAAAGCCAGTAGAGCTCTCTTTTAAAGCTTATTTGGCAGGTCATGAGCTTGTTATTGAGTGGCAACTTATTAAAGCAGAATGCTTGGTAAGTTGTACTGTTTGTAACGAGAAATTTAATTTTCCG
>CAIMEJ010000071.1 GCA_903839985.1 uncultured bacterium | reverse complement strand
TTAAAACGAGAGACTACAGCTTTACGGGTTTTCATCTTGGGCACAGGAATGCTCTCCTCAAAAAATTAAGGTACCATCTTACATCGATTCGGGGCTTAAATCAAGTCTTTTTCTTACCACCGGGTGCTAAAACTGCTGTCATGCTACGACCCATCAGTTTTGCCGGGGCTTCTACAGACGCAATATCTTCCACCGATTCAATAACTCTTTTTATAACAGCTTCGCCGAGTTCCGTATGGGCCATTTCGCGCCCTCTAAAGGTACAAGTCACTTTTGCCTTGTTGCCTTTACTTACGAACTCTCTTAATTGCTTACACTTTGTATCTAAATCATGGTCAGAAATATTAGGCTTAACCTTTACTTCTTTAACCTTGATTTGATGCTGTGACTTTTTATTTTCTTTTTCTCGTTTTGTCTGATCATAACGAAATTTACCCCAGTTAATAATCTTACAAACAGGAGGCTCGCTCGCTGCAACAACCTCAACTAGGTCTAATCCTTCAGATTCTGCTAGGCTGAGTGCTTCACGGAGCGTCACAACACCCACTTGGCTTCCATCACTGCCGATCAGGCGTATGCGTGGAGCCCGAATTTCTCTATTAACTCTCAATGTAGTAACAACCTCCGAAAAAAGAACTCATGATAAGCTAAATCAACTGCTAAATTCAAACATTTCTTTCGCAAGACGCTCTAAATGCTCTAAATGACCCTCTGTTTCTTGTAAAAGAAGGGCTAAAGCTTGTAGAGGACTCGCAAAAAGACTGGCGGCCACAGTGCCTTTTGACTTTATAATACGTGCAGTTTCATAAAAAGAACCCAGAAGATCCCCCACAAATAGGGAATCGGGCGTCTCTTTTTGGGCTGCTTTAAGCAGCCGGAAGGGGCCTATAACCTCTTTTAGCGTTGTTGCACCCTTTTTATCAAAGGCCCACAAACGTGGCGAATCTGCATCTAAAAGATGGGTGCTAAAAGGTTTGTCATCAAAAACAGGTGTGCATGCAAAGGCTTTATCGGGAAAAAGCTCCGAGCGGCCGTAAACTTTTACAAAACCTCTTTTCCCCCAGAAATGTTCCTCCCCTTTACGAATACTCTCTAAAAGAGCAACTCCTTTAGGAAGAAATAGCCCCTCAGCAGTCACAAGACCTGCCCCAGAGGCTAAATAAAAAGGATCTGATTTTTTTCTATTCGCGTAGACTTTCAAAAAATCTTTTAAATCTTTTTTCTCGGTAAAAAGAGCACCTTCTAAACGCCATAGGCCTTTTTTAGGCTCTTGAATATGGAGCAGCTTGAATTGAGGTGAAAAACCCTCTAGATGCGGCGCCGGAAGAGCTGTATCGCCCCATTTCACCATCTCCACAAGCTCTTTCTTACCAAAAGAAAGACTCTCTGCAAAAAGACCATGCCCCTGATGCTCTAAAAGCATAAGAGCATTACCCCCCATCATGGTCATAGGATAGACATCGTCTGTGCTTCTTAAATTAACAGCAAGAGCGTCTTCTAAAAGGGTCAAAAAGGTCTGATCTAATTTCCCTTTATAGACAAACTCCACCTGAAAACCATAAGGTAGTGCCTTATAGCTCACAAGTAAGAGGCCTTTAAACATATTAATAAGGGTAAAGCCGGTTAAAGCGGCAAAAAAATCGCGTTGTCCTTGTAATGTCATGAAGTATACGTATAAGAAAGACTAATAACGCCTCCTGCAAACCCCGAAATCTCACTTCCCCATACACTAAACCAGGCGCCACCAATCAGCCCTAAGTTTTCATTAAAATTGTATTCAATAGCCGGAGCGAAAGAAAGCTGATTTGTGCGCGGCCCACCTACAGGAATTAAAGAATCTCCTTTAAATCGTGTGCGGTCATTATATGTATAGAGATTATCCAGAGCCAGTACCCAGTTTTTAGTAAGAGTATATTCGAAGCTCAGGATAGTTGTAAAAGAGTTCCCCGGAAATACTTTACCTCTTGTGTGGAGCGCTCCCCCATAGGCATTCAGATCTTTCACGTTCACGGGAGCTGATATAGTATAAAAAACTCCTAGTGCTGCACTTAAAAAATGGTTATTTTTTAGAGAAAAGAGCTGATAGAGGGTTAGTCCAGCAAGACTCGTCCAGCTGCCTCTTCCTGTGGAATCCGCGCCATTCTTATCGAAGGAGAGTTCTTGATAATTACCCGTTGGCGCTATTTCATCTAAAGTGAGTAATAAGGAGGGGTAGGTCTTGTTTTCTCCATCAATGAGCTGAAAATCAAATCCAAACGTCGTATCTCCCGGATAAAACGTCCGAGCCTCTCCGGCTTGTTGATAGATTCCTTGAGCCGTAATATTAAAGTCCATCCACTCTGTTAGCCCAGTTACTAATATAATTTGAGGCGTTACGTTCAGTAAATTAGGCGTTGATATGAGGGAATTTGAATAACTATCATAACCTGTATGGTTAATGGCATAAAGAAATGGCTGAACAACAACATCCCCCGCCTTTACAACTGTCGTAAAAGGACTTAAAAGAGTACCTGTAAGCCATGGAGCTCCCTTGACATCGTTATCTGCTCGGAGAACACCCACTAGCATACATAAAAAAATTAAGCCTAATCGTAAAAGCATAAAGTCCCGGTTATGAGAACGGAGGTTGGGGTGTAGCTGACTCGAACAGCCGACCTCCACGATGTCAACGTGGCGCTCTAACCAACTGAGCTAACACCCCGAGAAGAAGCATGAGAATAGAGGAAGCTCTGCATAAAACTCAAGATTTAAAACTCTCTTGAAAAACGCTTTCATCTAGTGGCTCCACAAGACCCAGCGCCCTGCGAAGGGGCCCCATAATATAAAAACTACCCGTTGCAATAACCGGGCCCGCCAGAAGTGCTGCAGCAAGCCCCTCTTCGATAGAGTTATATATGTAAGAAGGCTTTTTTGATGACCACAGGCTTTGTAGGTAAGATGGAGCTGCAGCTCTTGAACTCCTTGCCTGAACAAAATGGGCTTCTTGGACGTGGCTACTTATTATAGATAAAGATTTTTCTATGTCTTTATCTAAGGACATCCCAATAATTGCTGCATAAGGTTTTGGAGGCAGCGCCTCAAAAAGACGGGTAAACCCTCCGGGGTTATGTGCTACATCTAGTATCACAGGTCCTATTTTCTCTAAACGGCAGGAGGGCCTGGTAGAAAGAGCTTCTTCAAAGATCGGTTGGTTTAAATGAGAAAGGGCTAAGCGCACCAGATTACTGTTTTCCTCATCATAGGAGTTGCCCGGAAGGCTTACAAGAGGGCCCTCTATAAATCTGGCTGCAGAAGGCCCTAGAATATAGGGCACTCCTTCCTTAATAATACCTGCTTTTTCAAAAGCAATAGCCTCTAAAGTAGCCCCTAGAAGGTCCTGATGATCATAATCAATAGAGGTAATAATAGAAAGTTCGGGTCTAATAATATTTGTTGCGTCTAAACGACCTCCAAGACCTACCTCTATAACAGCTATATCCACCTTTTCTTCTGCAAAATAGAGAAAAGAAAGAAGGGTCATTATCTCAAAAAAACTTAAGTCTTTAGGCATTAACTCTACATGTTTTCGAAGCCAATCCTCTTCCACCATTTGTCCGTTAATTTGAATGCGTTCACGTAAACTACTGATATGAGGTGATGTGTAGAGTCCTACTTTTAAGCCGCACATCTCTAAGTTACGCGCTAATTTTGTGCAAACAGATCCTTTTCCATTAGTACCTGCAACATGTAAAGAGAGAAATCTTTTTTCAGGCGATCCGAAAAACTCTGCGGCTTTTTGCATGCGCTCTAATTTTAATTCGGAAGAGCCTGTACGGCTATAAAGCATCTCTTTATAGAGGTCCATTATTCTCTTCAGCGCGTTTGATTAAGATATTCAAGGTATCTAAAGGTGTACAAGAGGAGCCTAAATAGTGCTGAGGCTTATTATCTCCATGAAAGTCTGAACCGCCTGTCGGAAAAAGTTTGTACTCTTTAGCTACTTTTAGCCAATAAGGTATTTTATCACTTGAAAAATGGGCATAATAGGCCTCAATACCATCAAAAGGACATTTTAAGAGGTTGCGGAGTACTGTGCGATCCTTGATATAATGGGGATGCGCAATCACGACATATCCCCCTGCTGCATGGACAACTTCCAAAGCCTCTTCCACAGAGCAACGAGCGCCGCTTACAAAGGCCGGTGAGAACTCGCCAATATAGCGATCAAAGGCTTCTCGAATGGATTTTACATATCCTTTATCCATCATAATCTTAGCAATATGCGGACGGCCAATAGAGCCCCTTTGATCAGATGGTGTAAAATAGAGCTCTTCTGGGTTAATGGGACAGCCCAGTTTAGCTAACTTTTCTAGAATCTCCTGATTACGCTTTTCTCGGCGAACAACCTGCTCTAAACATAAACTGTGTAACTGCTCATTTTTCAAGGAAAAACTATAAGCCAAAAGGTGAATACTGGCCTCTCCAAAAGTCGTAGAAAGCTCTAAGCCGGGAATAATTTGGAGGCCCTCTTTTTTTTCGATAAGCTCATAAGCTTTGAGGGTGTCATGATCCGTAATAGAAAGGACTTGAAGTCCCTCTGCAAGTGCTTTTTGCAAGAGCTCTGAAGGAGGCGTTGTTCCATCTGAACATGTTGTATGTGTATGAAGATCAGCCTTCAAAAGTAATTTTCCTTATCTCTTCTTCTAAAAGAATTCCTGCATGGGCAAAAACTTTTTCTTTTATCATTTTAATCAACCCCTCTACGTCTGCAGCAGTGGCCGAACCACTTGGATTAATAATAAAATTGGCATGCTTTTCGGAGACTTCCGCTCCACCAACAGCTGTTTTTTTAAGGCCTGCCTGATCGATTAAAGCCGCTGCAGAAAGACAACAGTCCCCTACAGGATTACGAAAAATACAGCCGATGGATGGTTCCCCATAGGGCTGTGTTTTTTGGCGATACTCAATAATCTTAAGCTGCTTTTCACGGGCTAGGAGATTCTTTGTAAGCCCAAACGTTGCCGCAACGATAGCCCCCTTCATTCCTTGAAAAGAGCTGTGCCGGTAGCTAAAATTTAGATCTTTTTTTAAAAAGGTGAAAAGCTCGCCTTTTTCATTTAAAAAATCAACACTCATTAATGTATCTGCAGTCTCTTGGCCATTAGCTCCTGCATTCATAAAAATAGCTCCGCCGACACTTGCAGGGATCCCAGAAGCAAATTCTAATCCTGAAAAACCCGCACGCGCCGTCCGGCTGCCTAAAAGAGCAAAGCTAAAACCCGCACCTACTGTAACCGTATCGCTGACTGGAGTCATAAAATCAATCTTATTCAAGACAACAAGACCATTAAATCCCTGATCAGAAAACAGACAATTAGAGCCCTTACCAATTACGACCACGTTGTTCGGATAAGCTCCTTTTAATAAAGAGCTCATTTCCTCCACCGTTTTCGCCTCAGCTACAAACCGCGCAGGTCCGCCTATTTTAAAAGTAGAGAGTTCCTTAAGTAGTCTCATTTTCCTCTGAAGGAGCTTCCTTATCTTCTAAGGCAGCCTCTTTTTCATGATCACTTTGCTGCTCGTGTAGATTAAAAGCGCTATCCAGCACCTCTTTATCAATAACTTGTCCCAACATTTTCTTTTTCTGCTGATCCAGCATGGCATTCACGAAAAGGCTGGCTGCGGGAGTGGCGAATTTACGCGCTAGGCGAATACCCTCTGCAATGGCCACATTCGGAGGCACCTCAACGGCTTTAAATAGCAGCTCATAGAACCCAATTCTCAGGATCTGCAGCTCTGTTTTATGAATACGGCTGAGGGAAAAAGCATGAGACAGCGCGCAAATAGCCTTATCAATCTCTTCTTTTTTCTCCCAAATATCTTCGGCTAGAAGATAGGCTTCTTCCATATTTTTACGAGATGCCTTGAGCTGGGCCATCAAAAGGGGTATTAAATGTTCACGTGTTTTGACCCCTTGGTCAAAACTAAACAGGAGTTGCAATACGGCTTCTCGTAGCTTTTGTCTAGGTAGCGTCATAAATTTAGTGGTGATCCTTGCTCGTTTTACGTTATTATAGCACATTATGCGTGATTCGTGGGAAGAAGCGAGCTCTTGGTATGATAAAATAGTTGGTGATGAGGGACATTATTACCATACACATGTCATACTTCCGGCTCTTAAAAATATTTTGAAAGATGCCTCCAGCGTCTTAGATGTGGGTTGTGGTCAAGGCGTTTTAGCCCGTCATATTCCTAAAGACTCCACCTATTTTGGTATCGACGCCTCGCCCTCTCTTATCAAAGCAGCTAAAGAAAAATCTCCGGCTAACTGCGCATTTCAAGTAGTTGATGCTTGCAAGCCTTGGGCCCTCAAGAAAAAAGATTTTGCAGCAGCTGTCATGCTCCTTTGCCTGCAAAACATGGCAGATCCAGACAAGGCGCTTCTTTATACATCCGAGCACCTAGTAGCCGGAGGTGAACTCGTTATCGTCCTCAATCATCCCTTTTTCCGCATACCTCGACAAACTTCTTGGGGCATAGATGAACCAGCTAAATTGCAATACCGCCGTGTTAACAGCTATATGTCCCCCCTGAAGATCCCTATCCAAACACATCCCGGCCATAAAACGGGGGAAACCTGGTCCTTCCACCACTCTCTAGCAGACTTTAGCTCTATGCTGAGCTCTGCAGGCTTTGGTATCACCCATATTGAAGAATGGTGCTCTGACAAAACAAGTCAAGGTCCTCACAAAGGCCGTGAAGACCGCGCACGCAAAGAGTTCCCCCTCTTCATGACCCTTATTTGCCAAAAGCTCTCATGAAAATAGCAATCGTTCACGACTGGCTCACCAATATGGGCGGTGCCGAAAATTCTGTGCTTGCCATGCATGAGGCTTATCCAGAGGCTCCTATTTACACCTCTGTTTATGATCCGGATAACATGCCTCTCTTTAAAGGCTTAGATATACGCACTACCTGGCTCCAAAAACTGCCTAAAAGCTTACGGTCTCTGCATAAATTTTTTCCTATCTTACGCATATGGGCCTTTAAATCTTTGGACCTTCGTGAATATGATCTAATTCTTTCGAGTTCTAGCGCCGAATCAAAAAATGTACGTAAAAAATCTGGTGCTCAGCATATTTGCTATTGCTATACACCCATACGCTATTATTGGAGCCACTACGCAGAATATCGTAAAAATCCAGGCTTCGGCTGGCTTAACGGTGTTGTTCGTCTTGCTTTGCCCTTTTTAGTACCAGTTGGCCGTAAGCATGACTTTAGGGCTGCTCAAAATGTAGATCGCTTTATTGGGATCTCCTGCGCTATCCAAAGTCGTATCCAGCAATACTATCAAAAAGAGGCTCTTGTTATTCATCCACCAGTTGATGTAGAGAGATTCTTCCTATTAGCAGAACCTGTAAAGCGCTCAGGATTTATAATGGTGGGCCGGCAAGTTCCTTATAAGCGAATGGATTTAGCAGTTGCTGCCTGTACTCGCCTTAACCTACCTCTAACACTCTTTGGAGATGGCAGTGAGCATGGGCGCCTTGTTAAGATGGCTGGACCGACCATCAAATTCGTTAAGCGTGCCTCGAACGAAACAATTGCCCTGGCTCTTAAAGCATCTGAAGGCTTTATCTTTCCAGGTGAAGAAGATTTTGGCATTGTTCAAGTAGAATCACTAGCTGCCGGCACTCCAGTCATTGCCTATGCAAAAGGTGGAGCCCTCGATATCCATGAAAAAGATGTCACCGCTATCTTCTTTTACGAACAGACAGAAGAGGCTCTTATCGCAGCAATCGGCCAATTACAAAGCCGTATATTTGATAAATCTCTACTTGAAAAGCAAGCCTCCCTCTTTACAAAAGAGCATTTTATTTGCTCGTTACAAAATGTCATAAATAAGACACCTCTCAATACCACTTTATCCAAAATCGGTAATCTAGCTTGATAGCGGATGACTCCGTAAGATAAAAGTGTCTTGGATATTTGGGGCTATTTTATGTATATGTTGACGAAGCCTCCTCTAGTTTGATAAGTTAATCTAATGCTCGGTATATTTTTAGACTTAGAAACCAATGGCCTTAATGCTTTTAAAAATCGTGTTTTGGAAATTGCGTTTCAAATCATTGACTTAGAAAGTGGTGAATTAAAAGCCTCTTATGATGCAGTTGTCGCCCAATCCCAAGAAATATGGGCAAAAAGTGATCTAAATAGCTTAAAGGTCAATGGATTTACCTTTGAAATGTGCGCACAAGGTAAGCCTGAAGCGGAAATTGCAAAAGAAGTTCTCGAAATTTTAACAAAATGGAAGATCAAAAGAGGTTCAGCTGTCTTTATTTGCCAAAACCCTTCCTTTGACCGCATGTTTTTCAGCCAATTAATCGATCCAGAAACTCAAGAGAAAGAAGCCTGGCCCTATCACTGGCTGGATCTAGCCTCCATGTACTGGGCTAAGGAAAAGGGCTCTTTAGCTCTTTCTAAAAATGCTATTGCCAGTAAACTTGGTCTACCAGAAGAGAGTATTCCTCATAAAGCTATGAATGGTGTTAAACATCTTCTGCTTTGTTATCAGGCAGTTGTTGGCTTCAGAGAACCTTTAAACGTTTAACACATCCAAAGAAGTAGGCGTTCTTTTTAAGATAGCTATATACTCTGAAAGATCTGACATATAAAAAAATGCCGTCTCTGGCAAGTTCTTTTCACAAAATTTAATGTATTCTACAGCATCTTCTAGCCTGTCAAGGACTTCTGATTCGGTATCTTTTTCCAAGACAATGCTTCTATAATCCTTGCGGATTCTTAAGGGCTCAATTTGTGTGGATAACACAACAGCCAGTTCCTTCTCTGCTCTACAGGAGGAGAAATAAAGCTGCATTAATTCTCCAGCTGCAGCATTAAAATTTTTAGCTAAAATCTCCATATGGGTACGTTCTATATTAGCTGCAACACTTGCCTCATGTGGTTGTGTTCCTGTATAAATCATACTTAAAGCCGATCCTA
>CAIMEJ010000070.1 GCA_903839985.1 uncultured bacterium | reverse complement strand
CAGCGAGCTCTAAGGCCCATATTCCATGAACTAATATCATCAAAATGATAATTGGCCTCAAAGTTCTCTCCCTGAAAATCAAAGCGGACCTGATCAAAACGTCCCCCTAATTCAAGCTCTACAGTAGAAACGGGAAGCTTTGTTGCAAAAAGAGGTGCTGCTAAAAGCACAGCCAGCAGAATAAAGATATTTTTTTTCATAATCACCCTTTGATAGCAAAGAAATCGATTTTTAGCGATGAGAAAATCACTCTTATCACCTATAATTAATGATACAAAAACAAATCAGGGTTCTATGGCATATATAAGTACAAGTGATGCAAAGGCTGGCTGCAAAATTGAAATCGAAGCTCAGCCCTATACCGTTGTCTCTAACGAATTCTGTAAGCCGGGCAAAGGTCAAGCTTTTAACCGCATCCGTGTTAAACACTTAACAACGGGACGCGTGATTGAAAAGACTTTTAAATCGGGAGAAAAAGTGGAAGTTGCGGACGTGAGCGAATCCACCATGCGCCTTCTCTACACAGAACCCGAAGCTGTGATCTTTATGGACGAGACCTCCTTTGAACAGATCTCTATTCCTCTATCAAACCTCGGGGATGTAACACAGTGGCTCCTTGATGATCAGCTCTATTCTATTATTTTCTATAAAGGTGTTCCTGTTTCGGTAGAGCCTCCTACCTTTATGGATCTGGTGATCACAGATACAGCAACGGGCATTCGAGGAGATACCTCCGGCCGCGTTATGAAAGCTGCTACTGTTAATACAGGTGCGAAAGTACAAATTCCGATCTTTATCGAACAAGGTGATGTGGTTAAATTTGACACACGCACCGGTGAATATGTAAACCGTGTTAGTAAATAAACGAGCTAAAGCCTTTCAAAAAGCCCGCGCCTTCTTTCAAGAGCGCGGGATTACAGAAACTGACTGCCCTCTATTGAGCCGTTTTGCCTCTATCGATGCTCACATTGATTTAATAGAAGCTCAGACTTTTCAGGGCAGGCGCTTTCTTATAACCTCACCCGAATACGCTATGAAAAGGCTCCTCTCTGAGGGGGCTCCTGACATCTACTTTTTAGGCCACGTATTTAGAGACAGTGAACAGGGATCTCGCCATAGCCCAGAATTTACTATGGCAGAGTGGTACCGCCATCACTTTACTATGGAAGAGATGATTCAAGAGACCCTTGATTTCTGCAAACTTTTTACAGGCGCTTTACCAGTTGAGAGTTACACTTACCATGAGGCTTTTCGCTATTTTGCAGGACAAGAAGTAGGGGAGACGGACCTGGATCTTGTAATGATCAATGAAATAGAGCCGCGTATGAACAAAGAGGCCCTTACAGTTATTTATCATTTCCCCGCTAATCAAGCAGCTCTTGCTGTTCGAGAGGGACATATAGCTCATCGTTTTGAAATCTATGCAGGAGGACTCGAACTCTGTAATGGGTATCATGAACTCGCTGATCCTGTGGAACAAAAAGCGCGTTTTATCGAAGAAAACAATAAACGTCATGAGCTTTGTAAAGCTGCTTTACCGATAGATACTTTTCTGCTGGATGCCATTGAAAGCCTCCCCCCTTGTAGCGGGGTAGCTGTCGGATTTGACCGCCTTCTTATGCTCGAATGGGGCGCTAAACATATCGAAGAGGTGCAACTCTTCTCCTGGAACAATATATGACATCGACACTTTCTGAAGACACTCTTCTACCCATAATCGGAGATGCTCCTCGCACCTGCGCCCACTTTAAGAGCTGTGGTGGATGCACTTCACAAGATCTTCCCTACGCTTTGCAAGCAGAGCAAAAAGAGGAAAGTATCCGCCTTCTTTTTGGCAGGACAAGCCCTCTGATCAAAGCTCCCTCTCCTTGGCGCTACCGGAATAAAATGGAATATTCTTTTGGCTATGTAAAAGGCATTTTAACGCTGGGCCTCTATAAAAAACGTGGTGAAATTGAAGACCTGCATGAATGCCTAATAGCGCCTCTTTGGTTTATGGAAATCGTAGAAATAGTGCGTCAGTGGGGTCAGGAGCATGGTTTAAAATCCTATTATCCGCGAAGAGACCGTGGCCATCTGCGCACTTTAACTCTGAGAGAAACAAGAAAAGGGCGGATGGCGATCTTAACGATCTCTGGTCACCCAGATTACACCCTATCTTCTGAGGCTCAAGCAGATCTTTTACAAAGACTACCCCCCCTTTCTTTCTTTATCTGTACGCAGGTATTAAAAAAGAAAGAGCCTACCCAGTTTATTCTCCAGCACTTAGCAGGTGATGCTCAAATAGAAGAGGTTTTTACGGTAGTGATGCCCTCCGGAGAGTCTCAGAGCTTTTCTTTTTTTCTAGAACCACTAGCCTTTCTACAACCAAATATTCCTCAAGCAGAGAAACTCTATGCAAAAGCCTTGGAGCTTGCTGCTATTAAGCCTCATGAAACTGTGCTAGACCTCTATTGTGGTATGGCTACTCTTTCCCATTTTGCCTCTTTATTAGCTCATGAAGTCATTGGTATCGAAATTAATCCAGCCGCCATTAAAAGCGCTGAGAAAAATATTACTTATAACAACCGCTGCAATTTACGAGTGATAGAAGGTGATGCTACTTGTCTGCCTAAGGCTGATATTGTTTTTGTAGACCCTCCTAGAACAGGTCTTAGTGCCGATACTATTGCCGCTCTTATAGCTCTGAAACCCTCTCGTATTATCTATATTTCCTGCAATCCTCTCACGCAGCATAAAGATATGGAAGCCCTTGGCTATAGAACAGATGCTATACAGCCCGTTGATCAATTCCCCCAAACACCCCACATAGAGAATATTGTTTTATTATGCGCTTTGTAATTTCAAAAGAAGAGGGCCTAGCACGCCGTGGGCAAATTTTTACTGAGCACGGCATTATTGAGACACCTGTTTTTATGCCTGTGGGAACAAGGGCCTCCGTAAAAGCAGTCACTAATCGTCAGCTTCTGGATTTAGACACGCGTATTATTCTAGGCAACACCTACCATCTAATGCTACGTCCAGGTGCCGATCTTATTGCAAAGGCAGGGGGTCTGCATCAGTTTATGAACTGGCCTAATGCTCTGTTGACTGATTCGGGTGGCTACCAAGTATTCTCCCTCTCCGCTCTTAATAAAATTACCGACAAGGGCGTTCATTTCCAGTCGCATATTGACGGCTCTCGTCATTTTTTAGGCCCCCAAGAAAGCATGGACATTCAGCATAAGCTGGGCTCTGATATTGTCATGGCCTTTGATGAATGTGCCCCTTATCCTGCTACCTATGAAGCGACCTCTAAAGCTGTAAAGCGTACAGCTTCCTGGGCAAAAATTTGTCGAGACTATCCTTTACAAGCCCACCAAAATCTTTTTGCTATCGTACAGGGAGGCACTTTTGCAGACCTGCGCCAAGAATCTGTCTCTACTCTTCTACCCCTTGATTGTGAAGGCTATGCTATAGGTGGTCTTTCTGTCGGAGAACCTGCCGAGCTGATGTACCAGATGTTAGATGTCACAACACCCTTGCTACCTTCTCAAAAACCGCGCTATTTGATGGGCGTGGGAACTCCTCGCAATATTATTGAAGCTGTCATGCGCGGTGTAGATATGTTCGACTGCGTTATGCCCACACGTAATGCCCGTAATGGCACAGCCTTCACCTGGCAAGGAAAAATTCAAATTAAAGCAGCCAAATATCGTGAAGACTTTTCCCCTCTTGACCCTGAGCTTTCCTCCGAAGTCTCTGGCTACACAAAAGCCTATCTTCGCCACCTCTGTAATGTCGAAGAGATCACAGCTATGACCCTTATCACTCTTCAAAATATCGCCTTTTACCTCGATTTCATGAAAAAACTACGCGCTGCTATAGAAGAGGGAACCCTGCACTCTTTCTATAAGCATATTTGCCAGATATACCCTCAGTAAAAGCTTAACGTAGTTTTTCTTCTGCCATTACCTTTCTAAAATTAGCCTCAGATAGCTCTTCCGGAGGTTTTTTTTGTTGCATAGCTAAAATAATCTTACCAGCAAAATCTTTCTTAGCGTCTTTTGCCCCGCTTCCTACATGCTTAGGAAAAACATCTTCGATCTTTAACTTTCTTACCATATATTCCTTGAGGGCTTCGGCCAATGCTTCTCTAAAATGTGGCTCTGTCTTTTCGGCTACCCCCATTTTTTCAATAATTGCATTAATGAACTCCTTCCGGCATTCTACTCTCTTTTCTAGAACTTGACTTTTCCCTTTTGTACTCATTCTAGTCTCTAAATCAAAATACTCTGCCTCTTTTAGCTTATCTCCCATATCTCTTTTAAATTTAATAAGATCAGTTTCTGCCACAGCTGTGTTAGCAGCCTCAGCAGCGGCCTCTGATAACCTTTTTTTGTCTTCTACGGCTGCTTTTAAAGCTCCCTCCTTCCCTGCTAATTCTTCAACTTTTCTAACTTGCTGGTCCAATCTTTCTGTAGATTCCTCAAAAGCTCTCCTCAGAGGTGTGATTTTACCGCTTGTCTCTTCCACTTCTCTTTCTGCATCAGGTATAGTAGTAGGGGTTTCCAAGACTGCCTTTTCGAGTAGGGCCGATTCCCTAATCTGGCTTAATACGACTTTTAGATCTTTTTTACCTGTAATTTCTGAGCGTAAAGTAGCTAATAGTGTACGATCACTCTTACTCTTTAAAACTTTATCTAGATGGGGTAGAGCTTCCTGCAATAAAGCTAAATTCGCTTCTTTGCTGTTAGCTGTTCGACCCTTTTTAGGTTTG
>CAIMEJ010000069.1 GCA_903839985.1 uncultured bacterium | reverse complement strand
TGCAGCATTTAATAGGCAATCAATAATTGTCTGTGAAGAATTCGTGATGGGAAACATGCGCCCATCTTTTTCTGTTTTGAGCTCGACGCCCCTTTTTTTAAACCAGGAGATTGTATCAAGGGGCTGGAACTGGTGGAAGGGGCCGAGGAGCTCTTTACTGCCTCTTGGATAGTTTTGAACAAGTTCTTTTGGCTCAAAGCAGGCATGCGTAACATTACAGCGACCACCGCCTGATATGCGCACCTTGCTCAAGAGTTGGTTGCTTTTTTCCAGCAAAAGAACTTCTCTTTCCGGATGCATCTCTTTACAGGTGATGGCTGCAAAAAGACCCGCAGCGCCTCCGCCAATAACGACTGTTCTATTTGAAGAGGTCATGAAACCCTTTTGGCAGTGAAACAGAAGGCTTCTCCGGCCTTTTAGCAGAAAACTCTTCGCAGAAGTTAGCAGCAGAGTAGTCCCTCACAGGCTCGGCGCCAGGAAGTGTACAGGTGCCTTTATAATAAAGGCAGTTGCTGCAAGAGTGAAGAGCAGTGCCACATTTTTCACAAATGGTGCGAAAAGAGATTTTCTCTAAGCTCTTTTGCTCTTCGTGGCAATGAGGGCAAAAAAGCATTAAGAGACCTTTTTGAGAAAAGATAGAAGGGCTTTATTTACTGCAGTAGGACATTCTTCCTGAGGTGCATGACCACAAAGGGGGATAATCATAGCCTCTGCACAAGTAATTTCCTTTTTTAAAAGAGCGCACTGCTCTAGCGGGACGATTCTATCTTTATCTCCCCACATTAAAAAGGTGGGCGCTTGGATATTTTTATAAGAGCGACCCTTTAAGCAGTCCCAGAGGCCTAGCACTTTTATAGCAGCTTCTTTCCCGCCAGGCGTTTCAAAGGGAGCCCAGTAGGCAGCTACCCGTTCATTTGTAATACAGGCATTATTATAAAATATACGCTTGAGCGCAAGACGAAGCGTTGTTTCTGTGATAAGAAGGCTCAGGAGAGGGGCTGGACATTTAGCTAAAATAGTGGGCAGTTTGAGTGGGTAGGCAGCTGGAGCTAAGAGGAAAAGAGATCGGACGCAAGAGGGATATTTTTGCGTGAAGGTAAGAGCAATAAAGCCTCCCATCGAATGGCCTACAATATGGGCAGAGGGTATGCGGTGCTGTTGCATAAAATTTTTGACCTGATTTTCGTAAAGCTCTAAGCTATAATTCTCTGCATTTTTACAGCTTTTGCCAAAACCAGTAAAATCAATAGCCCAAACATGGTAGCCCGCGGCGCTAAGGGTATCTACCTGATCTCTCCATGTAAAAGTGTTGGCGCAAAAGCCATGGAGCAAGAGGACATGTTTGTCACCAGTGCCTTTTTCCACAAATCCCTGGAGAAAGAGGGGGAGCAAGAGTAAGGACAAAATCTTTTTCACATGTTAATTTTAACATTCCTCTATAATAACTGCCATGACACTTTTTCTTAATGGCCAAAATATCAGTAAATCTTTCGGAACCCAGGTTCTGTTTGAAAATCTCTCTTTCGGAATTACCGAGCATGAACGTATTGGACTTATTGGCCCCAATGGTTCGGGTAAATCAACGCTTTTGAAAATTTTAATGGGGCAGGAGAGTCCTGATAAAGGAACTATTTCGATGAAAAAGGGGCTCCGTGTTGGCTATGTGCCACAGAGCTCCGTCTTTCCAGATATTTCTGCAGAAAAAGTTTTAGAGAATGTTTTGCCCAAAAACATGCCCGATTATGAGAAAGAAGTGCTTGTTCAAACTTGGCTTTCTAAGCTGGGCTTTATAGGAAATGAACCCAGTGCCATGCATCTCTCCGGGGGCTGGAAAAAACGCTTAAGTTTTGCGAAAGAGCTCATTTTAGAACCAGATCTAGTGCTTCTTGACGAGCCAACGAACCATTTGGACTTAGAAGGGATTCTATGGCTTGAAAAGTTTTTAAAGAAAGAAGCCGTATCCTATCTTTTAGTGAGCCATGATCGCTATTTCTTACAAAATATGGTGGATAGGGTCATTGAAATTAATAAAGTCTATCCAGAAGGGCTTATGTCTTTGAAGGGCTCCTATGCCCACTTTTTGGAAAAGAAAGAAGAGTTCTTAGCAGGGCAGCTACAGCAGCAGCAAGCCGTTGCTTCTAAGGCGAGGAAAGAGCAGGCCTGGCTACGTGAGTCTCCCAAAGCACGTACAACAAAAGCTCAGTCACGTATTGATGGCGCTCATGAGGTTCTCGGTAATCTAGCAGCTATTAAAGAACGCAATCGTCTTAAAAAAACAGACATTGACTTTACAGCAACTAATAGAGAGACACGTAAGCTTCTAGTAGCTAAAAATATCAGTAAAGGATTTGGTGATAAGTTTCTTTTTAAGGATTTAGACTTCACTCTGTCACCGGGTACACGTATGGGGCTTATGGGGCCTAATGGATCGGGTAAAACAACGCTCTTACGTATGCTAAAAGGTGAGGTTGAACCGGATATGGGTACCTTAAAAAGAGCGGATGTTCTTAAAGTCGTTTATTTTGATCAGCATAGAAGTCAGCTGCCCGATAATATCACGCTGAGGCAGGCTCTTTCTCCCGATGGTGATTTTGTGAATTATAATGGCCAGATGATCCATGTAAATGGATGGTGTAGGCGCTTTCTTTTTTCTCCAGACTCTCTAGAAATGCCTGTGGGTGTCTTATCAGGAGGAGAAAAAGCGCGCATTTCTATCGCTCATCTGATGCTGCAGCCAGCAGACCTCCTTCTTCTGGATGAGCCAACTAATGATCTAGACATTCCGACACTTGAAACGCTGGAAGAAAGCCTCATGGATTTTCCAGGTGCCGTTGTCCTCATTACTCATGATCGCGCTATGCTAGACCGTGTTTGTAATGTTTTCTTAGGCTTTGGTGATCCCGAAAACCATGAGCTCTATGCTGATTACCAGCAGTGGCAAAGGGCACAAAAGCAAGGTTCTAAGCAAAAAGTTAAAAAAGAAGAGCCTAAGCCCTCAAATCCACCCCCTGCAAAGCTTTCCTATGCGGATAAAAAAGAGTGTGATCAGATAGAGTCTCAAATAGCAGCTCTTGAAAAAGAAGTGCAAAAGAAGAACCAAGAACTAGCTCTTGTCGGGGATAATACAGTTAAACTCCAAGAGATTTGTAAAGAGATAGGCCTCTTAGAGAATCAAATCGAGCAGCTCTATTTACGATTTAGCGCTATCGAACAAAAGAGAGAGGGAAAGGTTTAGGAATTCCTCGGGATTTGCTGACTGCGTTGTCAGCATTTCCAGACGTTTTTCAGGCGCATTTGCTTTGAACATAAAGTTTAAAATCTGCTTGAGCTTGTTTACAGCCGTTCTGGGTGTAGTTCCCGGGGGGATGTGGGCTAAGTAGGTAGCAAAGTAGGTGGAGAGGGCATCATCCTCTCTTTCGTAGGAGCCTCCTTGAAAATGAGCTTTTATCTCATTGAATATAAAGGGGTTGGCAACAGCTCCTCGACCAATCATTAAAGCATCACAGCCTGTTTCTTTCAGCATTCTTACAGCATCTTGAGGGGTTAGGATATCTCCATTACCTACAAGGGGTATTCTCAGAATTTGTTTAGCTCTAGCAATAAGATCCCAGCGCGCTGGGGGTCCATAACCATCTACTTTAGTGCGAGGGTGGAGCGTGATATAGGCTACGCCACTTTCTTGAGCAGCGAGTAAATTTTCTTCAAAAAGGCTGATATCTTCAAACCCTGAACGCATTTTAATTGTAACAGGAATGGAAACAGCCTTGACCATGTGACTTGCAACTTCCTGTAGAAAGCGCGGATCTTGTAATAAGCTAGAGCCAGCTCCACGGCCTGTCACGATTTTAGAAGGGCAGCCGCAGTTAAAATCAACACGGGTAGCGCCACGTTTTTCCATTTCCTGTGCCATAGCGGCCATCAGCTCAGGATCTGAGCCCATTAACTGAGCAGCTAATGGAATCGGCAAAAGCTCATCTGCTATATATTCTTTGGCCAAGCTCTCTACATGGGCGTTACGCGGTACGCGCAAGAAATCTCTTACTGCTTCATCAAAGCCGCCGATAGTGGCTAGAGCTTTACGAAAGCAGCGATCTCCAACACCTTCCATAGGAGCGAGAAGTAAGTAGGGGCAACCATGGATATTACGTGGTAATAACATAAGACCCAAAAGTTTACTATATAAGGGGACTAAAGGGAAAGTCTCAATTCAAAGAACAAGGCGACTTCTATTTCATTCCTATGACATATTTTTATATATTATTTTCCCATAATCCCCTAAATATCCATAGGATATGATGGCTGGACTTTTTGTACTTATGACGCTGACTATTGCGGCAGTGTTTTTTGGCCCCTCTAAAAGAGCGGTACTCTGCATTTTAGGGACACTTGTTTTATGTCTCTGGATGTTTTGGCATCATGTGACAGAATCTTTGCAAATTGCTTGGTGATAATGAAAAATCTAGAACAGCATTTGAATGCTCTGCAAATCATCATTATTTCTTTGGTATTATTCGGTGCTTTTGGCATGCAGTATATCTTTAATGAAGCTCCATGTCCCTTATGTTTGTTGCAAAGGCTCGGTATGCTCGGAGTTGGCGTAGGGGCTTTGATGAATTTACGCTATGGTATTCAGAGAAAGCATTACGGGATATCTATGCTAGCAGCTTTTTTTGGAGGCTTTGTGGCTTTAAGGCAGATTCTTCTGCATGTTTGTCCGGGAGCCCCTAAGTTCGGTGTGCCTTTTTTAGGTTTGAGCCTTTATACATGGTCCTTTCTCATCTTTGTCTGCTCGATTCTTTTGGTGGCCATTTTAATGATTGTTTTTAAGGAAAAAGCCCCTGTAAAGTCCTCAAAATTAGTTGGATGGCATAAAATAGCTTTTCTACTTTTATTTTTAGCTGCTTTTACAAATATTCTGGAAGCCTACGGCCTCTGTGGTCTTGGGGCTTGTGTATCTTAAAGAGTCTTTAGACGGATTTATCTGTTACTGCCCATTGCAAGAGCCGCTAGTTCCCATTCTTTTATCGTAAGAGCTGATTCCTGCGAGACCTCATTTACGCGCCACTCACGGATTGTGTGCATAAAGAGAATGTTACTCATTTCTAGGGAGTTCCTGGAAGCATCAAGAAAATCCTTTGAATGAAGAAAAGGAGAGTCTGCCAAAATCTCATCGGCTTCTTCTGAACTCTTCACCCAAAGAGCGTAATTATTAAAACGGGGGCTATTGGAAGAGAGTTGCGCCCTAGAACGCGCCTGAAGGAGGGCTTCGAGCATAGTTAAGTTGCCCTTTAAGGCGACCCTGTGGAGGGTGCTATTTAGTTCAATAGGGAAAGCTTTTAGAGGAAGTGCTTTTTCGAGCGTGCTGCAAAGAGGGGCTCTCCACTTACATATGTTCCTTTAAGCATAATAAAATGATAGCCATTAGTCGAAGGTGCTGAAATAGGGCTTAAGGATTCTCTTCTTAAAGAGCTCAAGGCTCTAGAGGGATAAGAGCTTTGCATGTGATAAAAAGCTGTTGTTAAGGCTCTACTAAAAGCATAGGTCATTTAATTACTCTGTAATATATTTTAATTATAAATAATAATGCGATATATCCGCTTTATGCAAGCTTAAATTTAGTTATATGTACCAAAGGAGTAAGAGGTATTGCCTGATAGAGTTCATAAACTTAATCAGGCAGCTG
>CAIMEJ010000068.1 GCA_903839985.1 uncultured bacterium | reverse complement strand
TTATCAATCGTTTCAGCTTTTTCCTGATTGTCTGTTGAAACCCTGCAATAGAGGGCAATCCTTCTCATATATTAAACTAAAACTTTTTTATTTTGCCATCTTAATAGGTAGCCTGATTTTTTTCTGCGACCTTTGAGCTTTCCAGCTTCTCTTGGAGCTCCTTTAATAGACTCTCCTTACCTTTGTGGATAAGAACGGCTGCTGAAAGATTTTGCTCAGCTGCTGTTCTTATCTGTTCTTCAGCTAATTTTGTTTGTTCAGCTTCTGCTAATAACCGCCCATTTTCTTGCGTTTCTGATTCTGCTTGTGCAACTTCTCCCCTTAGCCTACCAGCTGTTGCTTGCAAAGAGTCACTTTTCGCTTTTGCTGCAATAAATTCTTGCTCAACGGCCTCTTTACCTCTTATTATATACCGCGCTTCTTGGGTGTCATTTGCTATTTTACGAGATATATGTGCACCTTCATCCTCGAGCCTCTCTGCGTTACTTTTTATCTCGCTAATACTCTCTGGGATTCCACTTGAATTAATTCCTGATTCTTTAATTTCGGAGATAGCACTTAAAAGCTGCTCAACTTCCTTAAGGGCCTGTGCAGATTTTGCTGTACACTCTGTCTGAATTTCTTTTAAGCCCTTCTCTACGCTTTTAGCATCGGCTAATGAGAATCCTAAAAGGTTATTTGTCCTATTAAATAGGGTTAATATCCGGGTTAGCTTTTCATTTCCTCCCTCTACCGCTCTATTTAACTGGGCTACTTGACCCACAACATCTGTTAAAATTACTCCTAGTTCTTGCTTTGAAGCCCTTATAGATGTCTCAATCGCCGGCTTTCCTCTTTCAGCGTTACCGAGCTCTTCTTGAGCTTTTTTTATAACTAAAGCGGATCTTATTTTAAGAACGTCTAATGAATCTTTCTTATTATTTAAAAATCGTAGTTGCGCTTGTTTTTCTGGTGTAGGAACTACTGCTGGAGGTGGACTGGTAAACAAGCTTGTTAAAAATCCACGAGGTTTAGGCGCTGGGGGCGTTAACTTGCTTATGGCCTCTTCAGTTTCTCTTAAACTGCGTTTAATCTCTTCATCTAGGGACCTTGATACTTCTAACAAGCTTTGAGCGCTCTTTATTTCTTTATCTTTTAATGCAAGAGCCTCGCTACCTTTTTTTAAGGCTTCTTGACCGGCTTCTATTATGCCTTTTAAACCCTCAGGATTTTTTGTTAAAGCTCTATAAGCTTCTATGGAAGCTGTAAATTCTGCCTGCCCTCTTTCAGCATCTGCCTTGGAGTCGCTAAATTTTCCCTCTTGAGAACTGAGAGTAAATGAAATTTGCTCCGCTAATGTGAGCGGTTTTTCAGGAGGAGGTGCTGCTGGTTTAAGGGCTGCAGCTGCTGCAGCTGCTGCACCTGAGGTCGCAGGAGTTGGAAGAGGAGCTGCCCCTTCTACTCTGAGAGACTCATCTACTGCACCCTCTGCTGCTGGCAACTTACCTCCAGCTCTACCCCCTAAAAGCACCTCTCCCATTCCTTCTTGTAGTGGTGGTGCTGCTCCTGCTACATTTATTGCTACTTCTTGTGGTGCTTGAGGTAAGGTATCCAGATATGTTTGAATTATCCCTTTTTGATCTCGTGCACTCTCGATATCTTTGAGTAATCTCTTAGAAGCCTCTTCATTTTCATTTAGTGCCAGATAAAGATTGCTGCTATCTTCTACAAAACTATCACAGGCCTTAATAGCGGCCTCTGCCGTCGCCTGCGACTTACCTTCATTGAAAGTAGTTAGTAATGCAGTAAATTGTGCTAACTTTTCTGCCACCCGTTCAAGCTTTGATTCTCTAGAGGGTCCTGCTGGCACCTCTTCAAATACTGGATTATTAGCTTTCTGTGTGAGGTTTTGGAGTCCTCCGGTGACCTCTCTAGGAGCCTCAAAAACCTCCCTTAGGGCAGGTTCTGGAGAACTAGGTACTGCGGCCTGAAGGGCTGCAGCCGCCTCTTTTACTGCTGCGGTTTGAAGGGCTGCAGCTGCCCCTTCTACTTTGGGAGAGTGTTTATTTCCTCTTGTAAGTCTCTTATTTTTTCTGGAATATCTCGAAGCGCTGCTGTTAACGCCTCTGGTTTATCCTTATCTCCTAGGTCAGCATCCCATTCCTGGGCTGCTTTAAGCTGTGCTTGTAAAGCCTCTTTAGCAGAAGTCATTTTAGCGAGATAGGCTCCTTTACTTACTTCTTTGTCGCCAGCACCATCGTAAGCAGCTTTTAAAGCAGGTATAGAAGCTTCTTCAGCATTAGCTAATTGTTCTGCTGTTTTATAGTAGCTCTCTAAAACTTTCTCTCGAGTATCTTTCAAGATCTCGAGGTTTTTTTCAGCTACGCCTATTCTTCTATCAGTTTCTGCTATACCTCTACCAACATCTTTATCTTTGAGGCCATTTGCTAATGTTTTATAAGCTCTCAACACCTCTAAGTATTCTGTTTCTTTTTCTATAGCTGGGGGAATAGCATCTAGAAATGCATTTTTACCTGCTTCTGTTGCTATACCAGGCTCTTTAGCTTTTAAAGCTGCTAGGATATCGCTTACCTGCTCATCTAATTCTCCATAATTTAAGACTTTATCTAACAGAGTGCTATCCATTTCTAATTGAGCAACTTTTCCTGTATTTGCTGCTATGTTTGCTTCAGCTGCTTCTTTTAATTCTGCTGCTAATCCTGAAGTCTCTTTATAAGCACTGGCTTTATTTGATTCTAATTGGAGAGCCTGCTTTAAAGCCTCCAGAGGAACCTTACAATCAGCTCTACTATCCTCATCTATTACTTTCAGAAATGCTATCTTAGCTGCATTCCATGCTTCACTCTTTGCAACTACGCCGGCTGAGGCTTTCTTATAATCATACGCTACCTTCAGCGCTTCTAAGCTTGAGGATTCTGAAGTATTTGCATTAATAACTGCCGTAACGTCCTCAGGGACCGCTTCCCTTTTCTCCTCTAGAATACCTTTATAGACAGTTGCAGCTTCGAATTGGGCCTGACCTAATAATTGGGCTTTTTCTATTTCTGCTAATTTAGCGGCTATTGCGGCCTCATCAGCATCTTCATCAGGTGGAGAATTAGCTAATTTTTTTACACTTGAAGCTAAGAAGGTCAATTTATTATAAAAACTTCTGGCTTGTTCTGTAGGCAGATTTTGTAAATGTTTTAAATCTAATTTTGCTGCCGCAATTTCTGCACTCACCGCTTCTTTACTCCCTTCAGGCAAAGATGCTAAAGAATTCTCTCTTTGACGAATTAGGCTCTCTGACAATTCTATTTGTTCTTTAAGACTTCCTGGAATTGCCTCTCTCTTACTTTTTAGAGTCTCTATAGCAGCACGTAATGCATCTAATTCGCTATCTTGTTTAAGAGCTCCTATACCATCCTGAAATTCCTGCTGCCTAACTTCTAAAGCTTGTGCTTTAGGTTCAATTTCGCGTTTAATTTTTATGTAAGCAGTTCCAGCATTGATGCTTTCTTTCAGGCGATCAAGGTTACTTATTTTTTCCCTATTGGCTAGGATAGCCGCTTCTACTCTCGCAAGCACTTCATCTCCTAGGCGCCCTACTCCTAGAATACCTTTATAGACAGTTGCAACCTCTACTGCAGCTTCTAAAAATACTTTGGCTTTTTCTATTTCTGCTAATTTAGGGGCTATTGCGGCCTCATCAGCATCTTGAGGAAGGGGTGTCTCAGCTGCAACGCTTACCGGCTCTGCTAATTCTGTTAATTTACTATAGTATGCATCAGCTTGTTCCAAAGGAGCATTTTTAACCTTTTCTAAAATCGCTTTTTTTGCCGCTAGATCTTCTGTAAACCCTGCTCGTGCCGCCTCTTCGAGTTCCCCATGATATTTAACTTGAGCTTCTTCTAATGATTCGGTTAGACCGGTTGTATCTAATACTTTTAATTCATCCTTTAGAGCAGTTAGATCCTGAGAGCTTGAATCTGCTGTAAGCCCTGCTATCCTGCCCCTAAATGCTGCGCTTGTTGCATCTACCTCTGCTTTTAATGCTGTAATTGCAGCCCCAACCGCCTTGTAGTCACTCGCAGCTTTTATTCCAGCTTGAAGTTTCTCTAGAGCTGCTATTTTTACTTGGTTACTAGAAAGAACTGCTTCAACTGCCGGGGTGCCTTCGGCTGGAATCGTTTTATATGCCTGAGCAGCCTCTGATTGCACTTGTAAAGCTTCTATGGCCTTATCTATTAAGGCTAAATTATCTCTTTGATCAGAGGCATCATCTACAGCAGGGACCTTTAACGCACCGGCTGCCTCTGCTGTTGATTCAACCAGCGAAGAGACTTTTTCATAAAAACCTTTTACGATTGCCGCTTTACGCGCTTCTAAAGCTCCCAAAGATTTTGTTCTTGCTGCTATTTGTCTATCAATTGTTGCAATATCCGCTTGGTGATATAGAGAATTTGGTGTTAAGTCTTTTTTATACGCCTCTGCTTTTTCAGCTGCGCAGGCTGATGCCGCTAACGCCTCATCTACTTTTGTTAATATAGCAGTCTTTATCCCGCTATAGCCGGCTAAACTATCCGAATCTAGCGTAAATCCATTGAATTTCTCGTCTAAAGCCCTTACCGCTGCTATAACAGCCTTTTCAGCTGCGTCTGCTTCCTTATAAGCGCTGCTCGGAACTTCTTGCCCTGTTACCCGACGCTTTAAAAAAGTGAACCCTTCTTGAGCCCAAACCCCTAGGTTATTTAGGGAACCACTTGAAACCCGGCTGCCCTCTAAAGGGGGTGTTGCTGCAGGTGCGCTCGTATTTTGTAGTGCATCTTCAGCTAATGCGGATGCAAGAGTTGGAGTATTAACCTGTTCGGCCTGGATTGGTACCTTAAGATCTAATTCTCTCAATGTTGTTTTTATGCTGTCTTCTATTATCTGCTCCGCATCTGGGAGGGATAGAGCTCCTTCACCTTTTTTGATAAATACCTCAAAAGCCGGCGCTAATAAGGTTTGTAGAGCTGCTAGAACTGCTGCATTCCTGGGTAAAGTTAATACTCTTGTTAAATGAGCAGCGTCACCTGTAACAGCTTTGTCTGTTTCTATGGGCACTTCTGAAAGAGCTTTAGCACATGTATGTAAAGCACCTAGAGCTGGAGCTGGATCTGAATCCCCTTTGGGCTCTTTTAATAATGTCTCTTGATTTGCTTTTATAATATCGAGGATATAGGGGGTAAGCTCTTTTTTTAAGCGCTCTTCGGGAGGTGTGAATATCTGATCTGCAACCGCGTTTATTTTCTCTATCTCTTTATGAAGCTGGGGGGTCGTAGCAAATTCTGTTTTTTGCTCGAACTCAGCACCGGGTTTCATACCAAGGGATAATATTTGCGTAGCCCGGCCAACCAAAGTAGGGGCATAGTTACCTACAGATATAGAAGCGTTTGTAAGCTCTGTCTTGCCTGCACCTTTTTGAGCCCATTCAAATGTTGCAGTTCCTTCCGTTTTAGGCTTACCTCCTCCCATCCAAGTAGGAAGCCATCCCTGCTTTTTATTAGCCTCTTCTAGACCTTTTGTAAAAACTTGTCGATGAGCCCAGAGAACTTGTGCTTTTTCAGCATAGGAGGGCATGTTCTTCGTGATGGGGATATATTTGGTCCCACTCAAAACCTCTACTTTATGCTTTTTGTCTCCTACCGTGATACAGCTCTTGTCAATATCAATATGACAAAAGCTTTTTAGGTTCCCTTTAAGAGCCTTAATACCATCTTGAATTGTTTGCTTTGTTCGTGCTTCAGTAGGGGTTTCTTGCTCGAGTTCCTTAAGCCGCTCAATAATATCTTCGAAGCTGCCCTGCTCTTCAGAAATGTGCTGAACTCTGGTCGAAATAACTGGTCCACGACCTTCGATACCCATAAATACCCCTATCTCATTTTCCCCAAACTATCAAATAAAAGATTAAGTTTGTAGAAAAAGAAAAACCCCCTTGTAGAAAGGGGGTTCGGGGGAGTATTTAGTCTTTCATAGACAAAAGAAACTCGACGTTGCTGCTGGTTTTCTTTAGACGGGCCAGAAGAAGATTCATAGCATCTATAGAGCTCAGATCAGCCATTGCCTGACGCAGGAGATGGATCTTTTCAAGTTCACTTGGATGGTAGAGAAGTTCATCTTTACGTGTACCACTTTTGATAATATCTACAGCTGGGTAGAGGCGTCTATCAGCAAGGCGTCTATCAAGAACAAGTTCCATGTTACCGGTACCCTTAAATTCTTCGAAGATAACCTCATCCATACGAGAACCTGTATCAATCATGGCTGTGGCAATAATTGTTAAAGATCCCCCATTTTCGATATTACGGGCAGCACCAAAGAAACGCTTAGGCTTATGTAAAGCATTGGCATCCACACCACCACTGAGGATTTTACCCGAATGGGGCTGAATGGTGTTATAAGCTCTTGCTAAACGCGTGAGTGAATCTAAAAGAATGACCACATCATGACCGCACTCTACAAGACGCCGCGCCTTTTCAATCACCATTTCGGCAATTTGGACGTGTCTTTCAGGGGGTTCGTCAAAAGTAGAGGCAATGACCTCCCCTTTAACCATACGAATCATATCGGTTACCTCTTCAGGCCTCTCATCGATAAGAAGCACCAGAAGAATGACTTCGGGGTTGTTATGGGCAATAGCTTTAGCAATATTTTGCAAAATAATTGTTTTACCCACACGTGGAGGCGCAACAATTAAAGCGCGCTGGCCTTTACCAATTGGAGCCGCCAGGTCTAAAACGCGGGTAGATAGACACTCTTTGGAGGTCTCCATCACAAGTCTTTCACTGGCATAAAGAGGTGTCAGATTCTCGAAAAGGATCCGTTCCCGACTCTTTTCAGGTGTTTTGTTATTGATTTTGTCTACTTTTAACAGAGCTACATATTTCTCTTTATCCTTAGGGGCGCGAATAGTGCCTGAAACTGTATCTCCTTTTTTCAAATCAAAGCGCCTAATTTGAGTGGGCGAGACATAGATATCTTCAATAGAGGGCAGGTAGTTATAAAGTGGTGAGCGTAAAAATCCAAAACTATCGGGTAAAACTTCTAAAACACCCTCTCCATAAAGAACTTCTTCGGGAGATTCCACAGCTTTATGACGAACAATTTCATAGACGAGCTGGGATTTTGTTAAAGAGCCCATATGTTTAAGGCCAATTGCACGTCCGTAGTTGGTAAGCTCATCAATAGACATTCTTTGCAAGTCAGCAATACGCATGATATGTTCGGGTGTCGTAGTAAGCGTTGAATTCTGCCAATCATCTTCATGATCTTCTACAGCAGCCGAGGCACTCTCACGATCTCTTTCTCGGTGATGGCCGCGTCCTGAATATTGTCCTTTACGACCGCCTTGACGAGGTTCCCGAGGTGTATGTTCGCGCGGTGTCTGCTCACGGGGAGTATGTTCCCTTGGAGTATGTTCACGGGAAGTATGTTCCCTTGGTGCGCGTTCGCGGGGGGATTGTTCTCTTTCACGAGGAGGCTGAGAAACATCACGTGGAGGAGCATTAATATAGCCACTAGGAGGTGGTATTAAAAGCTCACGTACTTGTTCTGTAGGGCCTTCTGTTGAATCTTGCATTACTATCCTCTTGTCAATATGGAAAAAATAGGGTTTATCTGGGCTTCAAGAAAGGGCATATCGCCCTTATTTTCAATAATATAATCAGCTTTTCGAGCTCTTTCTTCGTCACTTAGTTGATGGCTTATACGGGAATCAAAATCGTCTTTTTTATAGCGCTTTCTTCTCTCTTCAAGCGAAGCTTCTACGGTAATTACAGCATCAAAATTCTTTTCAAAGCCGCTTTCTAACAGAAGAGGGACTTCGGCAATAAAGAGGGGCGCTTTTTGATCTATAGCTTTCTGATATTCTTGCTCTATAACGGCCAAGGCTGCTGGGTGCAAAATACTCTCAAGTTTCTTTAACTTTTCGGGACTAGAAAAAACAGATGATGCTATCCGACTACGGCTTATTATGTCCCCTTCTAGAATATCTGGTCCTAGCAAGTTAATTACTTGGAGGCGGGCAGAGGTTTTAGAGGATAATAATTGGTGGATGATAGCATCTGCGCTGACTCGATAAGCCCCCTTCTTTTCAAAAAGAAGACACACTGTGGACTTACCGGAGGCTAAGCCTCCCGTCACGGCAACTTTTCTCAATTCTAGCACTCTTTCCAATTTTTGCCAATGGCTATATCGACAACTAAGGGAACTTTTAGAGTCATAACTCCTTGCATAGCAGTGAGCGTAGCCTCTTTTAAAAAATTCTCTTCTAGAGGATCCATCTCAAAAAGAAGCTCATCGTGGATCTGCAATACGAGAAAACTTTGAGCTTTTTCGATCAATTTCTCCACTTCGATCATAGCCATTTTAATAAGATCAGCAGAAGATCCTTGGAGGGGAGTGTTAATTGCTAATCTTTCAGCCGCAGCCCTCATAGGAGCATTTCGGCTGTTAATATCAGGGATTTCTCTCTGACGGCCGGTCATCGTCACGGCGTAGCCAGTTTGACGCGCCCTTTCCTTACATTCTTCTAAGAAAGCCTTTACTCGTGGGTATCTAGCAAAGTAGAGGTCAATAAAAAGGGCGGCTTCTTTCATAGAGCACTTCAGTTCTTTAGAAAGGCCGAAGGGTTGCTGCCCATAAATAATACCGAAATTAACGACCTTAGCTGCACGTCTTTGCTCAGAGGTGATGTCTTTCAAGGGCACATTAAAAATTAAAGAGGCCGTGTAGGCATGAATGTCTTCCCCCTGTTCAAAGGCCTGAAGAAGTGTGCTATCTTCACTCAAATGAGCGAGCATACGCAGTTCAATTTGAGAATAGTCGGCAGCTAAATAGAGCCACTTTGGATTTTGTGGTTTAAAAGCTGCTCGAATAGCACGGCCCAGGTCATTGCGGACTGGAATATTTTGCAGGTTAGGATCTTGGCAGCTGAGCCTTCCTGTTGCGGCAACAAACTGATTGAAGGAGGGATGGATACGCAAAGTCTGGCTATTGACGTAGGAGGGAAGAGCTTCGATATAGGTAGAACGCAGCTTTTCTAACATACGATATTCTAAGACATCTTCCACCACAGGATATTCTGCGGCTAACTCTTCTAAAACGTCCGCGTTAGTAGAGCGCTGACCGGTACTTGTTTTTTTTCTTGCAGCAATCTGTAAACGATCAAAAAGCATTACAGCTAACTGCTTAGGGGAATTAATATTAAAATGCTCGCCTACTTGGCTATAAATCTTTTCCTCTACCCCGTGTAGAGCCCTCATCACCTCTATTCCTGTGCGATTAAGGGCCTCTTTATCGAGATAAATGCCTCTTTCTTCTATCTTATAGAGAACTTCTAAAACAGGCAGCTCGATCTCTTCTAACAGTTTCTTAAGGCCGCGCTCCTCTATTTTTTTACTTAGAATAGTATAAAGTTGAAATGTCAGATCCGCATCAAGTCCACAGTAGGCTGCAACGGCCTCTACAGGAACATCTATAAGCTCACCCTTGCCTACAAGATCCTTAAAAGAACCTTTTTTAAGGCCCAAAAAACGTTCTGCTAAAAAATCCAGGGAATGCTGTCTTTGCTCCGAAAAGAGCAAATAGGAGCAAAGCATGGTATCAAAAACGGGGGCTTTTATTTCTATGTTATGCCGCTTTAGCGCGTGTAGATCATACTTAGCGTTATGCGCAATAAAGGGGTTTTTGCGTGCTTCAAAAAGATTTTTTAAGAAATGAAGCGCTTCTTTATCCTCATAGCAAGGTAGATAAGAGGCCCTGCCCTCTTCAACACAAAAACCCACACCCACTAAACGGCTTTGAAAGACATCTAGAGCTGTTGTTTCACAATCAAAAGCTAAGAGAGAGGCTTCTACAAGCTCTTTAAAAAGAGCTTTAGAGGGAGCTACGACCTTGTACTCTCCAGAGGGCTTTTTAGGTGCAGCCTTATTAATAAGAGAGTTAAAGTTCATGACCTGATAAAACTCTTGGAGTTTTTCTAAGTTCGCCTCTTTTATCTGGTAGAAGGATTCTTCTCGAGGGATAGGTAGCCCTATATTAATGAGGGCCAGCTGATAGCTTAGAAAAGCGCGTTCTTTGTGCTCTTCTAACAGAGCCTTTTTCTTTTTTACTTGGTCTATATGGGCATAGATCCCCTTCAAAGAGCCAAATTCTTTTAAAAGATCTGCAGCCCCTTTAGGCCCAATACCAGGGACACCGGGTATGTTATCAGAAGAGTCGCCTATAAGTGACAGATAATCAACGATCTGGGAAGGGATAATGCCCATTTGCTTCTCGATAGCGGCACTATCTAAAATCAGATTATCTTTATGGGTTTGAAGTACTTTTACGCGGTCTCCTATAAACTGATAGAGGTCCTTATCGGATGTACAGAGAAAAACCTCTACCCCTCTATCCCGGGCCCATACAGCAATACCACCCATTGTATCATCGGATTCATGCCCTTCATAAGAAAGAGTCGGAATCCCTAGAAGCTGACAAAATTCTTCTGCCCAAATCAGCTGCTGAGGTAGATCTTCCGGAGCTTTTGTGCGCGTAGCTTTATATTCTGGATAGATAGCCAGTCGGGAGCGCTTGTTGTCCCTACCTTCAAAAACGGCTACCATATGCGTGGGAGCAAAATCTTTAATGAGCTTGAGAAGGACTCTTATAAATCCGTAAAGGCCCTGAGTGCCCAGGCTTTGCCCATTTGTCATGGGAGGTAGGGCATGATAGGACCGATAAACAAAGCCCGAGACATCCAGAACGAAAAGCTTTTCCATCAAGGCGTATAAAAATAAAGAGGCTTATTGGCTAGTTCTGCTTCTGGAAAGCCTTCTATTCTATGCACGATTTGCCCCTTTAAGAGGGCATTATCTTTTCCAAAAAGGCCTCCGAAAAGACCGTCTTCATGCATAGAGACCACTTGATACTCTTCCGTAATACCCGCTGCTTTGATAAGCGCATTGAGGGCATCAGCTCTTGACGCACCTGTATAATCAATATAGCCTTTTTCAAGCGCCAGCGGAGCTGGGAAAACCTGGGCTCCATACTCATTTACAAGCATTTCTTTGGTAATTTTAGATCGAGCTTTCGTGACAATGCCAACAAAACGATCATAGTAATAGGCAGAGATAGCCTTCCAGCGCTCTTCCTCGCCCGGTTCCCATACACGTGTGGGATTGAGGTCATCTTTATATTTACCGGAAGTAAGAGTCAAAGCTGTCACTCCCACTTTTTTAAGCAGATCAACTACATTATAATGTTCGCTGATAACCCCTACAGAACCAATAAGACTCACATCAGAGGCGTAAATTTTGTCAGCGGCGCAAGCAATATACATACCACCTGAAGCACATAGGCCATCTACATAAGCATACACAGGAACTTTGTAGCGACTCTTATACTCTAAAATGGCTTGATAAATACTATCTGCATCAAAAACAGCGCCACCTGGAGAGTTGATAGTAAGTAAAATAGCCTTTACACGGTCTTCTTTTAAAGGGCCACTACGCGAGGCATTCAAATTACGCGTTACATTTTCTTGAGTCAGCTTGCCCATACCGATCACATTTTCAATGGCCAATTGGAGAACAACAGGCTTAGTACTGCTTACTATTTCTGTTGATCCCTGGCTATTGGCTTCTACACGCAGATCAAATTGCGGCTCGATAAGTTTTTGTCCAGAAAAGAGCCCTCCCATAAAAAGAAGGATCACTAAAAAGCTCAGACTGATACCGAGAACGGCGCAAAAGCATACGAAGAAAGAACGTAGTGCTGATGCGATCAAAGATTCTTGAACAAATTTCATGGGAAGCCGCTCCTCAAAGTTTGTTCTTTTATAAACCCCTAGCTAGATTTATTCAAGACAGAAGGGGCGATAAAGGTCATTATTTCATGGGTAATAGGATGGGCTATAGACATCTCTGCATGATGCAAAGCTATAACGCCCTCTTTAAAAAAAACTTTGCTGCCATATTTTGCATCCCCTACGATTGGACAGCCGATAGCAGCCATTTGAGCACGAATTTGATGATACCTTCCTGTTTCCAAATCGATAGAGAGTAAAAAATAAGGGCCTTTATCCTCTAAAAATTTATAAGACAGCTTAGATTCCTTGCCCGATTCGTCTATATAAGCTTTATGATCACCATGGACTAGCTTATGGATAAGTGTGCCCTCTAGATGGAAAGGCTTTTTGGCAACAAGTGCCAGATAACGCTTACGTGTGCGCCTCTCTCTAATTTCTTTCATTAGCCGCGGTAAGGCTTTGCTACTCTTGGCAAAGACGACAACCCCACTAACAGGCTTATCTATACGGTGAATAGGCTCAATAAATCTGTATTCCTTACGCAGCTCTGTAAGAAGGGAGTAGGGCTCTTGACTTGTCGGCTGGACCAGGATGCCGCCTGGCTTATTCACAACTAAAAGGTGGTTATCTTCAAAGAGATTTTTTATGATGATGCACCAAATAACGATAGACGGTTAAAACAGATAGTAACAGCAGAGGGAAGACAAAGTGAAACCAAAGAACAACACCTGTATTACCGGGAGCATCATTATGATTAATAACCATTTCACGCACGTGACCAATACCTGACCCCATAAGGAAAATGCTATAGCCTACAGCTGTGGCAAGCCAAAAATCACCTCTTTCCCATATACATAAAAGCCCTAGCACTCCAAAGGCTAAATTAGCAATGCCCACCTCATATTGGAAAGGACTTCCCGGACCATAGCCCATGAATTTAGCGGCCTCATCTGCAAAAAAGACATGTCCAAAAAAAGCCCAAAATCCTGCTAAAGCCACATTAATTAAAAACATGTAGAGAAGAAGACTTTCTAAGACCCCTTTTAAATTACGTAGTTCTTTAACGGAGACTACGTGAATAGTTGTTAAGAAAAATAGGGCGATAAGCCAAATAATAACGGGGACCATATTTTTACATTCCTCTTTGACGCACAACTTCGAAGAGCAAAAGTGTTGTAGCCGTGGCAACATTCAAAGAGTCCGCGCCCCCCTTCATAGGGATGCGTACACGAAGATCTGCCTCATCCATCCAAAGCGCTGATAAACCTAGCTGCTCCGTTCCGACTACCAAGGCAACAGAACCTCCCAGAGGAACTTCCGTGTAAAGACTTGATGCCGAAGGAGTTGCGGCCAGTATAGCGACATTTTTATTTTTAAGTAGCCCTATTGTCTCTTCCGAACTAGCCTCAAAAACTGGAACGGTAAAGAGGGTTCCTACACTTGCTCTTACAGTATTAGGATTATATAAATCTGTGCATTGATCGCAAACAATAACACCATCTACACCGGCTGCATCAGCAGAACGCAGTATAGTACCCAGATTTCCTGGTTTTTCAATGCCTTCAGCTATTAAAAAAAAGGGATTCGCTGATTTTGATAGGGCTATTTTCAAATCGGCCAGACCTTTTTTATGAATTTTAGCAACGGCTATTAGCCCATCAGGACGGTCACGATAGGAGAGCTTTTCAAAGACATTTTCTTTACACTGATAAAGATTTTGAGCCTTGGACTGCCGCATCAAAGCCTCTTCATTCGAACCCAAAAAGAAGGAGGGGCAAAAGAAAATCTCTACAATTTCTACACCTCCCTCTACAGCGCGTAATAACTCCCGGTAGCCTTCGATCAGAAAGTGTGTGGATCGCCCTCTTCTTTCTTGTAAAGCCATCGCGGCCTTTAAACGAGGATTAGCCGTACTGGTAATTTCAATCATAAGTCAAAGAAGCTCCGCGTATTAGTATAGATTTGAGAGGAGACAGGGGTCTGTTTAATATTTCGAAGGGCTTCTGCTACTTCTATAACGTTTCCCGGCTCATTAATCTGCCCTCTTTTTGATTGAGGTGCTAGCCAAGGGGCATCTGTTTCGATAAGAATACGTTCTAAAGGCACAATTTTAGCTACTTCTCTGAGCTCTTCACTTTTTTTAAACGTTAAAATTCCACTAAAAGAGATAAAAAAACCTCTTTTAATAACTTCTAGAGCCTCTTCTCTTGTCCCTGTAAAGCAATGAACTAGGAGAGGCCCTTGGTAGCGCTCCTCATCTAAGACTTCGAAAAACTCTTTAAAAGCTCCTCTACAATGAATGACTAAGGGCTTTTGGTATTTTACAGCTAATCTAATATGTCTCTTAAACCAACTAATCTGACTGTGGAGAGGAGCCTGGCTATTAACAAGATCTAGGCCCGTCTCTCCGATTGCCACTAACTGATCTACATGCTTTTCAATAAAAGAAAAAAACTCTTCCCCCTCTAAATGAGCATCATGGGGGGTAAGTGCTGCGACATTATGGGGCAAGGGCAAAGAGAAGGCTCTCTCTAAACAAATTTTATTTGTACAAATATTAATAACAGCATCGACACCTGACTCTTGGGCGCTTTTCATCATGCGCGCAATATCTACATCACTATAACCCTCGCCTGTGAGGTGCGCATGGGAATCAATGTAATGCATTAAGAACAAGTGAGGGTGTTAAGGTTTCTGGCAGAACAGCAGGCTCACTGCCCTCTGCATCATAATAGACGTAAAGAGGAACTCCACTGCGTTGAAATTTTTGCAGGTAAGCTGTAATTTCTGGGTCTCCTTTTGTCCAATCCGCTTTTAAGCGAACAACATCTTTATCGAGAAAAGCTTGCTCTACTTCATTGCTATGTAAAACAGCTTTATTGGCTTGGCAAATGAGGCACCATTTAGCTGTAAAATCCACAAAAACGGGTTTCTTTTCAGCAATAAGCCTTTCAAAGAGCTCCGGGGTAAATGTCTGCCAATTACCTGTTTCAATAACGGCTTTTGAGGCCTCTTCTGAAGTCTCTGCATCCACAACAGCTACACTTGCCGTACCAATCAAAAGAAGAGAAAGACTAAGAGCTACGATACGCACGCCTTTACGACGAGAGAGATCACCCCAAGTTCCCCATATCCAAGCAGCAATTGCTAAGATAAGGAGTCCGGCTAAAAGACCAAGCACAGCACTAAAATGTGTTTCCGCTTCAAAAACCCATATAAGCCAGAGAACGGCTGCCATCATTAAAAAGCCCATAGCCTGTTTTAAACGTAGCATCCAAGCACCAGGCCTTGGTAAAAGACGTGCTAGAGGAGGAACCAGCATTAAAACCATAAAAGGAAGAGCCAGACCTATACCCATAGCGGCGAAAATCATGAGGGATTTAGAAGGAGGCAGTGTAAGGGTTAAACCCAAAGTAGATCCGAGCAGAGGGCCTGTACAAGGCGTTGCAACAATGGTTGCTAGCACGCCGCTGAAAAAAGAGCCGAGCATGCCCTCTTTCTTATTGTTATTTTCGAGGGATGTTAGGCTTGTTCCCATTTCAAAAAGACCAAATAAATTGAGTCCCATCAGAAAAAAGAGGCCACATAGAAATGCTACAAAAAGAGGTTCTTGCAGCTGAAAGCCCCAGCCAATTTGAGATCCTGTAGCTCTAAGTAAAAGCAGCGCGCTACTAATGGCCAGAAAAGAGAAGAGCACGCCCGCACCATAAGAAGAAGCAAGCCCTAAACGCTTATAGCCATTTTGGCCCGCAGCCTCAATAACACTTAGTACTTTGAGGGAAAGAACAGGAAAGACACAGGGCATCAAGTTTAAGATCAGACCCCCACCAAAAGCTGCTAGGAGTATGAATAAAAAACTGCCATTTGCCGTTTCTGGAGTATGATTAACATCATAAGAGGTGCTTCCCTCTGCTGTATCTATTTGTAAAACACCCTTGAGAGTTCCATCTAATCCACTTAAAATAATGCGTTTATCATCGGTTACTTTTACAGCTGCCTTGACTTCATCCAGGGAATCTGGAAAAAATTGTGCTTTAATAGTTCCAGGAGGTGCCTCAAAAACAATTTGCCCCTCTTCTAAGGAAAGCGCTTCGATTTTTTGCGGTAATAAATTCTTCGTTGCTTGAATAAACCCTTTGGCCTCTTCATTAAACTGGGACCCACCCATAGCTATCGTCTTCTCAAAAACTTTTTTTCCGGGCATGCAAAAATCACCGCAAGCAACCCAGGAGGCTGTTGCCTTAAGCGTAAAAGATTCTTTATCAAAAGAAGCAGGAATCGTAATTTTCGCTAGCAGAGCAAAATCTTTATCGTAGCCATAGATAGTCATGCCGTTTTCTTGAAATGCTGTAGGTGCAGGCCATTCTATAGGGGAAACGGTAAATCCGGGCGGCAGATCCCATTTAATAGAGATAGGAGCCCCTGCATCGCCCGGGTTTTTCCAATAAGTATGCCATCCTTCTTGAAGGTGAAATTGGATAGCAACATCTAAGCTGTCACCTGCACCCATTTCTTGGTGGGATGTAAGAAGTTCTGTTGTAACGGGATCTGTTGGTCCTAGCTCAGCCGCAAGAGGAGCGATGAATAAGAGAGCAAAGAGTAGTAAAATACGCATAAATCCTGTATTAATTATACCATACTAAGTAGTTTGATGTTAAGCAATTATTTGCAGGAGTCTTTTTCATGTCTAACCCCCTTATCGTAGCCTATACTGAATCCGATTTTATTGGAAAAATGATCTTTCTAGCACTCCTTCTTCTTTCGATGGTAAGCTGGACTATTTTAATTCAAAAAGGGCTAGCTTTTCGTCTTATTAAGCGTAAAGGCCGTGATTTGATGAAGCAATTCGATGCTATTAAAACACAGCCACTTTCTCTCGATATTAAAACTGAACGTCATCCTTTTAGTGAGATTTATCAGCACTTAAAAGACCAAACACTTCTTTTATTGCGCAAAAATCAGACAGGTTTTGAAGAGGAAAAGCCTGTGATTCTCTCTACTTCCGACATCGACCTGATTCACTCCTCGCTTTCAAGCACGATAGGTCACCACTCTAAAAGCCTGGAAAGCTACCTCTATATCTTGTCGACTGTAGTTACTTTAGGCCCCTTTCTAGGTCTTTTAGGTACTGTTTGGGGGATTTTAACGACTTTTGCAGCTATGAGCACAAGAGACTCTGGTCAGACAAGTGAGGCTATATTAAGTGGTCTTGCTATGGCTCTTGGAACAACTATTTTGGGCTTGCTAGTTGCTATACCCGCACTGATTGCTTATAACTATCTTAAAAACAGCAGCCGTGAATTACAAATGGATATGCAAGACTTTGCAAGCAAAGCTGTGGCTACTGTAGAAGTTCATTACAGAAAAGTGGAGATCACATGAGGCCTCGTGACACCTCCTCAGAGCCTTCTGAAGCCCCTATCAACTTAACACCTCTTATTGACGTTGTATTTGTGATGCTCATTATGTTCATTCTAGTAGCTCCTATTCTAGAAATGGATAATATCGAGCTTGCGCCTTCTTCTTCACAAAGTGTTGAAATATCGAGTGCCACACTTGAAAAGAATCCTCTTACTATTCATGTGCGCAAAGACAATACAATTTGGTATAACAAGCAAAAAGTCTCTTTAGATCAGCTCAAAGGCCGCTTAACCGAAGCTAGAAAAAAGAATCCTCAAATAGCTCCTCTCTTGCTCCATGATAAAAAAGCTTTTTTTGGCACTTACCAAGTAGTAAAAAATATGGCTGAAGAGGCCGGCTTCAAGGAACTTAATATTGTATTAGCCCCATGAACCCTTATCAATTTCGATGGAAATCTCTTGGACTTCCGCTTCTTTTTCACTCTCTTCTGATAGGCTTCCTCTTCCTGCAACAAAAGCCTGTGATCGCCAAGATTAAACAGCCCGTCAGAGTTCAGACTATTCAACTAAGACCCAAGCAAGCCGTAAAGAACCCAAGTATTAAGCCCCCCTCTTCTGCAGAACTCTCGAACGACGAGCTTCCTGTAGAAATAGAGATTGCAAAAGAGCCCTTTACAGCTGATTCTGTTAAAAATAAGCCGGCTCAGGAGGAACCATTTAAAGAAGAAGCTCCTAAACCAGAAGCAGCCAAAGCAGAGCCTCCTAAGCCAGAGCCTATTAAATCAGAACCTCCTAAGCTAGATACCTCCAAAGGAGAGCCGATTAAACCAGAAGCTTCTAAGTCAGAGGCTGTTAAAGCAGAGGCTGACGCAATTCAAGCGCCTAAATCAGAATTGGTTAAGAAGAAATCTGCTCAAAAAGAGCCTGCCAAGAAAGCAAAAGTTAAAACAGACCAGGCTGCTGATAAGGCGGTTGAGAAGAAAAAAACAAAAGCTTTGAAAGACAAGCCCGTTAATAAGAACTCTGTCAACAAGAGCTCCTCCTCATCCAAGGCTGCAAAAGATGCTCCCCCAAAGAAAAAAAACTCCGCTCCTTCTACCAGTTCCGCTATGCAAGAAGCAGCTAGTGCCGCTTTAAATATTCTACATTCTTTAAAGGATTCCACAGAAACAGCTGTTAAGGGCGCTATTCGAGCAGGGAATATAGAGTCCCTTAAAAGCGAGAGTTTTAACACACAAGACCGTATCGCTCTTTCAGAAAAAAACTATCAAGATGACATCTCTACTGCTCTACAATACAGTTTAGTATTACCGGAACAGGGGGATGTTATCCTTCTTTTGACACTTCATAGTGACGGAAAAGTAAAAACTGTTAAGATCAAGCGAGCTGAGAGTGCAAAAAATAGCCACTATGTGAGCGAAAAGGTTCCTCACTTGCGCTTTCCCGCTTTTAAAGAGCTTTTTAAAGGAGAAAAGGATCACACCTTTACTATAACCCTATGCAACAAATAATTTTTCTACTTCTTCTTGTTTTGCGTGTATTTTTAAGTGCAAGCGATGCCTTTTCTGTATCTTTAGATACAGAGACTCCTCTCGATCCTATTTATGTAACACCTATTGAAGGTTTATCTTTCGATCAAAAGTATGCTGAAGAACTTTTAAAGGTGCTCTCCTATGATCTCAATCATAATGGAATGACTGTAGCTGTACGCTCTAGTGAAAAAGCTCTATATATTGTAAAATGGACAGCTCAAAGCAAAACACTTCAACCAACCCTCTACTTCGTCCATACGCATAAGGCAAAAAAATTCGATAGCATCACGTTAACTGGTAAAATAAGCCAGGATCGACGCCTCCTGCATCAACTAGCTGATACACTTTTTAAGAGCATCTACGGCAAAGAGGGTGTAGCCTCCACGACAATTCTTTACACCGTTCGTGAAAAAAACCAAGACCCCACTTTTAAAAGTGAGTATCTTTCAGATGTTTGGCAGTGTGACTTTGACGGACAAAATCCTCGTCAAATTACCCATGAAAGACGCTACATTGTCACTCCATGCTACATTCCTGCTAAAAAAGGTTTTAGGCCTGGTTCTTTTCTTTTTGCATCTTACAAACTCGGTCAGCCTAAAATCTATGTAGGATCCCTGCAAGATGGAACTTCTCATCAACTCCTCTCCCTCCGAGGCAATCAGTTCATGCCAGCCATTACCCGCAACAAAGTAGACATCGCCTTTATTTGTGATGCTATGGGTAATCCAGACCTTTTTGTTGTCCCTTATGATGATGATGTAGGTGTTGGTAAACCACGGCAGATCTTCGCTTCTCCTAAAGGGACACAAGGATCCCCCTCTTTTTCTCCTGATGGACGTCAAATAGCTTTTGTTTCCAACAAAGATGGAAGCACTCGTGTATACACGATGGAAGTACCCTCCCCTTATGTTCTCTTAAAAGAGATGAAGCCGCGTCTTATCAGCAAAGCTTGCAGAGAGAGCACAAGCCCTTCCTGGTCTCCTGACGGGCATAAAATAGCCTATGCTGGTCTTATATCTGGTACTCGGCAGATTTTTGTATACGATGTGGACAGCCAAACGGAAGAACAAATTACAACAGACAAAAGCAACAAGGAAAATCCCTGTTTTGCAGCTGATAGCTTCCATATTGTCTTTAATGCTGATCAAGGTGGGGGCAAAGCACAGTTAGCAGTTGTTAATTTAAAACAAAAAGAAACAGTGCTGATAACAGAAGGGAATACAGATAAACGCTTTCCTTCTGCGGAACCACTTGTAAAATAACTGTTCTTCTACTATACCTCTTATCTGAAGACCACAGGTGGATAAATCATGAAAAAGTTGCCGTTACTTTGTATATTATTTTTATGCTGTACAGTTCTTTCTAGCTGTAAGCGTTCTGCAAATGATGTTTGGGAAGACTCCAAAACAGCTAGCAGACAAATGGGAAACTGTTTTAAAACGCTGACAGGCAGCCGCTCTACATCCCGTCAAATAAAGGACCCTCGTGATTTTAGAGGCCCCTCTGATGGAGACTTTATCCCTTTAAGTGATGAGGACTTAGCTCAGCAATTAAAACTAGACACTAAACATCCTCAACCATCTAAATCTCCAGGTGAAGCCGGAAGTAATCTACCAGGTGTTGACGGTTTTAGCACTCCTTCAGGCGCTACAGCTGCTGTCTTTAAAAACCTTTATTTTGAAACAGACAACTACTCTGTTTCTACTCCAGAAGTACGCAAAACCCTTCAAGGCGTAGCCTCTTATATGAAAAGCCATCCTCAAATGGCTGTCTTCGTAGAGGGTCATTGCGATCAAAGAGGCACAGCTGCCTATAACTTAGCTCTTGGTGCTAAACGGGCCAATGCTGTACGCAACTTCCTCATCGATGAGGGCGTAAATCCAGAGAAAATCTTTACCATCTCCTATGGCAAAGAACGCCTAATGAGCCCGAATGGAGATCCAGAATCTTTGAAAATAAATCGCCGCGTAGAATTTAAAATCTATCCGGCTAGTGCCTAAAGGACGAGTATGTTAAGAGGAGGCTTTCTATGTTTTATGCTAGCTGCCTCCTCTCTTTTTGCTCAGGATCGTAGCCGTGTAATTGACCATATCCAATCCGATGTTCTTGATATTAGAGAACATATGCGTCACCTTAAAGTCGAAAGAGAACTTCTTGATGACCGTATAGAAGCGCAAAATAGTGAATTAACACAGCTTAAAAAAGAGCTCGCTCGCTTTCAGCAGGCCCAAGGGAATCTATCTAGCAATAAAAGTGATCAGCTGCAAACACGCCTGAATGCTCTTGAAAAAGGGCAAGAAGCCGTTATAGATGACTTCAAGCAACTCAAAAAACACCTCAACGACACCTCCCTTGTTATCAATAAATTAAGTGATCATGTAGAACAAGACCAAAGCCTTATGAAGGCACAGATTCGTGATCTTAAAAAAGCAGTAGAATCCCTTGTGGGAGCCCTGCAAGGCCCAACTAAAGCTTCAGGCTCTTCTTATAGAGTAAAAGCCGGTGATACTTTAGATAAAATTGCTAAATCCCACGGCCTTTCCGTAGATGTCTTAAAAAAGCTCAACGAGTTAACACATGATCGCATCTCTATCGGCCAAGAACTGCGCCTCGAATAAAAAGGCTATTGGCATTTTTGATTCCGGTGTTGGCGGCCTCACTGTTATGCGCCAGATTCATGCAGCACTGCCTTATGAAAACATCTGCTATTTTGGGGACACAGCGCGCGTGCCTTATGGAAACAAAAGCCCAGAAACTATTAAAAAATATGCGCGTGAAAATGCCCGGTTTTTACAAGATCAGAATATTAAGATCCTCGTTGTTGCTTGTAACACAGCCTGCGCCTTGGCCACTGATTTACATTCCTACGTAGATGTTCCTCTTATAGGAGTTATCGAACCAGGAGTAAGGCATGCTGTAGAAAGCACACGAAGTGGGTCTATAGCCGTCTTAGGAACAAAGGGGACTATATCCTCAGGAGCCTACCAAGAACGGCTAAAAGCGGCCTTACCGGAGGCCAAAATCTTTGCTGCCGCCTGCCCCCTCCTAGTGCATGTCGTCGAAGAGCAGCTCTTCACGCACGCAGCCACACGCCTTCTGATCGAAGAATATACAGCCCCTTTAATGAAAAATAGCCCAGACACTGTTATCCTCGGCTGCACCCACTATCCACTGCTTCAGCCCCTTTTCCAAGAAATCCTCGGAGAGGATATTATTCTGATAGACCCAGCTTACAGCACAGCCTTAGCTGTCCAACAAAAACTCCGGGCCCTTGATCAATTAAATAGTGGACCCGAAAAGGGCTCTTGTGCTTTTTTTGTCTCAGATGACGTCCTCAAGTTTAAAGAAACGGGAGAGCTTTTTTTTCAACGCTCTTTAGACAAGGTTACACTCAAAATCTAAAGGTATTTTTATGGGTCTTAGTTCATATAGCAATGGTATTTATGTGGACAGGATCTACCAGGATCTTTGGATCAAGGGCGCTGCCATGCAAGTGGGCGGCAGAGGCTGCAAAGAACGTTATGAGGCTATTGCAGGTCACTTTTCCACCCTTCAGGGACCTCTTAAAGTTCTCGATATCGGGGCTAATATGGGCTACTTTTCTTTTCGTCTTGCTGAGCGTTTTCCTGGCCACTTTGTTATGATAGAAAGTTCCAATTCAACAACGAAAAGACTCCTACAGCTCTGCCTCATGAATGCAAATCCTCAAATCTCTTTTCTAGCTACACGTGTTAATTTGGCCGAGCTAGAAAAAATTCTTATCGCAGAACAATTCGATATCATCCTAGCTCTTAGCGTTATCCATCATTTTGATGAGCCCTTTAATGACATCGTCAAAACCTTCGCACGCCATGCTAAACACGTGATACTTGAACATGCAAGCCCTGAAGAGACTCACTGCCCAAATCCCGCACGCATCAAGGCTGAGCCCCTGAATCTCACTCCCTATAATCCCATCAAGCTTTGCACATCAACGGCTACTGGCTATCAACATATATTCCGTGATGTCTATGCTCTGAAGGGATCTATAGAAGAGAGCCGGACTGCTCCTCCCGGCCTCTCACTGCAAACATACGCTCAACATAGCGGCCTCTATCCGCATCCAACACTCCTTAATCCTCTCCTCAAAAAGCATCAAAATAAAGAGCTTCTCCGCATTGTAAATGGGGAAATTAGAAAGTAGGCTCGGCCTTAGACTTCTTCTAGAAAGCGGTAGCCGACACCCCGGACTGTTTCAATCCAGAGGAAATGAGGCCCTAGCTTTTTGCGCAACGAAGCAATATGAACGTCGATATTGCGATCAATGATAAAGGCATCATCATTCTGGACATCATCTAGCAGCTGTCCACGAGTAAGCACTCGGCCACGATTGAAAAGAAGGCGTTTAAGAATGCCAAATTCAGAAAGAGTAATAGGGATATACTTATCTTTTTTACGTAATAAATAACGATCAATTTCAAGAACGAAATCACCAAAAGCCATTGTTTTGCTCTGCTTTTCCGTCTCTTTTTCTCGTCGTAAAACAGCCTTAACACGGGAAAACAGCACTTTAGGAGAAAAGGGTTTGGCCACATAATCATCTGCACCAAGCTCAAGCCCAAGGACCACATCTAGCTCTTCATTTTTAGCAGAAATAATAATAACAGGAGTCGTTTTAAGTTCCGCATTCGTCTTAATTTTACGACAAACATCCAGACCATTCATTCCTGGAAGCATAATATCCAAAATAACCAAATCAGGTTTTTCTCTTTCTACTGCTTTAAATCCATTAATGCCGTCTGTTTCTACCTGTAGACGATAGCCAGAAATTTCTGCTTGTAACTTAATCAAAGCGGCTATATCCTCTTCATCTTCAATGAGAAGAATTGTCTTTTTTTGTGCCATTCTCAACTTTCTCCAATAGATTACAGGACACCTTTTCTTAAGAGATTTTGAGCAAAACTCAAGTAAGACAAGCACACTCTCAGAGACAAAGGTATCTTAAAACTTTCCTTATAACCGCTTGAATTCATAATTGTCTAGCATTCAAAGAAGACCCGTAGTGAAAACTTTTATCCTTCTTCTCATGACTTTACTGGCCTTATTAGCCCTAAGCCTCATAGCATTAATTGCTTGGCCTAGAGCTTACGCTCTACCCGTAAAAAAGGCTCCACTCCCCATCTACTCCTCTATTTTTATAGAGAACAAAGAGCCTCTAAATGATCATGAAAAATGTGCAAAAAAGGATCTCATCTCATTCTGTTTAAAAAACTTGCAAGATGAAAAAACTCTCTCTAGAGCTCTCTATTTTTATCAGGAAACATGGGGCTCAAATGATCCTCTTAAAAAAGCTTTAGAGGGCCCTCTTTTAAATGAAGATTCTCCTGCTCTTTTAAATTTTTGGTACAATGAAGGAGCTGAAAATAAGGCCTTTTTTCTAAACCAGGTGGAAAAACGCACTAAAGTGCTTTGGCAAATAAAAAAATCACGCTCAAAAGCTGTTCTTTTGACCCAGTTTTTATATGAGCACATGCCGGAACAGGTAGAAATTCTTTTGAAGGAATCTTTTTATGTAGCGCAGAGAAGCGATGATATTGATTTAATGCTCGCCCTTGCTTCTTTGATGGAAAAATATAATATAGCGCCCATAGACGCACATCCCTTCACAACGGCCCAAAATCTTGTGGCAGATGCTGCCTATTTTTATGACATCGGACAGGTTCAAGAAGCAGAGAATCGCTTAACACTTGCTCTTTTTATGAATCCACATGATGAAAAAGCTGAAGAATAACCAGTCAATTTGCTAAGTTGTAATAACCTTATGGATAAAGAGACAATCAACCAAAATTTGAGCCCTTTAGCGCTCTCTGCTTTAACAGCTTTTAGAGGCTTATTACATAGCATAGCCCTCTTTCATGCTGTTTTTTGGGGACTTATGGCTTTTGAGATTATTCTCATAGCCCTCTTTTTTTCTTTTTTAGTCCAGTCAGCCTTGGTAGCTGTGAGTATTGCACTTCTCACCCTCACTGTTTTTTGCTATTTTGTTTTAAAACTCTGGGTCTATACGAAAAAAAGACAAGATTTTTCAACCCTTGCCGATGCCTTTCAGGAAAGTATTCAAAGATTAATGGGTCAAGAAGAGCACACCTTCTCTTATTATGGAGCTCTTACAAAGTCTCTTTTAACACTCTCTGATGCTCTGAAAAAAAATCCTAGCCCTTCATGGGGAGAAAATTATATATGGATGAAACCTTTTCACCCTTTTATAGCTTTTGGTTACAAAAAGCTAACAAGTGAGGATCTCCTCTTTATACAAGAGCTCATTCTTGGACGCACGTCTCAGCTCTGGCTGGAGTTTATTAGAAAAGCTCCCACTCATTTAGAGGCCCACGCAGCGCTTGCAAGTACCTACATTACTTTTTCTACATTCTTTGCAGAAGAAAAAAAACATAAGGAACGCTTTACAGCACTTGTCCAAAAAGCCGCCGAGGAGTTTAAAATCTTAAGTGATTACTCTCCAAATGATGTATGGGCTCATACACAGCTAGCCTATACCTATCATGACCTGAACATGCGACGAGAAGAGATCAAAGAATATGAGGCTATTTTAGCCCTGCAGCCTAAAGATAGCGATACCCTTTTTAAGCTCGGCGTACTCTATTTTCAAGAGGGTTTTGCCTCCAAGGCTCTTTCTCTCTATGAAGAACTCAAAAAACTCAGCCCCCAAAAATCGGAAGAACTCATTAATTTTTACGCATGAGAATCATCGCTGGAACCCTCAAAGGGCGCCTTCTTAAAGGGCCTAAATCCGAGGCTAGACCCTCTTCAGAGATGCTTAGAGGAGCTCTTTTTAACATCTGTCAAGACATAGAAGGCCTCACCTTTCTCGATCTATTCGCAGGCTCTGGGGCGGTGGGATTTGAAGCTTTAAGCAGAGGTGCCAGTCATGTTACCTTTGTAGATAACGATAAAGGATCACTGGCTGCTATTCGAGCTAATAATACAGCCCTTGCGATGACTGGACAGGTGACTATCCTTCCCTATGATGCCGAAAGAGCTCTAAAAACAGTTGGTCTTTTTGATATTATCTTTCTAGATCCTCCCTACGCACTTCCGGCACACAACTTTATTGCTAGATGTGCCACGCATCTTAAGCCAGGCGGCAGTCTCTTTGTAGAGGACAGGCATGGCTCACCGACGCTTGAAGAGCCTCTTACTCTGATTACTACAAGGCGATTTGGCGATAGCCGTCTACGTCATTTTAGAATTGGCTGCTGAAAGTACTCTTTTTCAACTAGATCTACGAGTATATGGAGGATAATCATATGCGCCTCCTGGATACGATCTGAAGTGCTAAAGCCCTCAATAGTAATTTCTAAATCTGCCAGTCCCTTAGCTTTGCCGCCATTTTTGCCAAGTAAGGCAACTGTTTTAAGGCCCTTTTTTTTCGCCATCTGAAGAGCCTGGACTATATTAGCAGAATTGCCACTCGTGGAAAGAGCTATAAAGGTATCTTCTTTTGTGCCAAAAGCATCCAGAGCTCTGGCGAATATAACATCATACCCCTCATCATTGGCTACACACGTTAGATAACAGGGTTCGGAGAGAGCCATAGCTGGAAGGGGAGGTCTGTGACCACGGTAAAAGCCCACGAGCTCTTCTGCAAAATGGCAGGCATCTGCCAAGCTCCCCCCATTACCTGCAATTAACACCTTGCCACCTAGGCGGTAGGTATGGACCAAAGCTTCTGCTATCTCACCGATTTTTTCACAAATCTCGGGTTTTTTTAAAAACAGGGCAGCTTCTACTGCTTGATCTACGGACATTTCGATTATCTTCTGCATAAAAAGCCCCAATTGATTAAACTCTAGGGATTAACATTACAGTAAAAGATGGCAAAAATGCAACTGGCACGCAAAGCTTTATATAACGCACTCAAGTACCACCACCCGCTAGACGCAGAAGAGTGGCAGCAAGAGGACCTACGCCTATTATCTCTAGAGCAGCTTTTTGCTAGACTGGGAAAACTGGGATGTAATCTGGATAAAGACTCTTTTTGTCTCTTTGCAGAAGAAGTAGATAGCCCTGAAGATTTTGCCGACGATCTTATAGAGGATCCTAAAAAGCAGGATCAGATTTTCTTACCTGTATTTGAAATCTGGAGGCGCCTGCTTCCTCTTAAACCAAGCTTTTCTCTTATTGCAGATGAGCTCGATGAGCAAATTCACTGTTATAATGCAGGAATTCGTGATGAGCGTCTATTAAAAGCCCTTCATGCAGTTCTCATAGCTTTACAATCCTGTCTAGACAAAGACCTTGCCAAGCAAGATTGTCAAGACCTACTCGAAACGAATACCGCCTATGATGTGGAGGGATTCCTTTATGAGTACATACAAGAATCCTTAGATGAGAATCAAATAGCTTTGGCCTCTGATTTATTAGAGGCTTTTGAGCCTTTTATCAAAGATGCTGAGTGGTTTAGCCTTCTTCAGCTACGCATCCTCTTTCAAAAAGACCCTGAAGAAGCCGAAGAGCTTCTTAAAGATATCTGCTTTTTAGCAGGAGAACTACAGGATCCTGAATTCTATCTTGAAATCCTAGGAATCCTTGCAGCTAAAGGGGATAAAGAAACATTTCTAGAAATAGCAGAAGCGGCGCTGCCTCTTTTAGAAACAGAAGACCAGCTACAAGAACTCCTCTCTTCTTTGGCGCTTTTTTGGAGCTCTCTTGACAAAGACCATAAGGAAGAAGCTGTCCTTCTCTACCTAGAAGCTCGTAAAAATATCCCTCTAGATCGCGCACTCTCTGCAGAAGATCAGAAAAAGGTTAGAGTATTTTTAGAGGCTTAAACCCTAAAAAATCACAGGCTGTCAGGTGATACTCCACGCCCCGAGCATGGCCAAAATAGAGCTTTTCTTCTCGGGAAAAATGGAGGTGCCCAAAAACCACCTGAGATACACCATAGCGCTCAAAGAGCTCACCAGCTTCTGATGAAGCCAAATCAAGGCCAATGGGTGGATAATGCGTCATGGCTATCTTATGGGTGGCTAGTGGATTTAATAATTTAAGACTCGCTTCTAAACGGCCTAATTCACGCCGATATATTTTAAGGTCTTCTTCGGGATAAGGCGCTCTTTTATTATTATAAAGACTTGCAAACCCATAAGCAGGGCTATCCCAAAAACGTGTGCCGCAAATACTTATGTCATTTATGCTAAAACTATTATGATGAACGGCTTTTATCGAAGCTGGCAGTATTGTTTCTAACTTTTTTACCGAAGGCCACCAATAGTCATGATTACCGCGAATCATGACTTTAAGACCCGGTAATTGATCAATCCACGTAAGATCCGGCATCACCTCTTCTAAAGTCATTGCCCATGAAATATCTCCCGCCAGAAGAACTATATCATCTGGTTTAACAAGCAAACGCCAAGCCTCTTCTACGCGGGCTGGATGATCAGACCATAAAGGGCCAAAAACATCCATTTTTTTATTGGCAACACCAAATGAAAGATGTAAATCTGCAATTGCGTATATAGACATAAAAAAAGGGACCTAAATTACTTTAAGTCCCTAAGTATGCTAAAAAGATACTTTAAGATCTCCTGAAAAACAGAAGTCTTCTTCGTCTAATGAGGCATTAAGGCCTTCATGCGACAGGATATCGTTAAAAGCCATTAAGCTTTCTTCAATTTCCGCTGTGAGTAAATATGAGGGACTCACGGATATTTCCCCCTAAACAATAGATTGATATTTTCGCTTTCTTTAATATAAAGGGTGTCGCCCTTTATCAATCTTCACTTAAAGAAAGTTTCGTTTACTACAAATAACCAAGATTACTCTTGATTTTTCAAAAAGGCCCCCTGCTTTCGTGACGAGCAAGCGCTTAAAATTAAAGCTCCACCTCCTTAATGCTTGGTCCATTCACCTCTTGGGGCTATCTTACTTTGGTACCAACAATTAGGATTGCTGGCAATAAATTATGTCCTATAGGCATATTTTTGTTAATGCTAAATTTTATTCAAATAGACCAAATTGAAGTGAATCCAGATCAGCCTCGCAAGGAATTTAACGAGGAGCATTTGGAACAACTAGCCTCATCACTCAAAAATTTAGGCTTATTACAACCCATATTGGTACAAAAAAAAGATTCGCATTATCAATTAATCGCAGGGGAAAGGCGTTTAAGAGCCGCTAAACTTGCGGGTTTTGAAACAATTACTGCTATTATCCGAGAAAAAGCTCTCTCTGCTGAAGAAGCTCTTGCCGAAAACTATCAACGAGAGGACCTAACCCCTTTAGAAGTTGCTATGTCTCTTGAATCCATGCTTAAAAACACAACTCAAGAGCTCCTTGCAAAAAGACTTGGTATTAAAAGGCCTACAATTGCCAATTTCTTAAGATTATTGCAGCTGCCCCCACCTGTGAAGGAGGCCTTGGCTTCTGGAAAAATTACTATGGGTCATGCTAAAGCTTTACTTGCCTCTGATGACCCGGAAAAACTCTTAAGTAGCTTATTAAAAAAGGGATGGAATGTCCGACAAACTGAAAAAGCCGCCAGCAGTAAAGATCCCGTCCTTTTACAAGCAGCGGAAAGCCTTCGAGAAAAATTAGGAACTCGAGTAGAAATTACAAAAGACCGTATAGTAATCGATTATTACGGATTCGACGATCTTGACAGACTGCTAAATCATTTTGGAGTTGCTCTATGCTAAGCCTTCTTAAGCTCTTTGGTAAATCACCTTTCGCACCACTACAAATTCATATGGAAAAAGTGGCTTATTGCGTATCTAAACTGGAAGATATTTTTCAAGCGCTCTTCGCCGGTGACCAGCCACGTGTTTTAGCTTTAGCTGAAGAAATCTCGGCCTCTGAGCATGAAGCAGATCAAACAAAAAGCTATATACGGAATCATTTAACAAGGGGCCTCTTCTTCCTTATGGATCGAAGTGATCTTTTAACTATTCTCAGCCTCCAAGATAGCATTGCCGATAAAACAGAAAATATTGCCCTCCTTTTGACAATGAGACCCATCGCCTTGCCTCCTGATTTTCACGAAGACTTTTTTGCCTTGCTCCGCAAAAATCTAGCGACATTTAAAGAAGCTTTTCAAATCATGCAAGAACTAGATGAGCTGGTAGAGACCTCTTTTGGCGGTAATGAAGCAGAAAAAGTCAAAAAAATGACAGAAAAAGTGGCTCTACTCGAGCATGAGTCAGACCTGGTAGAAAGAGCTCTATTAAGACGCTTTTTCACAGAAGCCGAACAGCTACCCTCACCCGTATTTCATCTTTGGCTCAAAATTTTTGAATCTGTTGGCGATCTTTCTAACCTCTCAGAAAATCTCGCTGATAGAATCCGCATGCTACTTGAGGTAAAATAGATGCCCCACGAAACAGTTTTTATAGTTCTAGCTCTTCTTCTCGGGTTTTATATGGCCTGGAATATTGGCGCTAATGACGTAGCTAATGCCATGGGTACCTCCGTTGGCTCCGGTGCTTTGAATATGCGGCAAGCTTTAATTATTGCAGCAGTTTTAGAATTTTGCGGGGCTTTTTTTGTAGGCTCTCATGTCTCTGAAACAATTGAAAATGGTATTATTAATACATCTATTTTTGCAGGCCGGCCCGAAATCTTTATTATGGGCATGCTCTCTTCCCTCCTTGCAGCAGGTGTCTGGCTGCATATTGCCTCTTATTCCGGATGGCCCGTTTCAACAACTCACTCTATCGTAGGTGCTGTTGTTGGCTTTGGCCTTATTATTGGGGGCCCTACAGCTATTTATTGGGGCAATATGATCTCCATTGTACTTAGCTGGATCATCTCTCCTCTTATTGGCGGAATTCTCTCTTATATTACCTTTCAATTTCTGAAGAAAAAGATTCTTTTTGCCGAGGACCCCTTACTTGCTGCTAAAAAAATCACGCCAGCTCTCGTCTTCTGTGTCTTTTTAATTCTCACACTCGTCACTCTGTTTAAAGGAATTGCGAGTTTACAAGCACTTTCAATGCCTGAATCTATGCTACTAGCCCTCTCCGTCTCTTCTCTAGCGGCTCTGATTTCTCATTTTCTTCTTAAGCGCGTTAAAATCTCTCAAGAACCCTCTTCTGATCTATCTGAATACCAGGTGCATATAGATTTGGCTCGCTCACTTAAATACTTAGAAAAAGCGCAAAAACAGGCTGCTGGGTTAATGCAAGATGAGCTTTCTGCTGCAGCAAGCCAGGTCAAAGAAATATTTCTTACTACTAAAAAACCTCTTACTGCTTTTCAAAATGCTGATTATGCGGCCGTTGAAAAAATCTTTGTTTCTCTACAAATTGTAACAGCATGCTGTATGGCTTTTGCTCACGGTGCCAATGATGTAGCCAATGCCATCGGCCCTCTTGCAGCTGTCATTACAGTAGCACGCACAGGTCTGGATAGCCTTAAAGGTCAGATGCCTGCATGGATATTAGCCCTTGGTGGCGCAGGAATTGTTCTGGGGCTAGCGACATGGGGATGGCGTGTGATTGAAACAATTGGTAAGAAAATTACTGAGTTAACTCCTTCCAGGGGCTTTGCAGCTGAATTTGGTGCTGCAACGACCATTCTTTTAGCTTCGAAACTAGGGCTTCCTGTCTCTACAACACACACTCTCGTCGGATCTGTGCTAGGCGTTGGGCTTGCTCGCGGTTTTGGAACGCTGAATCTTGCTATGATACGTGATATCTTTGTTTCATGGGTGATCACCGTCCCCGTAGGGGCTATTCTAGCTATCATCTTCTACAGCCTCTTCTCCCTGATCTTTTAATAAAATAAGAAGTATTTAAGGGGTTATATTCAGGCCAAGTCTTAAAGGGCTCTCTTTTTGGGGCAGTGTATGCTTACGCAAAAAACGTTGAATACGCTGAAAAAGATCCGTGTTACTAAATTTTCCAGGTGGAAAAGTTTTGTGAATAAGGCCTGTGCCTGCCTCTTGAAAGATACGGGGGTATAAAACCTCTAAGCCTCTATCTGGACGTGGTCTCATCATCACTACAGGTTCTTTGACTTTAGCAATTTTAATGGGCAGAAAATTAATAGCATCCAAATGGGTCACAAGAGCCAGCTGGAAGTTCCTCTTTAAAAAAGAGGGCTCCATTTTCTCTTTTTTAAGAAGCTTCTCCCAATAAATCTCATAAGCTGCAACTAGGGCTTCTAAGCTCATAATAGGTTCTTCTTCTACTTTATCAATACGAACAAAAAAAACCCCCAAGCTGCTCATAAGTTCTTTAAAATCAGAAGGATCTAAAAGAAAAGAAAGGCTGATCATGCCAGAAAAAGAGGGGAAGCTCATGCTTTTTTTGCTCTCAGCATATGCAATAAAAGAAGCCCTGTTCCTATACAAATAACACTATCTGCTACATTAAAAACAGGATAGGCATAGCCCCAAAAACGAAAATAGAAAAGGTCAACAACGTGGCCATAGAAAAAATAATCTATAATATTCGAAAGAGCTCCTGAAAGAATAAGGCTCACAGGCAGCAGATATCCTTCTATCTTATTAATAAAAAGAAGCCAAATAGACATAGCCAGCACCAGTGCTAAACGAAATCCTAAGAGAAATTCTTGATGATCCGCAAAAAGCCCAAAAGCGGCTCCCTTATTTGCATGATTAACAAGGGCGCCGTCAATGCCATAAAAATTTTCGAAAAGGGCTTGTCCTCCAAAAGGAAAAAAAGGCTGCCACCGCATCGCGGAAAAATAATGCCATGCCGCCCATTTACTACTTTGGTCTACGGCAAAAATAAGTAAAAAGAGGCTAAAAAATTTAAGGAAAGGCCTCAAAGAAGACCTTTTTCAAACTTATCCTGTGACTCTACAGTCATAGAAGCATAGGGGAGCGCTTCTAATCGTCTTAGAGGGATCTCTTCCTGTGTAATATCACAGATACCATAGGTACCCTCTTCTACTTTTTCAAGAGCGTGGTCGATCTGTCTTAAAATGTGCATTTCTGCTTGTGTCAATTCTAGATTAATTGTGCGATCAAAGTCATCGGTTCCCTGATCTGCTTGATGCTGTGAATAACCTGTTGACTCATCCTGTCTTTTTACTTCTTGTTGCGTCTCGCTGAGCGTATGCGTAATTTTTTGTCTCAACTCTAATAGACGCGTTTTAAACTTTTGGATTTCATTCTTTTTTAATGGCATTGATTAAACTCCCTGTTCATCATCTTTTGCCCGAATTGTGTCTATTACTGCAATAAGTTGATCAATTTTTTTCATTCTTTTGTAAACACAGGCAAAACGAATGTAGGCAATAGGGTCCATTAAACGTAGGTGCTGCATAACGATTTCTCCAAGTTCCTCCGTTGAAACCTCTTTAGTTTGCTTGGCCATGAGATCTACCATAATACGCGCTACTAAAGCTTTAATCTGCTCACTACTCATTTGTGTATGCCTGCAAGCGGCATCTAAACCATTAATCAACTTTTGCTGACTAAAATCTTCAAATCGCCCGTCTCTTTTATGGACTTGTAAGTTAAGTTCCACAGTTTCAAAAGTAGTAAAACGCCTGCCACACCCTAAGCATTCGCGCCGTCTTCTAATGGCATTAAGTTCGGGGGTATCGCGTGAATCTGTTACTTTAAGTTCATCATGGGAGCAAAAAGGGCATTTCATTCTCTATTCTCTTCGAAGGTCTATGGGATTATCAACCTGTTCTTTTAGACCTATCCGCCTCATCGATAGTTATATAAAATCCTCTTTTCCAGAGCATCTCTCAAGACTTATCTTTATAAGAGCCTGAGAGCCTTAAATAGTAAATATAACAGTCCTTTAAGGAGACCAATCCAAAACTACTGGTATTAAACAATAAGCGCGCTTTTTTGGGAACTCTGGATAATCCTTTCTAAAAGATCTTGGGGCTTAAGAGGCTGCTCTTCTGCCAAACCTTGATGATAGAGAACAGTAGAAGGCGTGAGGGCAGGAAGGCTATTAGCCTCTATTACAATAACCTTATCGGTACGTCTATTAAAAAAGATATCTATCCGAGCATAGTTACTTATACCCAATATTTTAGCAGCTTTTTCTATGCAGTTTTTTATTTTTAAAACACTCTTCTGTGAAATGATTGCTTCGGGAGGAGGTGTTATATTAATACCCGTTCCTCCCTGAAATTTTTCTTCTAGGCTAAGAACAGCTCCTTCAGCAATCGTAATACTAGGGCTCAGGCTTTTATAAACTCCCTTTTCCTCTAAGACGCCTACAGTCAGCTCAATCCAACCCTCTTTCTCTTCTATAAAAATCTGGTTATTTGCAATCCAGCAGGCATCCACCTCTATATAGGGCTCTAAAAGATATTCTGTGGCCTCGCCCATCTCTACAAGAACCTTTTGATTGGAAAAAGTACCTATTGGAATATATTTCACCTTTTGCAAAACCATCTCTCTGTATTTTTGTAGGTCCTCTGGTGACTCTAATACCACAATTCCAGCTGAGCATCCATCAGAGCGCGGCTTAATCAACATTTTTCCAGAAAAAGATGGCCAAGCCTCCTCTTTTTTAAGAATAATTTTAGGCAGAGAGTCTATGTAAGCATCTCCAAGAGAACGTATTTGCTCACCTGTTTCCCACTTATCCATACAAAGAGCCGAAGCCTTAGGGCCTGATCCGTTATAAGGGATACCAGCTTCATGTAATTTTTGTTGAAGCGTTCCATTTTCCCCTTCACCTCCATGCAGGGCTAAAAAAACAAATGCTTTATTTTCCTTGGCCTGTTGTAAAAAAGTATCGAAAGACATGTGTAGAGGGGATTCTAAAAGAGATCTATCCATTTGTAATTTCTGCAGCTTTTCTTGAATGCTTGCGGCTTGCAAACAATTATATTCAATCTCTTCTACTGTATGATTAAGCGTATAGCTATAGGGCAACTGCCAAACAGCTCCCTGTCCATTAAAATAGTAGGGTATGGGAAAAAACTCTTTAGAGTTTATAAGTTTAAGCCACACATTCGTCCCACTCATTAATGAAACTTGTCTCTCTGCCGTATTGCCCCCAAAGAGAACATAGACAGTCTCTTTAGTCTTTAACAGGCTCTTTTCTTCTGGAAGTGCTAGCCCCTCTCTTTTACAGGCTAACTGCAAAACACTTCTTAGCGCCTCTTTATGAGTAAAACCACATACAGCTGCTTGTCTGAAGAAAAAGCTATTTTGCTCCATACCGCTAATAGGATTTAGATCGGTAAAATAAATAGAGCCATCCTCTTTTACCCAACCATCAAAACGGGCAAAATCACGAATCTGAAAAACTTTAAAAACAGCCTCTGCTTGCTCGCGTATTTCTTCAATCTTAGTTAAAGAAAACCTTGGAGGGGTATGATAAACGGTCTGTTGAGTAGGCAAATATTTCCGGCGATAGTCAAATATCTGCCCTCCTTCATAGCTCATCTCAATTTCTGTAGGAATAAGGGCCTTTCCATCCCATACAATAATTGTGAATTCGATGCCCTGACAAAAAGGCTCGATTAAAACTTCCTCATGAAAAGCAAAGGCCTTGGAAACTGCTAAAAAAGCCTCTTCTAGGCTTTCAACAGAAAACACCCCTAAAGAGGATCCTCCTGCTACTGGTTTAACAATAGCGCGTTTTAAATTCTGTGTGCGCCAAAAATCTTCTATGAGGTGCTTATTATACCCCTCTCTTAAAACGAGAGACGGCCAGGTGTTAAAACCCTCCTCTTTCAATTTTTGCATAGCTCTATTCTTAAAGAAAAGTGCCTTGCAATTATGGCTAGAAGGTCCTACAAAGGGAAGGTTTGCCTTTTCAAGCATCTCCTGAAGCTCCCCATCTTCCCCAAAGCGGCCGTGAATAACGGGGAAAATAATATCTACTTTTTTCAGGCGCTCTACAATATTATCAATTGCCTGACCTTCTAGCTTAAAATCAAAATCTGAAGGTGTATTACAATAAAGCTGGCCAGGAGAAATCGTATAAAAACGTTTATCCATGCCTACATAAAAAGGCACGATTTCCAAAACTTCTGAACTTAAGTGGTCCATGCAAGAGCGTGCGGAATTCAGAGATATCCCTCTTTCATGAGAGGGTCCTCCGCAAATGATGGCTACTTTAAACATGGTGCCTCGTAAAAAATCCAAGTTATAAGGCTTTAAGGGAAATTTTTCCATTGCCCTTTTAATAGTAAAGCCGTTTCAAGAAGAGCTTTACGAGCTGGATTTCAGCATTACATTATTGATGATCAATAGGATATATATTTCTACTTAAAGTAGATCACCATACATAATTTGTGGTACTTCTACTTGGACCTTGCCGGCATGTTCAGCGACCCAATCTTTTGCTCGCTTAATACTTTCTCTGATTCCGTTTTCATCCTGGCATACTGTTATCGTAATACCGCCATTCTCTGTTAGCGCTGCGGAATAAGTATCTAGGCCGGGAATAGATTCCATTGTTTTGTTCAAGGAATCCATATTATGCGCAATAATATCAAAAAGCTCTTTAGCTCCAGATCCTGTATATTTTCTAATAACAAGCTTCATTTTTTCCCCTTGATTAAACTATTTTTATATATTTTCATCTAATCAAAAATTACATAAACAATCAATTAAAAAGACTCTTACAACTAATGCCATGATAAGCATATTTTATGGTTATAACAAACAGCTACTTAGGATAAAATATTCTTTTTTTGGCCTTTATAGAATATTATAAAAGAAAATTTC
>CAIMEJ010000067.1 GCA_903839985.1 uncultured bacterium | reverse complement strand
TTATTGGGCTTTCCCCACAAGGGAATAAGCTTGATGCAAAGAAAGCTAAAGAACTCGCCTCTTACGAGCATTTGATTTTAGTCTGTGGCCACTATGAGGGCATAGATCAAAGAGCAATTGATTTAGAGGTAGATGAAGAAATTAGCATAGGCGATGTGGTTCTTACAAATGGATGCCTTGCCGCTATTGTGCTAGTGGATAGTGTTGTACGCTTTGTGCCAGGAATTCTAGGGCATAAAGATGCAGCGGAGAACGATAGTTTTCAAAATGGGCTTTTGGAAGCAGGTCACTACACAAGACCTGTTTCCTTTGAAGGTATAGAGGTTCCATCTATTTTAAGAGAAGGGAACCATAAGGCAATTAAAGAATGGTATGAGGCGCGCTCTAGAGAGAAAACAGCTCGCGTGAGACCAGATCTTTTTAAAACCTGAGTTGAGGGGAGTTCTTCTTGATAAGTGATCGGATCAAGGGGCTGTTTTAAGAGATTTCGCTGAAGCTTTCAGCCATAGCGCTAAAGCCAAAGAAAATTTTTCGCAAAGAGCCCATAAGATGATCGCAGTATAAGAAGAGAGCTTTAAAACGCAGGTTAAACGAGAGTAATAAGGAGTCAAAATGAGCACAGAAAAACTTCTGAGTCAATTACGAACAGAACAAATCAGAGAGACAATTGATTTTTCAATTGGAGACACTATCCGCGTACACCTACGTGTGAGAGAGATCGTTCAAGACGTTGCTGGCAAAGGGTCTAAAAATAATAAAACGGCTGCTAAAGCACAAGAGAAAGAACGTATCCAAATGTTTATGGGCACAGTGATTGCACGTAAAGGCGCAGGGATTTCAGAAACATTCTCTCTTTACCGCATTGCTTACGGTGAATCTATGGAAAGAGTTTTCCCTCTTCATAGCCCTAAAATCACTAAAATTGAACTAGTAAAACGCGGTAAAGTAAGACGCTCTAAGCTCTACTATCTCCGTGGCACAACTGGTAAAAAAGCTAAAATTCAAGAACTTCTTGGTCCTCGTAAAGAGACTAAAGCAGCAGTTACTACTGCAGCTCCTGAAGTTCATGTTGAAGGCTGAGAAAACAAGGCTTCTAAAACTTAAACGTTTAGAAGCCGAAATTCAGGCTCAAGGCTATAAGATTGTTGTAGGTATTGATGAAGCAGGACGCGGCCCGCTGGCTGGTCCAGTTATGGCTGCTGCCTGTTTTATTCCTGATAACATTTTTATTGAGGGAGTTAATGATAGTAAGCTCCTCTCGCCTTTAAAAAGAGCCCATATTTTTGAAGCAATCCGTAATAATCCTGAAATTCTTTATGCTGTAGGCTTAGCCTCTCCTGCGGAAGTCGATTTATTGAACATATACCAGGCCACGAGGCTTGCTATGAGCCGAGCTGTTGAATTACTGCCATTAAAACCTGACTTCCTTCTCATTGATGGCATGACTTTGCCAGACATCCTTCTAAATCAACAAAAAGTTATTAAGGGAGACTCCTTAAGTTACTGTATAGGAGCTGCTTCCATTATAGCTAAAGAAACTCGTGATGCTCTTATGCGAGATTTTGATAAGGAATGGCCTCAATATGGTTTCGCGAGGCATAAAGGGTATGGAACAGTTATGCATAGGGATGCTTTACGCTTGCACGGCCCCTGTCCTATCCATAGAAAAACTTTTATTAATTCCCTTTTTATGGTATAATAATTTTTAATTTTTGGTTAAAAAGGCTTTGTTATGAGTAGTACGTCTCCCGCCACAATCGGTTCTAGAACTTCTTCTACAACTTCATTACCAGATTTCGAAGGGCGGTATTTTAAGCCTCTTATGCCTAATCAAGAGGGTAGCTCTTCTTCCCCTTATCAAGAGGGTAGCTCTTCTTCCCCTTATTTGCATCGCTTTTCGCCCTTAAGGAACTCGGCCAGTGGGTTGTCTCCCTCGGGATCAGTGAAAAGGCCACGTTTTATGGAGCCGAATCCATGTTTTTCCGCTATTAAAAGTGCTACAGAGGCAGTGCCGGACCAAGAGACGAACTTAAGCATCGATGTAATGACCATTGAAGAGAGCCTTTTAAAAATAAAAACACAGGTAAAACATGCAGCTAAAATAGGTTATTGGCTTCAAGTAGCAAGTGTGATTACAGCACTAGTAGGACCTATTTTAGCAGCAGCAGTCGTCTGGTGGGCCGCCCTGCCTTTTATGGGGCTGGGTGTTATTCTCTACGGGCTTTCTGCTTATTGTGGCTCTGTTGAGGAGCGTTTACAGAAAAAAATGGATCCCTTAAGCCAGGAAAAAGAGAGCAAAAGACAAGAGCTCCTTCTCTCTAGCATTATGAATGCTTTAGAATATCGTAAGCAGCAATCTCTTAGAGAAGGCAGATCATCCATCGAACAATTGGATAATGGAATAGATGCAAACGGTGCGGATCTTCAGTTTCAGTTCAAAGAGTCACTAGAAGATTTTTGTAGTGGAATTCGAGATGCTGTAAAGCCCTATCAAGATAGCCTCAGCACCAATTCTTATTATCAGAGGGTTTTTGCGCGTCTATCTCTCGATAGTAATCGCCCTTTTCTTATAGACGCTGTGGCACGTGGGGCATTAACGCCTATTCCAACGCTTGTGCAATTAAACAAAGATTTGGGTGAAGATAACAAATACTTTGAGACGCTACTTAACGGTATTCAGAAAAAAACAGAGAGTGCCCATAGCCATGTAATGGCAGCTTTTTGGCTGCGTGTGGTGAGTATTATCATGAATGTAGTAGGCCCTATTTTGGCTGTCGCCCTGACAGTACCCTTGATAACGCTGCCCTTTATGGCTATTGGTTTTGCCAGCTATTTTATAGGATGGCATTTTGCAGATCGTGCGGAAAGTGATCACCAAGATATCAGATTAGCGAAAGAAACAGGTGGTGAGCGATTCAAACGATATCAACACAATCATCAGCAGCAACCAGAACTTCTAGAAATCCAGCAACAGATCATTAAAGAGTTTGCAAAGCGTTTAGTGTTGAATAAACCAGCAGAGGCAGACTATGAGAGAGCATCTTTTGTAGAGCGCATGAGAAAACCTGAGCGCGCCTTACCCATTCTTGCTCAATTAGGTATTGATTTAAGTCCCCATAATGAAAAAACAATCTATGGGTATATCACGGATAAAGAAGCTTTTAAGGCATGTTATAGAAAGCTCTTTCAGGGCTTTCAAGAGAGACGTCCGGCATCCGTTACTTCAATATAAACCCCCTCTCAGAAAAGAGGGGGATGAATGGGGCTACTATTTAGTAGTCCATGCCTCCAGCTGCAGCTGGAGTTTCTTTTTCACTAGGGATTTCAGCAACAATTGCTTCCGTCATAAGAAGCACAGACGCAATGGAAGCTGCGCTTTCTAAAGCAAGTCTTGTTACTTTAGTCGGATCTAAAATACCGGCTTGAATCATATCTACATATTCATCTGTTAAAGCATTGAAACCCTCGCTTCCTGAGGAGGCAAGTACTTTTTGTAGAACAATAGAACCTTCAAGGCCTGCATTTTCTACGATTTGACGTAGAGGCGCACTTAAGCTACGGGCAATAATTTGAGCCCCTACCTTTTGATCGCCTTCGAGATGATGTGCAAGCTTTTCTACGATAGGAATGCAGCGAATAAGTGCTGTTCCACCACCTGGAACAACGCCCTCTTCAACAGCGGCTTTAGTGGCATGCTGAGCATCGTCTACACGATCTTTTTTCTCTTTCATTTCAATTTCAGTAGCCGCACCAACTCGAATAACTGCTACACCACCAGCTAGTTTTGCTAGGCGTTCTTGGAGTTTTTCTTTATCATAATCAGATGTAGCCTCATCAATTTGACGGCGAATTTGATTACAACGTTCAAGAATTGCAGCTTTTTTACCGTGGCCTTCGACCAAAATAGTATCATCTTTTTTGATGACAGCTTTTTTTACACGTCCCAGCAAATCAAGAGTGACAGTATCAAGAGTCATGCCGAGCTCTTCTGAGATAACTTCCCCACCTGTTAAAATAGCAATGTCTTGCAGCATAGATTTACGTCTGTCGCCAAAGCCTGGGGCTTTAACGGCACATACTTTAAATCCACCGCGTAAACGATTAACAACTAAAGTAGCAAGAGCTTCTCCTTCAACGTCTTCAGCAATTATTAAAAGAGGCTTTCCGCTTTCAGCAACAGCTTGGAGTAAAGAGAGGCACTCTTTAATAGAACTAATTTTTTTCTCATAAATGAGAACATAAGCATCTTCAAGAACAGCTTCTTGATTTTCAGGATTAGTCATGAAGTAAGAGGAGAGGTAACCGCGGTCAAAGTTCATGCCTTCTACCACTTCTAGCACCGTTTCAAAGCCTTTAGCTTCTTCAACAGTTATAGTACCGTCTTTGCCCACTTTATCCATAGCATCTGCAATCATATTGCCGATTTCACTATCGTTATTTGCAGAGATACTAGCTACTTGAGCAATCTCTTTTTTACTGCTGACAGGCTTACTGATTTTTTGTAGGTGAGCCACAACAGCTGTTACAGCTTTTTCAATACCGCGTTTAATTTCAACGGGATTGCTACCAGCTGTCACATTTCGGAGCCCTTCAGAATAAATAGCTTCAGCTAAAACAGTCGCAGTTGTTGTGCCATCACCTGCTTTATCAGCTGTCTTGCTCGCTACTTCTTTAACCATTTGAGCGCCCATATTTTCAAAGCGGTCTTCTAGTTCGATTTCTTTGGCCACAGTCACACCATCTTTTGTGATGTGGGGAGAACCATAAGAGCGATCAATGATGACATTACGGCCTTTAGGACCGAGAGTTACTTTAACCGCACTCGCAAGTGTTCTTACGCCCTTAAGAATTTTCTGTCTGGCTTCTTCTTTATATTTGATATCTTTAGGTGCCATATATCCTCAGAATTTTATGATTCAACAATTGCAATGATGTCTTCACCACGTAAAATTACGTAATCTTCATCATGAAGGGAAATATCTTGTCCGGAGTATTTTTCCATAAGAATAATCTCTCCAACTTTCACAGGAGGAGGTATCATTTTGCCCTGCTTATCTGGAAGGCCTTTGCCGACAGCCACTACTTTCGCTGTTTCCTGCTTTTTTTTAGCAGATTCAGGGAGAAGAATGCCCCCTTTAAGTGTTTTTTCAGATTCTAAACGCATAACTAAGACACGATTGCCGATGGGCTCTAAAGGTGCTTTTTTTGTCATACTACTCTCCATAAATTGTTTGGCAAAAAGATAGCCTTGTTTTTATTTTATTGCAAGGGTGAATTTAGCAAATGAAGCGGCTAATTGCTAACCGCTAATTCCCGAGTTAATTGAGCAAAATAGGCAAGGGCATCTTCAAAGGGAGCTGTAGTTGTCATATCCACACCAGCCTCTTTAAGAAGGTCTATAGGGTACTTACTGGAGCCTCCTTTGAGGAAGTTGAGGTAAGCATTTCTTTCCTTATCACCGCCATTTAAAACTTTTTGTGAAAGAGCAATAGCAGCACTTAGGCCCGTTGCATATTGATAAACATAAAAATTATAATAGAAGTGAGGGATGCGTGCCCATTCTATGGCCACCTCCTCATCTAATGTAATGACGGAAGGAAAATAAGTCTTCAGAAGACCAAAATATTTTTCTTCTAAAATTTCAGGTGTTAAAGGCCTACCCTCTTCTACTTCTGTATGTAGAAAAAGCTCAAACTCTGCAAACATAGTCTGCCTAAAAAGAGTAGCGCGGATGTTATCAATTTGGGATTGGATAAGAGCGTTTCTTTCAGCTGAAGAGCCTGATTCTTTAAGCATCTGGTTGAAGAGTAGTTGCTCATTAAATGTAGAGGCTACTTCTGCTACAAAAATCGGATAATCACTGTAATGATAGGGTTGATGTTTACGACTATAGTCACTGTGCATACTATGGCCGGCTTCATGCCCTAGAGTAAAGACATCACGGAGAATTTCTTTGTAGTTCATTAGGATATAAGGAGGGCTGTCAAAGCAGCCACTTGAGTAGGCACCGCTTCTTTTGCCTTTATTTTCAAAACGATCTACCCAGCCAGAATGAAGGCCTTTACGCAGCGTATCTTGGTATTCTTCCCCCAGAGGCTGGACGGATTTAATGACAAGTTCTTCGGCTTTAACATAAGGGATCTTATAATCATGGGCTAAAATCACATTCATATCATAAAGGTGTAGGTCTTCATAGCCTAGCAGGTTTTTACGAAAAGCGCAGTAGTCTGTCATAGGTTGCAGATGACTTTTCACAGCCTTTATTAAGCTGTGATAGACAGACAAAGGGATATTCTTGGGTTTGAGGGCAGCCTCTAAGCAGCTGTCAAAGCGTCGGGCTTTTGCTTCAAAAAGGTGAGCCGATATCTTCCCTTGTAAAAGGTCACAAAGGGTGTTTTTGAAGGAACTGTATTTCTTGTGATAGGTTTTAAAAGTGTTTTTGCGCAGTTCTCTATCTTTGCTTTGGAGGTGGAGTCCATAATAGGCATGAGAGAGCTCCTGGAGAGAGCCTTGACTGTCTGATACCTTATCAAACTGAAAATCTGCATTGGTTAATGAAGAAAAGCTTTTATATGCTGTAGATAGGGGTTGGAGTGCTAAGGCCATAAGTTCTTCTTCACGAGCTGGAAGATGATGCTTTTTGAGGGCAAAAAGTTTTTCCAAATAGACACGAAATTCTTGGAGCTCTTGAGCTAAGACGATTGTCTCCTGCATCTCTAAAATTTCGGGCTCTAACCAGGAAGCTTTTTGTGCTAAGAGCTGAAGGCGGTTTTGCGCTTTTTCATGGGCGATTTTATAAGTGGAATCTGTAATATCTTCATCGTGTTTTAAATGTGCCCAAGTGTAGAGCTTTTCTCCCTGTCTCTGGAGATTGAAATAAAGATGAAGAGCTTTCGGCAAAGAGGTGAGGTCTAATTTTCCTTGAAGGGCGAGAAGCTCTTGGAGGGCATCTGGCTTATCAAAATCTTTTTGCCAAGCCGCAAGAGAGGGGTAGAGGGCTTCTAAGTTCCAGCAGTCGGCTTTAGCAATATCTTTGCGTAATTTCGTCATAAAATTCCTTTGTCGTAATATTTATGAGGAAATGCCTGTTTTTTGTAAATTAGTCTTCGGTAATGGGGACTGTTTTGCTAAGTAAGGAGGAGGTGCAGTAGAGAGGGACGTTATTAAGAAGGGCAAAAGCCAGGCAGTCGGAGGGGCGCGCATCGATTTCAATAATTTTGGTGATCTCCCCGATCTGTTGCTCGACGAAGAGTTTGGCAAAGTAAATAGTATCTTTCATGTCATTAATAACGACCTGTTTGAATTTCACATCCAAACCTTTAAATAAATTCGATATAAGATCATGTGTAAGGGGACGTTCTTTAAGGGCTCCTGTCAGATACATTTGGATGACACGCCCTACTTGAGGATCTGCGTAAATAGCAAAACGGCTCGCATTTTTGGCCTTTAACACAAGCATACTATAAGATCTTGTTTGTGTTATTTTATCCAATTTAATAGGAACTAGTTCGGTATTCATAGATTATCCTTTATTTAAGTATGCTTACCGTACCATCTGCACGTCCTATAATAACGCGCCCAGCGATGCCGATAAACAAGCCTGTATCTACTACACCAGGGATAGCAGAAAGTTGCTTTTCTGTGTTGATTAGATCATCAAAATTTCCATGGAGGTCTACAATAAAGTTACCGTTATCACTTATAAAGCCCTTCCGCAGGGATATTTTAAAATCATAAGAAGCTATTTTTTGCATGGTTGCATGGTAACAAAAGGGGAGTATTTCTACCGGAAGACCGAAGTTCCCAAGTTTTTTAACGAGCTTAGACTCATCTACAAGGACGATCATTTCGTGACTGATGGTCGCAAGAATCTTTTCGCGCACTAAAGCTCCGCCACCACCTTTGATAAGGCATTTTTGGGGATCGATCTCATCCGCTCCGTCAATTGTGAGGTCTGTATATGTAACATCCTCATTGTTAACCATTTGTATTCCAAGTGAGGTCGCAAGGCTATGTGATTTTTGGGAGGTGGCAACACCTTTTATGGGAAGTTTTTCTACTCTTACGCGCTCAGCTAAGGCTTCGATAAAACAAGAAGCCGTTGACCCTGTGCCGAGTCCCACAATAATGTGAGGGGGGACTAACTGAGCGGCAAAGAGACCAACGGCTTTCTTAATTGCTGCACCGTTCATTAGGCAGTGACACGACCAGCTAAAGAAATAGCCACTGCAGGAGTCTGGCAGCTGAGGGAAGCAATAAGATCTTGAATCTTAGGAGAGGCTGACTGCTGGATAACAGTACGATCTGTTACGGGAAGGCGTACACCCTGTTCACTTCTTCTGTTTAAGGCATCTGCGATTTGTTGTTTGGCTTTTGCAAGATTATTTTGTGTCATCACTTCATCAGATTTAACACAATAAGCCTCCACACCTGCCATAAAGCGCAAAACTTGAGCGCTAGGAGCTGCGTAATGAGTAGCTTCGATATTAGACATGGAATTCGACCTCAGGAAAAGTTAATAAATTTCTTTTTAATGAAAATCCTAATAAATCGCAAGATACCTTGCAAGAAAATAAATGGATTGCCACAATCAAGCCCATATGAAAAACAGCACGCTTGGTGATTACAACCTTATAAAACAGCTCGGTATGGGCTCCTTGGGCACAGTTTTCTTTGCAGAACATCGTTTTATGAAACAGAAGGTTGTGCTAAAAGTTTTACCAGAAGAGATGTCCTCTGATCGTAGTTTTGTTCAAAGATTCGAGGAAGATGTCAAAGTTTTAGCAAGCCTTGACCATCCTAATATCGTTAAAATTCATAACGTCTCTTTTTCAAATGGGGTCTATTTTTTGGTAACCGACTGTGTTGTGGATTCTGTAAGCGAAACAACCAATCTAGGGCAATACATCCTAACAAAAGGTAAGCGTTTACCTGAAGATGAGCTTTTACGACTCATTCATTATATAGCAGCAGCTCTTGATTATGCACATACACCAGCCAACGGAAAGCCGGCACTTGCTCATAGAGGTTTAAAACTCAGCAACGTTTTTATAGGTAAAGGGAAGGGGCTCCCTGAGCTTTTTTTAAGTGACTTTGGTCTCTCACGTATCGTGGGTGTCGGTCCTGTTTTAGCACGCACGAATCGTGTTCTTCTCGATGCCTTATCGGGACAGACAGCGCCGAATCATCTGCCTCTTCCTGTTCAGGATCGCTATTTTCCTCTGATGGGTGACCCCTCTAAAATTTCACTTTTACAATCCTCTTTTCTCCAATCGTTTGCTTTTTTAGCACCCGAACAAAAGCGTCTAGATCGCTCTGCAGAGGTAGGTCCTAAAGCGGATATCTATGCTTTTGGGGTCCTTGTTTATTTTCTTTTAACCAAAAGCTACCCAGAAGGAGCTTTTGATCTGCCTTCTGAAAAGTGCCCTGAATACCGTCTTGATTGGGATAATTTAGTTCTTTCTTGTATGCGTCAAGACCCCTCTAGACGTCCGGATAAGCTGGTTCCTCTTTTAGAAAAGCTTAAAGGCTTCATGGGGACACCCTCAATGGAAGAGCCTTTAGCCACTCCCTCAAAAGTCGCAGTTATCAAGGCCCCTATATCAGTTGGTCAGCAAATCGAAGAGCGTATTCGTTCTGATTGCGTCGTGACGCAGTATAAACCGCAAGTTAATAATGCCGGAGCCATTGAGCCTCTCTTGACAGATATGGTTGTTATTCCAGGTGGTGCTTATCAAAGAGGCAGCACAAATGGTAATCGCGATGAGATGCCAAGGCACCGTATTAATATCAAAAGTTTTGCAATCGATATTCATCCAATTACCAATGAACAATTTGTCCGCTTTTTGGAGCACTTAGGTAGTGAAAAAGATGATAAAAATCATGACATTATTCGCCTACGAGAATCGCGCATTAGACGTGTTGGTGGCAAGCTTGTCATTGAATCGGGCTATGCTAAACATCCCGTTATTGGGGTCTCTTGGTATGGGTCTATGGGCTATGCTGCTTGGGTAGGAAGACGACTTCCGACCGAAGCAGAGTGGGAAATTGCGGCTTGTGGTGATAATGAGAATAATATCTATCCAACAGGAGAGGATATTGAGAAGTCGCAGGCTAACTTCTTTAGCTCTGACACCACCAGTGTTATGAGCTATACGCCTAATAATATTGGGCTTTATGATATTGCAGGCAATGTTTACGAATGGTGCGCGGACTGGTACGACTATAATTATTATGAACACTCTGCACAAGAGCCTAATCAGCCTAAAGGACCACTACAGGGTGTTTACCGAGTCCTGCGTGGGGGTTGTTGGAAAAGTCTTAAAGAAGATATGCGTTGCGCTCATCGTCATCGCAATAATCCAGGAACAATTAATCGTACGTATGGGTTCCGTTGCGCGAGCGATGTTGCCTAAATAGCTTATAATCAGCATGCTAAGAATATATGCTGTATTTTTCTTGCTTTTGAGAAAAACATCTCTTAATCTCTTTCCCACTATGGCAAATTTAACTTATATTTACGCGGCGCTGATGTTTATGTTAGGGCTGCTTGGTTTCGTATCCAATCCTAGTAAAGCTATGAGTGCTTTAATTGTGGGTGCAGTGACGGCTGTCATTTTTGCAGTCCTGGGATTTTACATTAAAAAGAAAAAGAAGAGCGCTTTAACGATTTTGACCGTTTTAGGCGCTCTTCTTGCTATAATGCTTGTATGGCGCACAAGTGCTGCCTGGATGGCTTATTTGACCGGTGCAGATAGCAAATTGGTTGCCGCACTTTTAACATCCGGCATGCTTCTTATTACCCTGGTTATTACAGGGCTTGGCGTTAGTCTTAGCCGACTAGCTCGTAAGTAAACTCAAAAGATGCAGGACCAACCCGGCCTTTAGTAGCAGGCAGATAGCTAATTGTGGCTGCGACTTGTTTAGAGCTGCCTGTGATTAAATAGCCAGTAGATGTTTTGGTAATATTCTCGATCATTTCCGCTGAGCCAAGTAAACTATAGAGCTCAGGATCTTGTGCAAGAGCTTTAATTTCTCGGAGACTTTGGGCTAAAGGTGGCAATACAGCCATCAAAGGCAAAGAGCAAATGAGCGTTAATAATAGAAAGACGCGTTTCATAAGATTCCTTTTTAATTTCAGTATATTCCCTTAATAAAAATAAGCAAAAGATAAATGATTTGTTAGGGGGTAAAGTATCTTTGATGCATGGTTCTTTTGGGTAGAATTCTTTGACTTAATCAGGTATTATTTTTGTTTCTAGTTTTTCTAAAGCTAAAATGGTATTAGTGGGAAAACCTGGTATGTGGAGGCCTAAAGTGGACGAAAACAAGAAGCTAGTAGAGCAATATTTGGCCGTCGCAAAAGCACATCTCAAGAATGAAGCCGAAGTTAGTGCTGCGGAAGAAGCTCTTTTAGAGTGCGATAAAGTCGAGCATCAAGACGGAACTCTTTGTTTAGAGATAGGACTGCTTTGGCAAGAAATGGGCCAAATGATGGATAACCCACAACATATTGAAAAAGCTATTGATTGCTTTTCAAAAGGATCTTCTTTTTTACCGACCCCCTTTTATGCGCTTGTAGCTTCGGCTAAAGCCTATACTTTGCTGGGCCGTTTTGATGGAGAAGATGGCTACTTTAATAAAGCCGAGGACTGTTTTCATAGTGCTAAAGTTTTTTTGAGCATTGTGCAAACTGAGCAATTTCATTTTACCTGGCAATGGGCTGTTACGCTTCTTTGCGCTTCATATGCTTCCGGGGAAATCGAGGATTGGCACGCAGCATTGGCCAAATTTGATGAGGCGGGCCGTCTAGCTAGCAAAACAGAACCGCTTTTTTTACAACAAAGAGGGGAATGCCTTGCAGCTTTTGGTATCCACGTAAATCAAAAAGAATATTTACTTCAGGCAGTCCATCTTTTTAATGCAGCTATGCCTCTAGTAGAGGACAATGCAAACCTTAATTACCAGCTTGGATCCTCTTACTTTCATCTTTTTTGCCTTACCTACGATCGTCATTATTTTGAAAAAGCCCTCGATTACCTACAATTAGCCCAAGAAGCGCCACGCCTTGCTTTGCAAAGCGGGCATCTTTTAGCGCATCTTTATCTCGAATGTGGAAAGATTTTCGATGATAGCATGCTTTTTACAAAAGCTTTGGAGCAATTCGAAGCTTTGGAAGCAGCTGAAGTTACCACTTCTTCTATGTTTGCAGGGGTTTGTGAAACATTAACGCGCCTGGCCCTTCTAGAAGACAGGGTAGATTATCTGCGCCTTGCTAAAGAGAAAATTAGCCGTGGTTTAGAGTTTTATCCTAAAGAGAGTAAGCTTCTTTACTGTCAGGGTGGTTTGATGGTGGCTTTTGGGCACTATTTTTCTGACTCACGCTATTTTGAGCAGGCTATCATTCATTTAGAAACTGTTATCAATAATGACAAGAGCAATTTCTTGCTCTGGAGAGCCTTAGCAGATGCCTATTTTTCGCATGCAGAGGCCCTACAAGACCCTTCACTGATGAAAAAAGCTATAATATCTTTTGATGCGGCATTGAAGCTGAAAATGGATTTTATTCCTCTTTGGCTTGACTGCGCAACAGCTCGCCTAAGATATGCAGAAATGGCGGATGAACAGCATGTTGCAATAGAGGCTGTTGAGCATTTTGAAAAAGCCTTAATGATGCTTGCAACTGCAGAGCCTTCTGAGTGCGAGCAGCAGCTTAAAATGGAATGTATGACCCGTTATGGGGCTGTTTTAGATCTTCTGGGTGATATGACAGGAGAGAATTTCTACTTCGAAAAAGCTGTTGAAGTGCTCCAAAAAGCCCATTTAAGTGGTGAGACTACACTCTCTGCCCGTTACCAGCTAGCTCTTTGCCTCTCTCATTTAGGAGAGACAACAGGAGAGCCTGCTAGCTTCCTCCAAGCTATAGAGCACTTTAGCTACTTAGCTGCCTTGGAAGATGAAGAAGCTTATTACTGGACAGATTGGGCAGTAGCCTTACTGAATCTTTCTCAATGCCCAGAAAACGAGGGCCATATCGACTATTGGTTTGATCAAGCAGAAAATAAGCTGCGACATGCCTCTACTTTAGGAGACATTCAAGCTTATTATTACCTAGCATGTCTTTTCTCCTTAAAAAAAGATTGCCAATCTGCTATTTTGTATTTGGAAAAGAGTAAAAAGTTTGGAGCCTTACCCATGGTCGATGATTTATTTCATGATCATTGGCTGGAGAACGTAAGGGAGACAGAACTCTTTAGACGTTTTATTATGGGTTTAAAGGATCCGGCAGTGTCGGATTAAATCTTTAGACAGTTTATTATCAGTTT
>CAIMEJ010000066.1 GCA_903839985.1 uncultured bacterium | reverse complement strand
TCTATTATATTATTTATATAAAATGAGGTTTTAATGTCTTGGTTATTGCAAGCAGCTTCCAGCGCCTATAATAGTTCAATTACCGCTATAAATGGTGTATATAATGACCTAAAAACGACTGCATCTAATGCGGCAGTAGCACTGGCAGAGAGAGCAGCAGCGGCCGCCGCAAGAGCGCTTGAAAACTTACGCCCTCCTGTTATAGCTGTTCAAACAGCAGCAAGGCCTCTTACATGCCCTATTAGAATCATGCCTGATGCCGATGCAGAAAGATTACTAACTGGCCTAGGAGCTGCGATAGGGCCAGTAGAACGATTCACCCAGGTATTAGCATACAGAAATGAAGCCAATATATTAGCAAAAAGTCTTCATATTTCGCCCTATTTGCTTGAACATACAAAGCCCGCAATAAAAGCCGGCCTCCGTGGTATTTATGCTTTATCTGGTATGGGAGATACTGATCAAAGCAGCTGGCATGCTATATCCCGCCAACTTATCTCTATCGCTATCATAGGCTTTATAGCTATGAAGGCATTCAATCACTATGGAGAAAATACCTCTGCCCCATTAATGTTCCAAGATCTGCTTGTTTATAGCTTCTTTGCTTTACTTGCCTATTCTATCAGCTCTAAAGTTAACAGCTATGCAAAGATGAGTCATGCTGAGAGAACCCTGCATATTCATCAGGATCAACTATCTCTACAAGCTCAAGCAGAGGATCTCCAGCGAGTAACAAATGATACAGGAAGAGCCTTAAGCCTTATACCTATTCTGCTTTGTTTATATAGTATGTATAGTCAATATAATCTTCATCCCGGCCGTCCTGACATCTATTTAAATCCTGGTTTATCAGGTTCCCTCCTGCATCTTGGGATATTTTTTACTATGTTCCCTGCCATGACAGGCCGTTGTTTAAAAGATTTCTCCTCTTTATTAACGCTTCCCAAATATGCTTCAAGAGCCTCTCAGGTAATAAATACTCTAGTCGCAAATCCTGTAGAAGCTTTAGCCTTCCACCATGACCATGCCATAACAGCTCTCAACAGCGCTGCAGATCAGGGGCAAACAGCTTTAAACCATCAGAGCGCAGCTCTTTTTCGAGCCCATTTAGGGACCTTAAATCAAGGCTTAACGGGTCTAAACGTAGCTATCTCGGGCCTAAATATAGCGAGCAGTATAGTTCCGGGTTTTGCTAATATTCAAAATATACCCCTTATAGCTCTCAGACAAACTGCTTCCAAGGCTCTAAAAGCAAGTGCTCATTCCCTGGGTGCTTTTTTGTGGGAACAGCTCGGGAATCAAACGAATAGTTTACTTGTGCCCGCAGCTCTTAATTTTGTTCTAACCCAGAGTGAATATCTTTCCGGGTATCAAATTAGCCCTTATTTGAAAGCTGTCCCTATCCTACTATCCTTGATGACTTCTGGTCTCTATATGCGTGGTATCTACACCACTTATGCACACCCTATAGGAGAAATGAATCTACAAGGACGCTTGACCCCCTTAGCTCGAGCTTTGGACGGTAACGATTTATCTCTTTTAGAAAGAGCTGACATGATTGCCGGAGAGGGTTCTCGTATCTTGTATAATATGCATTGTATATCAAAGAGAAACAGGGAATTGGGAGCATCTTTAGCAAACTGCTTAAGCCATACACAGACTTATTTAACAATAGACCATCTTGCCCCTATAGCCAGAGCTCTAAGAGCTATGGATACCGCGGAAGTAGCTGGCCTTCTTTTAGGAGTAGTAGATGCTCCTCTAGCAGCTCTTCAGAACCCGGCAGCTGAAGCCCCTGAGGGTCAAGTAGCTTTGGCTGCACCTCAAAATGCAGATCCTATTACTACCAGCTATGTACGTGCTTTAGGAGCTTTATGGGCATCAACAGACCCTAGCCAAGCGCCTGTAGAAGTAGCCGTAGCGATTTAATTCATTGATTAGATTTGGGGCTAGGCCCCTTTATTTTATCAACTAGGGATAAAGGGGCTTAGCCGCTGGTTATATAGAGCCCTAGAACTTTACAGGGGCCTTGATTTTGCAATACTTGAATAGCTCGTCTCGTTTTATTACTTGGCCTAAAGCTCAGTAATAAGAGATGCTCACCTGTAAACTCGTAGGAGCTATAAGGTGCAAATTCTTCATCACTCACAGCTCTTAAAAAATCGCGCCTGGGAATGAATAGTTCTTTGGCTAGATGGTCTGCAAAGAATTTATCCTGTACAAAAGGGCTTGCAAACTGCCTCAAAGGGTGCTCTGGAATCGTTGTTATAAAATCAACAGCCCAACCTAACTGCTCTAACTGAACTAAAAGATATGAGGCGAGAGTCTTGGATAATTCAGGCGCTTTTAAAGCCTCTATAATAGGGGAATGATCAAAGCAAAAAGCTTGTCGAGCAAGCCCCTTTCTCTTGCATTCATGTGGTGTTTTAGGACCAAAGCAGCGAAGGCAATGAAAGCTTGGCTCTAGCAGAGTCATGTGAGAGAGACACTCTTTACAAAGAGCTACGGGGATAGAAAGCGCTTCTTCACAAGCAAGGCAGTGAGATGGGAAAATAAGATCAAGCAGATTTTTGTAGAGAAAACTCCGGATCATCCCACTTGCCATGTATATTAATAGAGAGACCTTCTGCCAGCTTAAGCAAGAGATTATACTGCTTCATACGCAGAGTGATATTCATACTTCCATCGAAATTAATATAGGAAATAATGGGCTCTTTAGGCAAATAAAAGCGCGACATTTTACCATCGCTATAAACATCGCGCATCTTCGTTAAAACAACTCTCGAATCTTTTATCTTAAATTCAACAGTACCGAAAGAAGGGGAAAGAAGACTTAAATTAAGCCCCAGGCGCCCCAAGATTTCACCTGGAATAGACATTAACTGACTTCCTATAGAAGAGTTCTTGATCTTATCAAAAACAATATCTCCTTGGCCTGTAAGAGTACTTAAATTAGATAAATCCCCTTGTAAATTTTGGATAGTTGCTTTTTTAATTAAAAGACTGCGTAATCGCTTGTTGATAGGGGTATCTCTTTTTAAATCAGCCGGACGCAGGTTTGTGATATTAAGGACACCCATTTTGATATCCCAATTTTCTGTATGGGTAAGAATTAATGAGGGAACTTCAAGAGTGACCCCTGGATCTGTTATACGAAATTGTTGCAGCTGAATCGTGCGAAAATCCATTTTTAAATCACCACTTGCTTGCTGTAGCGTATTCCCCAGCAATGTACATTGCTGACCTAGCAATTGGCCTTTAAATTGGAAGTCTTCTAAGGAACCTTTATTTAAAGACCACTGCCCCTTAATCATATATCCCGAATTGATCTGCCATTTTTGCAAAAAGCTTTTAATCCCCTCTGGTAGCAATGGGTCTAGCTGATTGCGATCTGCCAGGCGAATAGATCCTCCAAAATTCTGGACCTCTAGATTTGCAGCTCCATTTAAAGCAACTTGTAGCCCTAGCAAAGCTCCTTGTACTTTTTGTAAAATAATCCCTTGGTCTTTCTTGTAGGCCCATTCACAGATGACTAAATTATTCATGGAATGAGGCTCTCCGGCTAGGCTTAAAAGAACCTGGCCCGTACCCGCTTTATTGTCCAAAGAGACAAGGCGCATATCTAGAAGAGCTTTTTGTATCCTATAACGCGCGCCTAGCTCAAAGCCTTTTTCTCCATAATCTAAGATAACATCTTGTAAGACAAAACTACGCCCCGCATATTGATAAGTACCATTACTCAAACGGATTTGAATGCGCAGTTGCTCAGAGGCTAAATCGAGTTCCATATTGCCTTTTAATCCCCCCTCTCTACGCACATCATGCAAAAGCGTTCTTGTTGTCTCATCAAAGATAGTAGGAAAGAGCTGCTCTCCTAAAAGAATGATTTCACTAATGTAATTAGTTGGAAAAGCAAAGGCGATATCATTAATAGATAAACTGCTTGAATCTCCCTCGTAGCGTGCACCTTTAATACCAAAACTTGCTTGATAAGGATTGCCCCCTATTCTCTTCATGGTTAATTTTACATCATCAACCCTCAAGCCTTTTTTCTTATCATAATGAAGAGAAAGAGGCCCCTCTGCCTGCAGCTGATTTCCTCTTAAAATAATGCCTTCGGTAATAGCAGAAGCCTTCCATGTTATCTCCGTATTATCTGGCATAAAACTGGCCTCTAAAGAACCTACAACATTAATATGGCCTTGTGGCTGCCAAATAGAGGTTATTGACTGCCATTTTTTGGCATACTCTATACGATGTAAATCTATTATCATATCCTTGAGAGAGAGCTCTAGCCTTTTATTTGCAAAAATAAATTGGCCTTTACCTTCAAAATTAAGGCCTTTGCCTGACCCTAGAATTTCTTCAACGATAACACGCCCATCCTCTACTTTTGCAGCAGCAGTAAAACTTAAATCACGATACTGCCCCTTGTTAAGTATCCAGTAGCCCTTATCCATGGTGATCAGGAGTGCAAGAGGGTCTACCTCTTTACCCTTAACCTTGAAACCTTTGCCCGTTATTTGAACAGATGCTTTTTCTGCTGTGTAATCGGTATCTATCCGAATAGCACCACTAAGACGCGTACCTTCTTTAAAAGAGCTAAAATCGCTTTTTTGACCAAAAATCTGTAAAAGACGGGAGCTATCATCAAAGAAATTGTTCATTTGCCAAGCGGCTTGACCCTTACAGGAGACGAGAGCTCCTTCAGAACTCAGCATGATTTTATCTGCCATTAAACGCAGCCCCCCAAAATAGGAATCAGGCGCTAAAGAGAGCGTATATTGCCCCTTGGCTGCAGAAAGAGCCCCTTTTATTTCGCAGTAAAGCAATGACTCACCCGGCAAAGAAGCCTTAAGAACAAGAGAGCCAGACAGCCCCCCTTTCCAACTAGTATCAAATACTAGATCCGTAAGTGTGTAATGATCTTCAAAAGCCTGTAGATCTGCTTCTTTTAAATCAAATTGCAAGCGTTCATTAGCTGATTCATAAGAAAAAATCGTATTTATATTATTTAAGGTTAAATGCTTATCTTTTAGCATCCCCTCTTTTACAGAAGCTTTTAAAGCCCATTGGATATCGGCTTTTTCACCGCTATAGGGAACCTGCCCTTTGAGGAAAAAGCCTCCTGGACCACTTTGAATCCTTCCACCACTTGGATAATGCATAACAGCTAAATCCGCAAATTGTAATGCAAATTTTTGCGCGTTAGCAATGGATCCTTCAATAGAGGAGGTCTTAATTTCCAGCCCATAACTTTGAGGCTTTGTATAATCAAGAAGAACCTGTCCTTCTATAGCAAGGTCTTGGGAAAGGGTCTTAATTTCTAATATCTCAAGAACCGCTCCTTTAAGCTGAATCTTGCCTTTTCCCTCGATAAAATCGAGATGAAGAGGGATATTATGATACATACCTCTCTCAAAAGGCGCTTGCACAAGAGGCCCCGTTTCCTTTGTATAGCGTAATAATCCTGCCCACTTCTTCGTCTCCTTGGAGTAGCCTCCTATTTCTTCTGCAAAAAAGACTCCCTCCTTATTTTTGAAGGAGGCTTTCTTCAAAGAAAAGCCCGCCTGCCAAACAGCATCCGTGATCTTAGCCTTTGTATGAATAATACCTTCTATCTCTACACCTGAATACTTCTTTAATAGAGCACTTAAAGGCTTATCGATATGAAATGCATTGCTCTCTAAAAAAAGAGTTCCTAGTCTAACTAAATAGGTCCCCTCTTTATCTTTAAGAAGTGGAAATTTAAAAGCATAAGAGAATAGCTTATGTGCGGCTCCCGGAAGCTCGTAAAAAGAACTTCCTAAAATACGCCACAGAGGTGCTTCTCCCTTTACTTGAGCTAAAGGAACTCTTGGCAAGTCTGCTTTTATAGCAAGTCCTTGCTCGGCTAATGTTAAAAGACTCTCTAGCCTTAGTCCCTTCAGCGTAGGAGTAAGCATGCCTTTATAAGAGATCTCTCCCATAGGGGGTATTTCAGGGTCGAGAAATTTCAAAAGAGCTTCTGCGTTACCCTGCAGAGAAAAAGTAGTAGGGCTTTTTAAACCATGAAAATCAAAATCCGCCTGAAGAGAGCCTAAATTTGCTTTTACTTGGAAAAGATCTACAAGGCCTGCAGAGACTTCCAGCTGCGTATCCATTTTATTCAAAGGAAGTTCTGGATATTGTAAACTCGCGGATTGGCTTCTAAGAGAGGCCCGGTCAATATAAAGAAGGCTTTTTTGTTCGTTTATATGAGCAGTAAAACTGCCTTGAATATCAGGCAGATAGATAGAAAAAGGCTCTTTTTTATACGATAGATCTGTAATATGCAGCTTCTGAACAGAAAGCCCCATATCCCAAGCAGAACCTTTTCTCAAGGGAGCTAGAGATAGGATAGCTGATAGACTTCCTCTTTCAATAGCTTGAGAGGGTAAATAGCGGGCTATCTGCAGCTCATTCATTACAAGCATGGCCTGATCGAGGCTTAAATAATAAGAACCTGCATTATCTTTTAGCCACTTTAAATGGAGAACTTTAGAAAAGGATGCCTGTGGATGATTACTCGACAAAAGAGAGACTCCCCATCTTCCCCAAATAGGGGTATCATCTACTAAGCTACTACGCAACAGGCGTTTTAAATAAAACTGCATAGACAGCTTACTTTCTAGACCTTCAGGGCTTTTTAAGAGAAGGTCGGAGATCACATTAAGGCCAAAGTCTGCTTTCATAACAGATCCGCTTAAGGAGAAGGTGTCTCCCTTTAAACTACCCATAGAAGATTCCATCGAATGATTTCCCATCAGATGAAAAAGCTGCTTCAGAGGCCCTTTAGCTTTAAAATCTATTGCCTTATCCGAATCTGTATAAACAATTAAAGAGCCCTCAATGCCGGCTAAATTACCTTGAAGTGTGGCCTCTTTTATTCGACCTTCTTGAATAACGAAAGCCCCATTCATGTGGCTTAAGTGCTCTAGTTCATTGAGGGCATCTGTTTTTTTAGCCCAATAAAAATCCCCCTCTTGCAAAGAAACAACCGCACTTTGTACCCATAGAGCCTTGCTTCCGCGATTAAGGATAATCTCACCAGCTCCCTTTAAAGAGGTCATTTTTCCCTCTAAACGAAATGCAGGGGCCTTAAAAGCTAGGTTTTTAGCGTTAATCGATTCTACAAGAATTTGTTTTTCTAAAGATCCTTTAGCTTTGATGATTAGATGCGCATTTAAACGGCCCTCATCTACTTGTGTTTCTTTCCAAAGAGGGGAGAGGTCTGTTAAAAAATCACGTGCAATTTCCAGCTCACGAGCACCTACGTTTATCAGGTTAAGCTCTGTTTTTTGTGGATCTACAACAGCTTTTACAAAAGCTTTATCGGGACCACCTTGCCCGAGGGATGCTTGAAGGGTTACTGCACTATCTTGTTTAAAGGGATAGGCAAACTGTAACTGTAAATCCGTAGTTGGATCTTGTTCAAAGAAAAATTGCCCCTGAAAAGAGGCTGTCAAACCCAAATCATGCGCTGCATTAAGAGAGGCCTTACCTGTTAAATTACGTGCCATCCAATAAGGGGCATTCTCTCTAAAACGCGCGATGGTTGCAGGAACTATAATTTGTGCTTCTACAAAAGTGCTGGAAAGAATTTTTTGCCAAAAAGAATCCTCTGCTTCTACATGTGGATAGGTAAGAGGCTCTATATTCAAGCGTAATTTAGGAATGTCTGTTTGCATTTGGTTATGCAAAACAGAAAAATCATCTACAAGGAGTTTACCACTTGTCTCTAAACTGTGATCAGGGCTCTCTAATATCGTTAACATCCCTGTGACAAAGCCTGCCTTAACATCCATTTGAAAATCAAATTTCTGCGAAGCAAACTCCGTAAGTTTTAAGAGATCTACTACCAAAACCTTATTGGAACGCACTGTTGTTTTGAAATTTTCAGCCTCTTTTGCAACAATAATTTGCAAAAGACCACTCTCTTTAGAGCCAATTGCTAATGCTCCACTGATATGCCCCTTTTCAAAGCTCATCTGGCCATTTAAATCTCGGCGCCATACCTTAGGAGAACTGTCATCTAAGACGAGAAATCCTGCCTGTAAATTCACAGACACTTCAGGACTAAAAAAACTAAATAAAGAGGCTCGAGTACTTTTTTCTGAACGAATCTGAAGGGGTACTGTTTCTCTGGCCAGAGTCAAGAAAGGTTTTTCTAAAGCCAGGTTAATTCTTAAAGAGGGCTCAAAAGAAAAGGTAACTTCTACCTCAGGAGCGCTTAGGCTCATTTGATAAGAACTATGAAGATGTTCTAATAATACATCTTGAAAAGTGATCGTACGTCCAGTCCACTTAGCTTCTGTAAAAGAAAGATCCACACCTTGCTGATGGAAATAGGTTTTTAAAGTCCACTGAAGCCAATAGGGAGCCGTTAAATAGGCTCCTATAGCAAAAATAAGAGCGAAACTAACGGTAAATAAGAGAACTTTAAGACTTTTCTTCATCACATATTTCTATCTTATAGAGCCATCCCTCTTTTTCAGGATCTTTATTTACAATACTTGGATCTTCTAAAACTTTTTTATTAATAGCAACAATTCTCCCAGAAATAGGGGCATAAGTATCTAAAGCCGCTTTTGTTGATTCTAAAATGACAGCTTCTTGATCCTTAATAAGGTCTGTTCCCACAGGTGGTATTTGAATATAAACAACTTCTCCAATTTCTTTCTGAAGAGTCTGACTTACACCTACTGTAGCAATATTGCCCTCTATTTCGAACCACTCTTCTGTTTCTGTGAAAGTCTTCATGTGCTTCCTTTATTCAAAGGCTTAATTTGCTTGAACAGTTTAAATGCAGCTTTTTGTTTATTCTGTTCTTGATTAATCTCCCGAGCCTTTTCTAAAGTCTCCTCTTTCTTGTCTTCTCCAGCTGTAGCCAAAACGAGATGGTCCTGTATCCAAGAAAGCTTATTCATCTGGCATCCTAGCTTTATAGCCTCCATGCCTGTAATTACCCTTTTCTTTACGCTCCAGCTATCTGCTTCTTTGAGAAAAGATTTCTCTTTCTGTAAAAGATTAGTCGAGCTTAAAGAATTTTGATGGTCTTGCATATTCTTTAAAAAGCGCATACGGGCAGCAAAATCCCCCTCACTCTCTTGAGGATTCTTTGCAAAACCGGCTTTTTTAGCCTCTTGAACCAAGTGGCTCACTAAAGTAGCGTATTTTTTAGGAGAAGGCTTTGCTAAATATTTTTTTGACTCTGAAAAAGAAAGAGTGCGCACCTCCTCTTGCTTTAAAGGAATAATGCGATAAAAAGTCTCTTCATCAAAAGTAATCTTTTTAATACTTTCATTCGCTTTTAATTTGCTATAGAGAACAGAGCTCTCTTTCAATCCTTTAAGGGGTGTATTTGGAGTCCCTTTTAGAGGTATTGTGATATTAATCATACGAGTAGAAGCCTCTTCTAATAAACTATCCATAAGGGCTGGATTTACTTTGAACAGAAGGGTCTTTGTATAATTATCTATATTAGAACGAAGTGCGGGTGGCAGGCTATCGAGTGCCAAAGCTCGCTCTTCTGCTGTTTTCACCAATGGTAATTCTGGAAAACGAACTCTTAATTTCTGAAAACCCTCTTCCTTAAGCTGGAAAGACCATACGTCTTTAAAAGTGATATCCTGAGCAGACACCTCTCTTATTTCTACCTGGAAGGTTTGCTCCAAGAGTTCGGGTGCTTTTTTATTTACACTCTCTAAATAACTTTCAAAAAGATAGAGCTCTTCTGCTTTTGAAAAACGCCAGGTAGCATCCATTTCATATAATTCTACAGAAGAGATTTCAGCAGCTATATTTTCAATAAGTGGCTCTGAGGAATCTTCTGCAGCCTCTTGAGCTATCAGCTTCTGTGCGAGCAAAAGTGGACGGCATGTCTCTATAGCTTCTTCTTCTGACATACGTAGAATTTGTAACTGCTGTCCATAAAAAGCTTCTGGTGACTTCAGTGCTAAGAAATCTAGCTTGAGTACTTGCGCTTTTCGGCGTCCATCTTCACTGGCTGTTCTCAAATATTTGCGCGCCTCTGCATCCGATACTTGAAGGCCTTGAGCTTTTGCTTGTACAGCCAGCTCTAAAACGGATTTAATTGTTGCCTCATAGAGCTTTAGTCCCATCCAATCAGAGGTGTCTTTATAACCAAAAAGAGAGAGGTAGCCTCTATGCTGATCGACTTCTTCCGAAAGCCCCTCTTGCTTGCCCTGCTGCCAAGAAAGAATCTGTGTTAAATAGGCCTCTGGAAAAGCTCTTTCGGCACTCATCAAAGAAAAATGCGCTTTTAATAAAGCTTCTCTTTCTTCTGTTATTTTTAATTTAGCTAAATTTTCAGGAATAGTAGGAGCAAATATTTTCCATACATTTATAGCACTCACACTGGAGCTATCACTATGTGTATAAGGGCGCCACAGCTTTTCCGCTTTCAGTTTAGGCTCTAATTCCGGACCGACTGTATCCCATTCTTTAATGGCGATTTCAACAACTGCGTCTGTTGCAATAACCTCTTTATGTAAAAATCCCGTATTCAAATAATTAGGAAAGGCATTACTAGAGGGAATCACCTCACTATCAGAGACTAAGAATTTCTTTAAGCGCTCCATTTGAGCGAGTGAAACCTCTTTTCCATCTGTTGTTTGATAAACTTTTAAATCCCCCTCAACCGGTGGATTCATAAAAGCCCCGTAAGTGCCAAAAAAGACAAAGCTCATGATGATCACAATCGTGAGAAAAAGAAAAAGAATGCGTTGGTGTGTACGTAAAAAATGCAGCATGACAACCTGAATTTTGAATTTATCTCCTTGACAGGCTAGCAGATCAGAAGGTTCTTTTCAAGGAATCCCCTAAAGCGCTTCTTCAGGAAAAAATTAAAATATTTTTATTATAAAAATAGCTTAGGATAAGCCCCCTCAAAAAAGGGGGCTTTAAGAAGGAGAAACATCCGTTATTAAGAACTAACCAGGTATTAAAACTTCTGTTTTTTGCTCTTGTAGCTCCTGCTGCTCTTGTAAAAGCAGCTTGTCCACACCAGGAACAACTACAAAGCGCCGTTCTTTACCAGGACGCGGTGTTTGCAGTATCGCTTCCGCAAGAGGATCCTCTACATATTGTTCGATCACGCGGCGCATGGGTCGGGCGCCCATTTCAGGCTGAAAGCCTTTTTCCGCTAAAAGATCGAGCGCCTCAGGTGTTAATTCAACAAAAATTTTCTTTTTAGCCAAACGATCTTGTACTTTCTTAATTTCGAGAAGAACAACATTTTCTAATTTTTTCTTGTCGAGAGGCTTAAACATAATCATACCGTCAATTCTATTAATGAATTCTGGTTTAAAATGTTTTTTTACAGCTGATTCGATTTTTTCTTTGAGCATCCCATGATCTGTCATGAGCGCTGTCTGCTTAGCTCCAAAACCGACTTCACTGGATTTCTTAATCAAGTCTGCCCCTAAATTAGAGGTCATGATAACAATTGTATTGCGAAAATCTACTTTACGTCCGAAAGAGTCTGTTAAACGCCCCTCTTCTAAAATCTGTAAAAGCAGATCCATAATATCAGGGTGTCCTTTCTCAATCTCATCAAATAAGACAACGCTATAAGGCCTTTGACGTACCTGTTCTGTAAGCTGACCACCCTCTTCATGTCCTACATATCCTGGTGGAGATCCTGTCATACGGCTGACTGCAAATTTTTCCATATATTCGGACATATCCACTTGGATAAGAGCGTCTTCTCCACCAAACATATTAATGGCTAGCTGACGAGCTAGCAGTGTTTTACCAACACCTGTAGGACCTAAAAAGAGGAAAGCACCGATAGGGCGATTTGGATCTTTAATGTCCGCACGACTTCTGCGAATAGCTTTGCATACAATGGATACGGCCTCATCCTGACCAATAATGACACTCTGTAGAGTCTCTTCCATCTTCAATACTTTAGCTGTCTCTTCTTCTGTGAGACGGCTGATAGGAATACCTGTTTGTTTGGCAATCACATTTGCTACATCCTCATCATCTACAATGACTTGATGTTCTTCTTTATTAGACTCCCATTCAGAACGAATCTGCTGCAATCTTTCACGTAGAAGCTTTTCAGAATCTCGTAATTTTGCCGCTTTTTCATACTCTTGTCTGGCAATAGCCTCTTCTTTGGAAATGCGGGCTGTTTCTATTTCTTCTTCTAACTTAGGAAGTGTGGTCGGCTCATTCATCATAGCAATACGCATTTTAGCGCCTGCTTCATCGAGTAAGTCAATAGCCTTATCAGGAAGGAATCTTCCATGTATATAACGGTCCGATAATTGGGCCGCAGCTATAATAGCTGCATCGCTGTAGGTAACCTTATGATGTTCCTCATACTTGCCTTTAAGCCCTTTTAAAATCTCTATCGTATCTTCCGTGGAAGGAGGATTAACAACGATCTTTTGAAACCGTCTTTCAAGAGCTGCATCTTTTTC
>CAIMEJ010000065.1 GCA_903839985.1 uncultured bacterium | reverse complement strand
TTAAGTAAAGCGCGTCAAGGTAGTTAGCCATCAGGCGGTAAGGAGGTTCATTTTCAGGATATTCCCAAAAGATTTCAGGTGTATCTAGAATATCTGTATGGAGATTAATTGAGCTACGATCTAGAAAAAGTTGGCCGATTGTTTTTGCAATTTCTGAGCGCGAGAGAACTATTTTCCCTTTACGCACAATTTCTTCGGGCAAATGCTTGGTTTTAGCAATTGTTTTGCGAATGGTTGTTTCAAAAACAGTGAGCTTAACGGACTGTGCAATGCCATAAGAGATAGCCAGCTTATTTAAAGCAGAAGGGAAGGGGAGAGTGATAACATCTTGACTGATACGCATGGTGGTGCCACTCATGAAGCTAAACTCATCAAATTCTGTTGTTTCGAGGGGCCCGCTTTCAAAGGGGTGTAGATATTTTAAAAAGTTCTCTTGTTCCACATCAGAAAGACCCCAGAAAACGGCTGTGCCAAAGGGGAAGAAGAAAATATCACAATGCTCTGCTAGCGAGTTATTATAGCTCAGATGAATTGTATCACGTATTAAAACAGGCTTAAGGCTACGCGCCTGAAGAGCCGAAAAAAGGGGGCCTATTTTATAACTTTCTGCTGTGCAGTAACTGGTTAATCGCATGTTGGAAAAAAGGGTTTCCCTTCTCTTTTGCCGACTTGGTCGGTAATTTTCTTTTTAGCCAGGGCAAGGGCCATCGCCGAAGTAGTCTTCTTCTCTTGCTCTGCTAAAGTAAAGATATCCAAAAGGGTATTATTAATCTTGTCAATATCTTGTAAAGCTCGTTGAGCATTATAGGAATCGGGATGCATTTCGTGAGAAACGTTGATGACACCGCCTGCATTAATGACATAGTCTGGGGCATAAAGAATGCCTCTTTCTAAGAGAAACTCACCATCAGTTACCATATCTAGGAGCTGATTGTTGCTAGCTCCTGCTACGGCCAATGTATTTAAAGAATCTATAGTGCGTTCATTGATAATGCCTCCCATAGCGCAAGGACAGAGGATATCACAAGAAGTAGCTAGAATTTCATCAGGAGCAACAGCTTCGCCATGGAAGAGGTCAGCTAGACGTACAGCTTTAGCGTAATCGATGTCACTTAAAATAAGATAAGCACCTTCCCAGAAGAGAAACTCGGCTACACGAGCTCCCACACTACCAAGGCCCTGTATAGCGACTCTTTTACCATATAAGCTAGGAGTGCCCCATAATTTCTGGGCAACGGCTTTAAGCCCTTGAAAGACCCCGTAAGCGGTAAAGCGTCCTGGGTCTCCGCTGCCGCCCTTAATGGCCAAGCCTGCTACGTAAGGAGTGTTTTTGCGGATGATCATCATATCAGAAGAGGTGCTGCCTACATCTTCTGCGCAAATATAAGTGCCTTCTAGAGTGTGCACAGCTTCTGCAAAGGCTGTCAAAAGATCTTCGGTTTTATGAGAAGTGGGGTCTGCAATAATAACGCTTTTACCACCACCAAAACCTGTTCCTGCAAGCGCAGACTTATAGGACATGCCTTCCGCGAGGCGGCAGACATCAAATACGGCATCTTCTTCCTGCTTATAGGGATAGATACGCGTGCCTCCCAGTGCTGGGCCAAGTGTTGTGTTGTGAATAGCAATATAGGCATGTAGGCCACGTACTTCGTCTATGGCTTCGATGATACGTTCACCATTTTTATAAGAGATCTCTTTTAAATGTAGTACCATAATTACTTTGTCCTGCCATTTTTAGAGATTTCTTGATGTTCATTCCAAATCCCTGAAAAATTCTCTTTATAATCTTTTTGGGCCATACGAATCACTTCATGGGCTTCTTCACGACCATAAACGGCTTTGATTTCCATATGCTGAGTAGTAGATTCACCCGGACAATCTTTGTAGGTAAGAAAGTAGTGTTTCAGACGCTCAATAAGGTGTGAGGGGCATTGTCTAATGTCTGTGATATGCCCATAAACAAGGTCTCCCTTTAAAACAGCGATAATTTTATCATCTGATTCATGCCGATCAATTGTACGTAGGCCCCCGATGGGGATAACTTCCATCAGGATGTCACTACGTAAAATAGGCTTTTCTACCAAGACACAAATATCTAGAGGATCTGCATCACCCATGATGCCGGGAATGCCTGTTTTAAAAGAACAGAAGTCTCCAACATGTTTAGCGCAGTAAGTTTGAGGCACTAATCCATAAAGCGCAGGGCAGTAGTTAGAGTATTTTTGAGGACGATCGACTTTTAAAAAACCTGATTCCTTGTCTAATTCATATTTAACGGTGTCTGTCGGCACAATTTCAATATAACAGGTTAAAATTTCAGGGGCGTTTTCCCCGATAGCAACACCATGCCAAGGATGGGCACGAAAAAAATGGTTCATTGAAGGGGCAGAATTATGCATATATTACCTTACATGGCTAAAAGCGACACAGGAATTGTGCCCACCAAATCCAAAGGAGTTGGAGAGGGCAACGTCAACATCAAGTTTTTTGGCTTTCCCAATAACAGGATCAAGAGGGGCCAAACACTCTTCGGGATGGACAAGATTAGCAGTTGGGTGGATTAAACCTGTCTGCAAAGCTTTAATAATAACAACAGCTTCAATAGCGCCAGCAGCGCCCAGGCTATGGCCTATCATCGATTTGGTCGCATTCACTGTGATATTTTTAGAATGCTCGCCAAAGTATTTTTTAATACCATGAATTTCGGCTACATCTCCCACAGAGGTGGAAGTGGCATGAGCATTGATATAATTGACGCGTTCTTTGGTAATACCAGCATCTGCTAGTGTTTTTTCGAAGGCAAGAATAAGCCCGTTGCCTTCAGGATGAGGCTCAGTAATATGGTAGGCATCACAAGAGAATCCGCCACCTAGCACTTCTGCGAGAATGGTTGCCCCACGTTTTTTAGCATATTCATATTCTTCTAGAATTAAAACCGCTGCACCCTCACCTATAACAAAGCCGTCGCGTTCTTTGTCCCAAGGTCTAGAGGCTGTTTGAGGGCTATCATTGCGTACAGAAAGAGCTTTAATAGTGCTAAAACCAGAGAGACCTACTGGATTGATCGGAGCTTCTGTTCCCCCAGCGATCATGATATCAGCTTCACCGCTTTGAATATGGCGTGCCGCCTGGAGAATTGTAAAGTTAGATGTCGCGCAAGCAGTTGATGTTGAGTAGTTTGGGCCCATGAAGCCGGTGTCAATCGCTAATAAAGCTCCGGCCATATTAGTGATAATAAAAGGGATGAAGAAGGGGCTCAATCGGCGATAAGATTTTTCTTTAATGGTGGCTGCGCCCTCATAAAAGGTGGAAATACCTCCCATACCAGAGCCTACTATAATGCCGGCACGTGTTTTATCCACTTGTGCTAGGTCTAAACCCGAATCAAGAAGAGCTTTTTTTGCAGCAACCATTCCATAACGGATAAAAGGATCCACACGGCGTGCCTGTTTTTTATCCATAAAGTCATCAATATTATAGTCTTCTTTGACAGAGCCCGCAAAGCGTGTGGGATAATCACTGCAATCAAAGCTTGTGATGGGTGTTATACCACTTTTGCCGGCTAAAAGTTCGTTATAAAAATGATTAACGTCTGAACCAAAGCAGGAGACAACCCCCATGCCTGTAACAACAACACGCTTTTTTTGCATAAATTACGTTAGCTCCAAAGGTACGATTTTACCATCTTTCCAGACCTCTTCTACACGATAAAAATCACGTGTTTTGGGGTCGAAAAGATGCACAACAATATTAAGACAGTCGAGAACAACCCAGTTGTCACCCTTTTGTCCATCTACGCGGGGAGAGCTCCATCCGATCTCTCGAAGGGTTTCCTCCACCACATTTCTCAAAGCAAGAAGATGAGTAGATGCCATCCCATCGACAAAGAGAAAGAAGTCTGTCATTGTACTGATGTTACGCACATCAATTGCGATAATATTCAAGCCCTTTTTATCATACAAACCTTGGGCCAGTTTTTGTAGAGTATTTAAAGAATCAGTCATGCCTACTATTATACTTTAAGTTTCTAAAATTGACCAGCCTCGATTTTTAGCCAAGTAACGTAGACGTTTATCAGGGGCAACAGCAATTTTATGACCTGCCTGCTCTAGGAGGGGCAAATCATCGATACTATCGGAATAAGCAAAGATTTCCTCTCGTAAAAACCCTTTTTCCTTGGCAAAAGCTGTTAAAAAAAGCGCTTTTGTCTCGCCATCCATCATATAAGGAATCTTATCAAAACATTTTTTGCAGTCTTCGGCATATTCGGTTGCTCTCCAATAGATGATGCCGAGCTGTTTGGCAATAGCCGATACCAGAAAAGAGGGGGAGTTAGAAAGGAGAAGAACAGTTTCTTTACGTTCTAGGGCTTGTTGAAGGCTCTTAAAAAGGGACTTTCGAAGAGATTTTTTGAGGAATTCCTCTAAAAAAGAGGGGACTTTATCTGTAATTTCTGCCGTAAAGCGCCCTCTAAAAAGTTTTTTAAAAAGTTTTTCATGGAGCTCCTTAGGAGTATTGATAAAAAACTT
>CAIMEJ010000064.1 GCA_903839985.1 uncultured bacterium | reverse complement strand
CTGAAGAAATTAAGTCCTTGCCAGCGATAAATAGGAAACTCACTGCCAAAAGAAACGCTACTAGCAGTTTTGCCAATAACTCTATCACCTTGTCTATAAGCAATATAGCACATGACTTCTCGTGGATTAGCGATCCAAGGCTCCCAAAGTATAGGGTAATCAGGGAGAAGTCTGCCTTGTTCATAGCTAAAATAAGGCTTATCAGCACAATCTTGGATGGAGGTGATGATCACTTTTTTTACACCACAAAGTGATTCAATGTATTCAACCATTTCTTTTCTAAGCATATAGCTAGAGGGGGCATTACATAAATAGACACAGCCATCTTTTACGCTGACTCCTATAACATTTTTACAATATTCTACTTTGATGAATTCAAGAATAGAACCTTGTAAAAAGGCATCACTTGTTTTCTCAACAGCTCCAGCCTGTGCTATACATAGCAAGGCGCTAATAATGAACGCGCATCGTTTCATGTTGATTTGCTCCTGTTTTAAGAAAGAGAATTTATAAGATATTCCCCCATTATTGTCTTAAAAAATAATAGAAAAAGGATCGAGGTGCTATTGCAGAGAGTTTTATAATTTAGTGGCTATGCAAAAGATTTCATAAATATATAGGTAAAGAATCTGTAATGTGGAGGCAAAAGTTGCAGGATTTGGCGCCATGATACTTAAATCAGAAAGGGTGAAAAAGTATACCTAGACATTGGATTACTATCTATTAGCCGCCACTCTTTTAAAAAACAGATAAGAATATATCTTCACAAAACCCTCAATTTTCTCTCATACTCTTTAGACAAAAGGACGTTTAAGCCAGCTCCAAAGGTCTTTAAAAGGAGCTTTCGTGAAGGGACGTATAAAAAGCAGGCCTATGAGTACAAAGGGCATTAAAAATATACTAAGTGTTCCAAAAAAGATGCGGAAAGCAAGAGTTCGGGGGATAGGTGCAGGAATTTGAGGCCCTTGTAGGGGTGGAGTCTTAGAAGCGTTTAGGTGAGACTGATGTGTTTTTAGCGATGCAGAAGCGGTTATACTTGATATTCTCGAAAGAGCTGCTTGGGCAAATAGGCCAGGCAGCTCGGAGGGGCCGCGGGCCAAGATGTTAGCAGCTTCCATAGCCACTTTAGGTGTTTCAGAGGGTAGGTAAGCGCAGTTGAGGATGTTGCTTAAGGAGACAGCTTGTGCCTGCAGGGGTTCAAGTTGCGCCTTCATTGTGATAAGCCGTTTTTTTATGTCAGTTAATGCAGGATTTTCATTTAGCCACAGGAGACATGCATCGCCATATCTTTGCAAATATTGTACATTACCATTAAAAGCTGCAATCTGAATAAGGGCCTGTTTTAAAGCTGGAGCCTCTCTTATATTGGTCTGTCCATGCGCAAGTTCGGAAAGATAATCTCCCATATCATTAATGAGCCAAAGATGGGGTGGCATAGGCTTAGAGCCGGCCTTAATAGTATCTGCTTCAGCTAGGCTAAGAAGAGTAAAAGTAAAAGCTCCATCAGCTTTTCTTTCTACCAGAATCTGGTGTGCTGGCTTATGACTTCTATAAAAAATAGGCATTAAAGTAACACCCTCGCTAGTCGGTGCGAAATTAGAAGTAACACAGATTTCATCCCCAAAACAAGTAGAGTAGCTCATACGATAAGAGGGGAAGGCTGCCATCGAATCCACTATTTTTTGCGAGTAAGCAGCAGGACGCTCTTCATTAGGTGTTAAAAATGCTGCAAGAGGGAATTCTGTTTCAACTAAAGGTGAGATACGGCGTTGATAGGTCTGAAGCTCATTTATCATCTCTTGTTGAATCTGAATTTCTTGCTGTACCTCTTGTTCTACTTGTTGCTCAGCCTGCATCTCCAATTGAACCTCTATACCCTCCTGGGGAGCAAGGGAAGGCACCTTTAGGGGCAGGCTTTCTTTTTGAACATGTAATACAGTATAGAGATCCGCAGGAATGTGTAAGTCAATACCCGTACTTCTATATTGCTCCATTTTTGCTGCTATATATTGTCTAAGTGCTGTGTCGGGATCAACACTCTCAGGAGTCACTCCATAGGAAGTAAAGGGGTCTGTTTCCGTTACCTCGATCATAAGAGGCCGTAGTTTTTGGTAGAGAGCAATGCGTTCATCAACAGGTCCTGCTGAATCGCAAGCCAGAAGAGCTTGAAGTGAGGCTTTCTTAAAAATGCTATCCACCCTTTGTTTGAGAGCTTGGTAGAGTTGCTTAGATTGATCAATTGCCAGATTTTTGACCATATGGGTGATGATGCCCCTAAAGTCTTGAGGCATCTTCGCATAACGATCTCTTGGGATCACAAATTCTATTGCTTGGTCTCCGGAGACAAGCTTTCTAAGTCTCAGAGCGGACTGCAGTGTAGAGGTGATATCTTGTAAGATATCGATTGTTGTGAAATTAATAGCGTTAGGGGGTTGTGGGAGGTCTGTGCCAGTTGTGCGGCGTTCATCAAAATAGATAAAGATCTGATCGGGATTAATGCCTTGTTCTTCTAGGTCTTTTCGTGAAGAACCTTTAAGAGGAACAGGAATCTCGCTGTCTGTACGTAGAAAAGCAATTTGGTCAGCAGCGGCCATACCAGGCTTCTTCCAGAAAAAGAGGGTTCCTTCAAGTTCTAAGCCAGCAATCACTTTATTAAAGGCTTTGGCGACCTCTAGATTTTCCTGGCTCTTAAAAAGACCACCCGGATCTTGAAAACCTCGAACACGCCCCTGATTATCTGCATTAAGAAGACTTCTTAAAAGAGCTTCTGGCTCCGTAGTATCTGTTATATGAAGAGGGCGTTCTTTTTTTAGAAGAGCGGCAACAATTTTCCCTTCTACAGCTGGATCTGGAACAAAGCGCTCTTCTTCACTTAAGCCACCTGTATAACAGAGACGATTATAGGGAGTGCCACTAAGGCCTCTTATGGCCGGAAGGTCCCAGTCTTGAGGATTGCTAGAGAGTCTTTGATCATGGTAATGGATAGTGAGCTTTAGAAACTCTCTTTGGAGGCGCAGTCTTTGAACTATATGGGTGTTGATATTTTGGAGGGCTTGTAGGCGGTTTTCTTTGGGCTCCAAATCGAAGAGGGTGAAACCCGTTAGGGCCCTCATTTCTTCATTAATACGAGTAATATCGTCGGCTTCAGCCTCTGCTAATTTATATTTAGCCGCATCAATAATACGAGTCAGCTGGTTCATAGTAGCTTTTTCACGAAAAGCCGTCATAAATCCATAAGCGGCTTCTTCAGCCCAGCTGGCAAAAACGGTTGTAGAGGGAGTTCCAACTGCTTGATAGGGAACAATTTTTCCCACTTCCATTCCCCGTGCTAGAGCCATCGCTTCTGGTAAAGGACCAAAATGACGTCCACAACTTCTCTTAAAACTTTTAAAGAAGAGGTCATTGATGGTGTAGCGTGCTAAAGCAGCGAGATTGGGCAGCGTGCGTTCAGGGTCAGCTGCAAGCTTGTCCTCGACGTCTTTAGAAGGCTTTCCACTCACATAGCGGCCTAACTCTTCAGCTGTATAACGAGGTGAGCGGGCAACACTGTGGAGAAAAGCTTCTGTGAGAATGGGAATGATCTCTCTTTTATAATCTGCTTCACTCATAAGCATTTGTCTATCATCTTTAAGCCCCAATTCGGGAATCTTTTCCAGCCTATCAAAAAACACATGCATCATGTCAACATAACGAGCATTAGCTAGTTGTTTGCCCCCAATAGGGAAGTTAACCTCTTGTTTTTGTGCAAGCACTAGATGGACTTCATCTATCAAAGTGTCACTTTCATTGTTTACGATACGTAAAATACGTCCTAAAATCGTTCCTTTTTCTGAAAGCCCTAAACTAAGCTCTAAGGATTTCTCACATTCAAAGAGATATTGTAGGCGTAAAACCTGGAGAGCCTCACTCTTTACAAAGACTACTTGTCCAGATACCTTAGCAAAATTAATCTCTTCTTCTATTTCTAGGCAGCGCTTTTCTGTCAGCTCTTGACGTGTAAACTGTAAAGGATGAACCACACGGTTAAAATTACTTTTAAGAGCGCGGCTTAAATCGGCAAAGACCACCTGGTAGAGGCTGCTGGGTACTATAAATAGGGGCAAGATGCCAGGTCTTGCTGAGGCAAAAAGAAGGAGGGCGGAGAGGACCTTCGTCTTTCCTCCTCCCATCATGAGCTGACCCACTTTAGAGAGGATAGTGCCATCTGCTTTTTTCGTCTGAAGCTCTTCTAAGAGTTTAACCTGGGTGTCATAGAGCCGGATATCAGAGAAGTATTCGAAGACGAGATAATGGGGGTTTATCTGAGCGTTATAGTTACGAGGCATAGCAAAAAGCTGTCCTGCTTTATCCAGCTCGTTGTCATCTAAAGCTTTTTGTATACGGTCTAGATGCTGTAGCGTTGTTTTAATCTGGAGGCTATCAAAACTCATCTGCATTAATCGGGGAATATCAGCTTTAAGATGGGGGTTTTCCTGTAAAAAAGCTTCTTCATTACGTTGAAGAAAAAGATAATAAAGGCTCTCTATGCTAATAGGTTGGCGCCTTGCAGCTTCTAATTCTAAGTCTTCAGCAGTAGCTCTTGTTTGATTCGCTATTTCTAAAAGTTGAACAGTCAAAGCTTTATCTTGAGCCTCAAGAGCGCTTTTTCTTTCACTCAGAAGATGTTTAAGATCTTCAGCTCGGTCCGTAGTATATTGAGAAACATTTCTTAAACTTTCTTGGCCCTGGCTAATTTCGGCAGAAAAAGCCTCTACACTATGCTCTATGTGGGGTGTATATACTGCCTCTTCTGGTGATAGGCTTAAGGCTGCAGGGCTTCGAATTGTTTCTCTGTAACCACCATGTAAAGAGGTGGAGAAGAAGTCTTCTGCCTTTGGTAGAGTACATAATAATTCTATCTCTTTTGAACACTTAAAAGCTTCAAGAGAGGGCGTTCTTAAAATACTTATAGGCATGTAGGGCCCCTTGAGACCCTCCGCTATCCTAGGGCCTTCGGTAGGAGTTGGCGTAAGAGCTGTGGGCATGGCTTGTGTATCATCCCAAAATGCCTTAACAAGATCACCTAAAAAAGGCCCATGATTTGCAGGATCACCGGGCAGTTCAGGATAGATTTCAGGATCTGTGATAACTGCAGAAAGTATTTTTAGAAGAGTTACTTGCTCAACACCAAGAGTTAAGCGAGTATTATGCAGACAGCAGCGAATCTGAAGCTGCAGCAGCTTTTTTTGTACAGGAGAACCACTTGTAGCCACACGGTAAGCCGAAGGAAAGAATCCAGGCCATGTAGATGGAGTTATCTGTGTTAGCCAAGGGACTAAGGCATATTCACTCTTTGTAAAAATAAATGTTTTCGCATTGTTTTGAAGATGCTCTACGTCCCGAGGGGCTGCATAGCTCTTCAGTGTTGCCCAGTTATGCCAACTGGTTAATATCTCTACTTCCTGCTCATGTAAGTTAAAATTTTCGTCTAATTCTTCTTTGAAGCTCGGATGAGTAATTCCTGAAGGCCAGGAGCCTGTTGTTATGAACGTGTACCATGCACGGCATAAGGAGCTAAGAGGACATCTTCTTAAGAGGGAAGTAAGCTCATAAAGAGGTAGCCTATAAGCAGTAGAGACTTTATCTAGAGCATTTAAATAGGGCTCTAAAGTTTCTGTAACATCATCTGTCACAAAAGTGGCAGCTTTAAGAATTAAAGCTAAGCTATTGGGATGTGAGTCTTTATGCTTGAGAAAACCCTTTAAAATATTCAGACCTATTTTATCCAGAGGGATGGCTCTATTTAGTTCTTCTAAGTGGTGAAATGCTTGGTCATAATCTTTTTTTTGTACAGCCAAGAGAGCTAAATAAAGTAAGCCCGTATTATTTTCAGCAGTGAGTGAGCCCTCTTTCGTCACTGTAAAGGTCAGGCAAGGTAGGGATCTTTCGGCTTTTACTCTATAAGTTTTTATAAAGGGTTCGGGAGGCTCAACCAGAAGAGCTGTTTCTGTAGAGGGAAAATTCAAAGAAGCAAGAGGTAAAATAGGAACTAGAATTTTATCATTACCATCTCTTTGATTACGCAGATAGAGATAATGAGAAAAAAGCCCCTGAACACCTTGAGGAGGTGCGGGTTCGATTGTAAAGCGGCGATCAAAAGTGGCTATGCGGTTTTCAAAAGAGACGGGTTCTCCATCAAGAGAGAAGCGAGGAAAAGAAAGGGTACCGCCTAGTATAAAAGTAAAATCGGGAAGCTCGGCATCTGTTTTGAAAGTGTAAAGAGGCTCAGTTGCTTTACCAACTTGAGTAATATGTCCATCTGTTCCCAATATATAGGCGGGGATGTTGTCCTGAGCCCTGGTAATAAGTAGGCGACCATCGGGCAAGGTATAATGATCATAATCATAAATAAGCCCCTCAGGAAGGACTAAAGTTAGGTGTGTGCGTTGTTGGTAGTGCCCGATACCGAACTCTTTAAAATCAGCATAAAGATGATCAATAAAACTCGCATCTCCAGGATGTCTATTGATCATAAAGTGACCTTTAGGATGGTCAAATTCTGTGCCATGCATTGTATAGTGAAAGGTGAGTGGCTCTGTCCCAAAGAAACTTTGGAATTGTGGGACCTGAATAAACTGAGGCGCTATCTCTGCTTGAATACCTCCAATTGAGCAGTTGATAAGGTCCGCTCGCCAAGGGCCACTTGTGAAAAGAAGGGGAGGTGTATAAGCAATAGGCTCCGGAGGGATGGGTAGTTGAAGCTGAGCTAGTAAGGCTTTTATAAAAGCATCTTTATCGGATAGGGCAGTTATTTTCTGTAGCTCATTATAGCAGCGACGGAAAAGAATAGTACGTAAAGGAGAGTCCTGATAACTACCATTATTAGATCTTAAGAGCCAGTTATAGCGTACCCAGGAAGCACAAAAATGGATAGGGTCTGGAGGTCCTTCGCTAAATAAAAGAGTTTGTAATTTAAGCTGTTCAAGAAAAAAGCTTGCGCCCTTAGGAAGGGATGTAAAGGTCTCCATTCGTCTATCTAAGTCGGCAATGACCTGGTTTAGAAGGGGGAAGTCCGCTGTTTGTGGTAAGCCAAGTTCATTTTGGAGCAGTGATAGCCTCTTTCCAAAATCAAGTATAGTAAAAAGAGGAGCTAGATCAGGCTGAGCATGGCGCTTGGTAAGAAATAACTTCACACCTTCTTCCACAAATTTTTGTGCTAAGGCTATAAAAGCGGGATCATCGCGCAATAGCTCCGTTAATTTATCCCGGTTAAGCCTTCTTTTAGGATCAAAGAAGAGAGCTTCGAAAAATTCACATACTATTTTATGAGAAAACAAAGGAAGGTTATTTGTTGCAGCCTCTATAAGAAGATGACAAGAAAGTTTTTCTGAGCGGGCCGCGCGCAGCATCTCCGACATAAGAGGGTTGATTTCTTCAGGTCGGTACTGAGATGGACTTATTTCTTCTAAATAAGCAGCTTCACTTTCTTCTGAAAGAGGGGATGTGAGCCGCTTAATAAGCTCATTTCGACGACTAAAAAAGGCTGCATGAAAAGATTTATCTGAGGAAAGATGATCCTCTCTATATTTAAAAGCAGGCTTAGTAGGGTTAGATGGATTTACATAACTTCGGAGGTCACTCGTAGGACTATTATTAGCGGATAAGCAATTATAGACTCTTAAAGAAGATTCCCTTAGGAGATAAAAGGATTCTAGCCCTTCATGAGTAAAAACCGCTTTGGTTCTTTCACCTGAATTAGAATCTAGGTGGGTACTTTTTTCTGGTAATGCGTAGGTTTTGGCAGCACCTACAATAAAAGCGTAGCTCTTTTCTTCAGCTATATTATCCCGAAAATAGGAAAGGATAGAAGGAAAGCGTGCTAATAGCTCATGATAATAGTGATCTGTGTGCTCATCGGCAGGATCTAAGCCTATAGCAAAATAGCTTTTCCCCTCATTAAATGTTTCAAAATAT
>CAIMEJ010000063.1 GCA_903839985.1 uncultured bacterium | reverse complement strand
TGTCTCTATGCTGTTTTTAATATGAATCCTACGACACCTAAAAATGTCACCTTTACCCATGAGCTGGTTAATGCCGACTATTATATCGGTATCCCTGTAACATATGCACATGATCGCATGACCTACCGCTTTAGATTATATCATATCTCCTCCCATCTAGGAGATCAATTCCTCGTCGATCATCCAGGCTTTGTGCGCTATAATATGGAGTACGAAGCAATAGACCTGAAAGCTTCCTATCAGCTCACGAAGACAGTCGAAATCTATGGAGGAATCGGGGACTATATTATTTCAGATACAAGCTTCCCTATGAAATCCCTCTACTTCGATTACGGCTTTCAGATGTTCATTCCTTGGGTGCATGATAGATCGAATGATCTGCTCTGGGAGCCTTTTCTTGCTCTCTTCCTCCAAAACCAGCAATATGAGGGCTGGATTCTTAACCAGAACATCTCTGTTGGTATAAGGTCTCGTCACTTAGATGGTAACAGTACAAAGATGGCCTTCTCTCTTGAATACTATAATGGTAGATCACAAGAGGGAACTTTCTCTTTGTACCGTACGACTTACGGGCAGGTTAAATTCTCCTATGCCTTCTAAGCTTTCTCTTTTTTAACAAGAAAATGAGCAGCTAAAGCAGCGGCTATACTTGCTACAAAGAAGACCCAAATAGAGGACCAGGAGATAAAATTAATCAGGGCAATACTAAGGGCGACAGCTGGATTAAAAGCTGCGCCTGAAATAGCGCCTACTGCATAGGCTCCAACTACAACAGTAAATCCAATTGCTAGGCCATAAAAGCAGTTATCTTTTGTGGCCTTAAGCGTTGTCAAATTCAGGACAACATAACAAAGGGCGAAGGTAAAGAGAAACTCTGCAAGCAATGCTTTTGTAGTATCTAAATGAAGAGGAGCTGTTAGCGGCTGACCCTTTAAATAAGTAGTCACATAAGCTGCTACGATAGCTGCTAAAAACTGCACACCCCAGTAGAGCATCAGGTCTTTTAGGCTCAGTTTTTTACGTAAAAAAACAGCCAAAGAAACCGCTGGGTTATAATGCCCCCCAGATATATGCGCTCCTGCGTAGATCATAACGGCCAAGACAAGTCCTATTGCCAGTGGTGCAAAAAGCCCTGCACTATGGGGTTCGAGAACTGTCATTCCCACAGTTAACACAAGAAAAAATGTTCCAATAAATTCTGTTATATAACGCATTAATCACCTCTTTTTTTTCAGATTGGACTTTTGACGTTTTTCAGGAAAGCTTAAATTTCGCCTTTGCGGAGCATCTCATGGAAAGATTCTATAGACGTCAGAACAACACGAATAGATTCATGGCAGAGCTCTACTGTTTTTTTTTCAAACAAAACTCTAGATTCACCCTTAAAATAAAGGGCTACTTTATCTAATGCCTCATGCCAATGAGGTTTAAAATCTGTGATATTTACTTCAGGAATCGAAAAAAAAGAGACACTCTCTTCTATATAAGACTCTTCAGCTCCCGGTGATGCCAGCAGCTTGGCTTTCAAAGCACTGTCACAACTAACTCCCTCAGAGAACTCTTCTCGCGCCTCTTCTAAGCGTGTGAGAAAAGCTTTTTTTACTCCCTCTTTAACAAATTGACCCCCGGACATGACGGTGCCGTAAAAAGCGTACATAGCTCCCACCGCAATCAGAGGATCCTCTGCTGTACTCACCTCCAGGCGTCCTATAAATTCAAAAACAGAGGGCTGCACAAAGCGTTTGATATTTTCGATAAACTCTCCACTCTTCTCCTCTTTATCCGCAAAGTATATAGAGGTCGGATTAGGAAAAGACCAGAGGTGAATATCTCGGAGGAGTTTTTCTGAGCGATAGAGAAAGGGAAAAACAAAACTGCTACTACCTACTTTCTCTACTATCTTTTCTTGAGCCCTTTCTAAGGCTTGGTGTAGCCAAAAGAGATTACATAAATAGACGACATAAGCCTTGGAACAGCTCATCTTACCGCTAATCAGATTTTGCAGAAAAACATTAGACTGGGCTTCTGCATGTATAGCGTGCATGCTTGCATGCAGTTGATCTCTCAGGCCAGGTGAGGCTTTAATTTCTCCAGCTCCTAAAAAAGAAGCCACATAAGAACCAATACTTGATACCATAGTGCTGCAAGAGTAGAGGCTTATAGCAGATTTTTCCAACAAAAATTTTCTGTTAACAAGAATTATGAGCTCATCTCCTTATAAGCTGTGGTCTCGTCGAGGATGAGACCCATAAAATTCTCGTTATTATACCCTTTTTTGCGTAAGCTTCGATCTATGTGTCTCTCTGCTCCTATCAGCTTTACTTTAAGTGCTGGCCTTATGCTGACAGGCCTTTTTTTTGTAAAGAAGTCCTCCTCTAAATATTTATGGCCCTTAGCACTTATCCCCTTTTTCTTTGGCCTGCAACAAGGCGCAGAAGGCTTTGTGTGGTTAGATTCCTCCCTTTTTGCCAAAAATATCTTCCTCTTTTTCGCCTACTCTTTTTGGCCTGTATGGGTACCCTTTTCCTTCTGGTTTGCTGAAAAAAAGGGGAGAAGAAAAGATCTTCTAGCCTTTCTTACGGGACTTGGGCTGGCAACGGGCTCTCTCCTTTTTCTTTTAATTGAAACTACAGAACCTCTATTTTATAGGTTTAGCATTCAGTATCATCAAATAACCACTCCGCAAAGCTTCTACCCTCTTATTCTAGTACTCTACTTTGTTTCTACACTCTTGCCTCTTTTCATCTCTTCTTTACGCTCTATTAAACTGCTGGGATTCCTTCTTTTGCTCCTTGCGATAATTATTCTTATAATAGATCGCTATTTAATGGTTTCTCTCTGGTGCTTTGAGTCTGCACTTCTCTGCCCTCTGATTTTTCTTCTTATAAGAAGAAAACCTTAACATGGCCATCCGGGAAATACATCCCTATGCTTAATTTATAAGAGTCTTAATTTTAGCGTCTTATAAAAAATTATCTGCGATTATAAAAATTTACTTTGTTTTTATCTAACAAGACAGTTATTATTTTTAGTAACTATGGAATGACGATAAGAGTTCATATAAATGAACTTTAATCATAATAAGCCCAGTACGGTCTGCACAACCAGTACTGGGTTATTTTTTTGCCTACATTATTTCAGCAGCTAAAGCCGCAAGTTCTGAACGCTCTGTTCTCTCTAAGCACATATGGCCAAAGAGCCTTTGGTTTTTAAACTTACCAATAGCAAAAGTAAGCCCATTAGAATCTTGATCTAAGTAGGGATTATCGATCTGTGAAGGGTCTCCTGCTAGCACGACTTTCGTTCCTTTACCAGCTCTGGAAATAATTGTTTTCACTTCATGGGGCGTCAAGTTTTGAGCTTCATCTATAATCATAAACATTTTAGGAAGAGAGCGCCCTCTAATATAGGTAACGGCCTCCATTTCAATTTTTTTACTATCTAAAACCCATCTGAGGGTATCACTATCCGGATTTTTACCAGAGCCACAAAGAAACTCTAAGTTATCATGAATGGGCTGCATCCAATGAAAGAGCTTCTCCTCTTTAAGACCTGGTAAAAAGCCGATGTCTTTACCTAAAGGCATAATAGGACGGCTTACCAATATCTTGGAATAAGTACCCTCATCAAAAACCTTTCTTAAAGCACAGCAAAGTGCCATAAGTGTCTTACCAGTACCTGCTTGCCCAACAAGGGTTACAAGTTTAATGTCATCTCGTAAAAGTAAATCTAAAGCACATCGCTGTTCCATATTAAGTGGACTTAACCCCCAAATAGGATCTTTATAACGAAGCATCGCATTCAACATACCACTTTGTAGATCATAGCGACCGACGGCTGTGCTATTATGAGTACCATTAAGCATCACATATTCGTTATGAATTGCTTCTCCCTCTAACTCTAACTTAATAGATCCATCTTTCAAAAAATTATCGATAAAGACTTTTTCGACATCTATTCTACGCAGCCCTTTCCAGAGTTTATTATAGGAAAATTTCAAGTTCTCATAATCTTCTGCTTCTAAACCGCAGGCTTCTGCCTTAATTCTCATGGCAAAATCTTTGGAAACAAAGACAACAGGATTCCCCTTATCTTGAAGAGAATAAGCCATCATTAAAATACGATGTGAAAGAGAGGAGGGTACAAAATCAAAGCCCTTAATACGCTCAGGACTTGAAAAAGTAACTACACGAACAGTCGCGCCATTGTCAATTTTTACGCCATTATGCAAATCACCATTAGTACCTCTTAGTCCATCCAAAAGACGAATGGCTGTTCTGGCGCTTTTACCAATCTCATCACGAGATTTTTTCATGGATTCTAACTCTTCTACAACAGCTAAAGGTACAACAAGATCACAACCTGGGAACTTGAGTATCGCTTCGGGATCATGGAGAAGAACGTTGGTATCAATAACAAAGGTTTTTCTATGCATTTTTTGCTTTTTCCTACTTGTAAAGTCCTATATAGAGCTCTTAAAAAACTCCCGTTGGCACCCAAATACGCTGATTTTTCTGAGGATTTTACTCCTTGCAGTTGGACATACTGAGTCCGAAATCGGGCTTCAGAAAAGCTCTATTGCTTGGGATACACCGAATGTCCGAAAAACCCCAAGTAAAATCTGAAATTAGCAATCAATATTTTCAACTGCTAACTACCTGTTGGCAAAAAAGATCCTTTTATTCTATGCTTATAAATAAGTTGAAAGGTGGATTATGAAAATTAAAATTAATGATAAAATTTTATGCTTACCTCCCTTTATCTCAACAACTTGGGATCAGGTTCGCTCTTTAAAAATTGAACTAGAATCTCTCTCTGGAAGAGAAGTTCTTGTTATCTCTTTGATCGACGGGCACCTTATTAAGCTTGTGGATCTAGGAGTTCCTCTAACGGAAGCCATTTTTAATGCCCATCTAAAATATCTGGATAATGTCACAAGACCAGAGGCTCCTAAAGATGCTTTAACGCAAATTCTGGAAAAAGCTAAAAATACAAGCCCAGGCCCTTTCGGCCTCGAAGGCTTTTCAGCACTTTTACACCATAACCCCGAACAAGCCAGTCTCGCTCCCCTTCCTGTTGAGATGCTAGAAAAAGTTATCCAGGCTGCTAAAACAATTACGCCCCAAGAAGCGGAATTTCTTCCTAAACCAGAAGCCAACTGCAACTGTCTTCACTGCCAAATGGCTAGAGCTTTGCAACAAGCAGTCGCCCTCCATGATGAAATGAGCGGTGAAGAAATAAAAGCGGAAGAACTCACTTTTCGCACATGGGACATTATTCCTATAGGAGACAACCTCTATGAAGTTCGCAAAACAGAATCTCCACAAGAACTCCATAACGTCTTTTTAGGATCCCCTGTAGGGTGTACTTGCGGCGTTCCTCATTGTGAACACATACGAGCTGTTTTGAATAGTTGACTCTCTTTCTAGCAAATTAGTATAGTGTCTTTCTTATACATTTTGCTAGGAGAGAAAGGCTATGCATCTACGTTATTTTATAATTCTTCTTGCGACCCCCTTTTTGCTTACTGCTAAAGAGCTTCCTGTTTTTACAGGAAAAATTGCTGGTGAGAGAGTCCGTCTTCGCTCAAGTCCGCATTTGAACAGCGCCGTTATCGGAGAATTACATAAAGATGATTATGTGAAAGTTATTGGTGAGCAAGCAGGCTTTCTTGTCATAGAACCCCCCTCTGGCATGAAAATGTATGTCTACCGCACCTATGTTTTTGACCAAACAGTGGATGCCAACAATGTTAATGTCCGCTTAAGTCCAAGCCTGCAAGCCCCCATCGTTGCTCAACTTCATTCAGGTGATAAAGTAACTGGTAAACCAAGCAGCCAAAACCCTAAATGGCTAGAAATTGATCCGCCGAGTACGGCTAAACTCTATATAGCCAAAGACTATGTGGTAAAAGTTGGTGGTGAGGACTTCTTAAAAGAGCAAATTGAAACTCTCGATAAAGCTAATAATTTGCTCCTCACGACCTATAAAGACGCTGAAAGCGAGATGAAGAAAACGGCCGAAGAGATGCAGCTAGAGCCTCTGATTGCTAGACTTAATAATCTAAAAGATTCCTGGAATACCCTACCTGAGCATAAAAAGCGCGCTAGCGAATTAAAAGAGCTTCTGGAAGAAACTTCCAAAAATGGGAAAGTAGCTGCTTTAGAGGCTCAAGCGGCCTCTGCTTCTGCAGCTCTTGAAGCCCATGAAAAACAAGCTCATGAACAGCGCTTAAGCTATGAACTACGTATACAGGAACTAGAAAATCAGCTCCAAGCCCAAAAAAATCAGCTTATAGCCTCTTTAGAAACAGCTCCTTTAGAGACCCTACCTCTTCCTCTTTCCCCTCATGAGTCTCCTGTGTCTAAATGGCAGCTGGTAGAGCAGTCCTATCAAAATCAATGGCTGAGTAAACAAACAGGTCTTTCTGCAGCAGATTACCAAAAGCTGCAAAGTGATAATGCTGTGAGCTTAAAAGGTGTTATAACACCCTACAAAGCTTCTACTAAAAATGCTCCTGGAGATTTTATTCTACTGATCAATGACCTTCCTAGCGCCTTTCTCTATAGCCCTTTTATAGACCTTTCTGTAGTAGTCGGTAAAGAGGTCTCCTTGACGGCCGTAGAGCGTGACAACCACTATTTTGCCTACCCTTCTTATTGTGTTACACAGGTAAAAACAGGCCCCTCTTGATCAGCGTTATCGTAACTGTCCATAAAGAGCTCCATCATCACCTAAAACGCTGCTTGGATAGTATCTGCTGGCAGCTCTTTCCTCATGATGAGCTTCTTATTATAGCTGACGGCTATTGCCCAGAAATTCCTTCTCTTACGATTAACTGCCCTTTTAAGGTCGTAGAGTTACCCAAAAAAGGTATTTCAGCTTCTCGTAATAAGGGGCTCTCTCTGGCCCTCTATGAGTGGATTAAATTTATCGACTGTGATGATCTTCTAGCACCTTTTGCCCTCAATACTTTTAGAGACCTATATCCCCAAATTGTATCAAATGAGGCTGTGCTCTTTGGTCAACTCATCCATGTCTATAAAGGCGTTGTGCATAACACCTCGGAAGTTTGGGCTCTGGCTGATGATATAAAAATCAAAAACCCTCTTATTGTTAGCAGCTGCTTCATCCGCCGGAGCGCGGCTTTAGAAGTAGGGGGCTTCGATACGCGCCTAGAATTTGAAGAAGATTATGACCTCTGGCTTAAACTGCATGAAGCAAATCATCGCTTCACACCCATTTCTGTGCCCTTCTGCTATTATTGGATCGATGACCTCGAAAGATCCCTTAAAAAACGCGCTACTACCATTGAAGGGCTACCTATTCGGACCTACTTCCAGCAAAAATATGGCACTTTAGGCATCTTGACTTCCTAATGCGCCTGTCATAGCTCCTAAACCTTCAGCTCCTTTCTGTAGCTCCTGCAATGAGGCTTTTTTAAAAGATAAAGCATGACTCAAATCCTCAAGAGATTTTAGAAAAGCTTTTGGGTGAGCTGTTTTGAAGTCTTCTAGAATACCTATATCCTTAACTAAAGCTTTTTTATCTATCACAAGTTGCTCTTGACGCTTAATCAAGGCGAGCGCTTTTTTACCTAGCTGTACAAATAAACGTCCTAAAATAAGCAGAGGAAAAAACGCTGCTTTCGTAGAACCCTTTATTATATTAAAAGCTGTTTGACCAACAGTGCCTATAAGAGCAATTGTAGGAGCAACAGATAGATTCCATGCAGCTTTTAGCGCATCTGCCGCTTTATTAAAAGCTCCTTTTACTCCTGCAGGAAGCTCGCTTTTATTAACTGCATTACGTGTTTCCTCTATTCGATGTCCATTCGCTACAACAGCCTTTACCTCCCCCGCTAGTTCCTTTACGGGAGCGCCCATAATCTCATTACCCTTTTCTATTATTCTCGCAGCCTCTATTGAAGCCTTTTCTATACCTGCTATCTCTTCACCAGTTCCTTCTGTCCAGGCATCCATGCTCAGCTTTAGCACTCTACCAGACTCTGCTGATGCACCGGAGTTGATTGATTGTGACATTGGATACCCCTATTAAATAAATTAATAAATTTTTTCCTATAATTTTATATATATATAAAACTTTTTAAAATATCAACTATATTCTGAAGGCTTAATCCTTAATAAATTTTAAATAGAAGCCCTACCGCCTGCCCTTCTTAAGCGCTTATTGCATGTACAGGATTTTCTAGCTTATTCGAGGTTCTAGTCACTTATTGTATCTGCAGCATTTTCTAGCTTATTCGCGGTTCTTACAACTAGCAGACTCTGTCCCCGTATTCATGCTTCAACACTTCATTATGTCAAAGTAGCTTGCTTTAAGCTGAGTACTTAAGAAGCCTCTATATGCCGGTTAGTATAGCCAAGTGCCTTTAGAGCAAATCGTGTGGGTTCCTGAGAAGCCATCACAAAGGACGCATGGTAAGCATTTTTCATTCCTAATGATATGGCCCACACTCTCATTGAGCCTCTATTGCCACCTATTCTAAGAGGCTGCCCCTACCAAAGGTTGTTTATAAAAAAATAGGAGGCACCGAAAACGATGCCTCCTATAAAAATTCCCTTTAAAAAGAGCTAGCTACAAGCGCTATTTCTTCTTACAGAAAAATGGTTATTTACGCTCTGCAGAACCAGCCCCGTTAGCACCTGTTACCGCATCTGCAACATGTAATAGGCTTGTTACTGCATCAGATGCTGCTTCTTCTTCTTCCTTATGTTCGGCTTTAGGCTTGGTTTTTAAATACTCGAGCATACTATGGAAGTCTGCTTTAATGTTTTTTGGGCTCAAAAAGTTTTCAACGATACCAGCATCATTGAAAAATGCCTTCGCATCAAATGGTTTATGATCTGCTAACTTACCTTTTACGAGCGCAAGAGCTCTAGAAGCAAGCTCTACAAAAGCACGACCTAAAAGAATAAGAGGAAAAAGCGCTGCAGTTGCAGTTCCTTTAATGACGTTAAAGGCGGCTTTTCCAACCGTTCCGATAGCTGCAATGGTAGGTGCTACCACATTATTCCAAGCAGCAACAAGAACTTTATGAGCTGCAGCAAAAGCTGCTTTTGTACCGCTAGAAAGTTTACTAGCCGCAACTGCTGCAGCTGCAGCTGTAGTGTTAGCAGCGCCCTGAACCGCACTGCCTACGTTTACAGCTGCTCCTCTCATCATTGCTGCTGCATTAGCCCCAGCGCCTGAAACTGTGGCAGCAATATTTCCAAACACTGTACCGGCCGCCTTGGCAACAGGCGTTGAAATTGGAACGCCGCTGGAAGCTGACGCTGACGCTGCTGATGTAGAAAAGGCTTCTGGGCTGCCTCTTACTGGTGATCCCATAATTTTTCTCCTGGTTGTATGTTTATATCTATACTTTTATATATATAAAACTTTATTTAAATATGCAAACTTATTTTTATAAATTTATAAAAGCAAGATTTAAAAACAAATTAGATAATATT
>CAIMEJ010000062.1 GCA_903839985.1 uncultured bacterium | reverse complement strand
TGGCCTGTTCAAAAAACGGAGTATGGAAAGCTTTTGCCCCTCCTGCTCATGAAGTTTTTTGCTTCTTTTAATTTTGCCGTTCTGCACGCCATGAAAGACACCCTCATCGTCACCTCCAAAGGTTCTGGTGCTGAAGTTATCCCTGTTTTAAAGGGCGGCTTCGTGCTTATTTTTGCCTTTTTAGCGATGATTATCTATACAAAGCTCAGCAACATCCTCTCTAGAACAAAACTTTTCTACACAACAATTGCGCCCTTCCTGCTCTTTTTCGTCCTCTATGCCTTTGTTCTATATCCCAATCGCGAGAGTTTAGCGCCTCATGCAAGTGCTGACTGGCTCGTTTCTGTACTCGGTAAGAACCGCGAGCACTTTGTCGCTGTCTACCGCTATTGGACAGATGCCCTTTTTTTCTTAATGGCTGAGCTCTGGGGTGGTATAGTCATTGCGCTTCTTTTCTGGGGCTTTGCTAATCGTATCAATTCGCTTCAGGAAGCTTCCCGTTTCTATACACTCTTTTCTGCTGGCGGCCATGTGGGTGTTATTTGTGCAAGTCCGCTCATCTGGTTCTTCGCTACAAAGTATGCCGGATCTAATTACGGATACACGATTCAGTGGCTTATGAGCCTTGTTATTTTTGGCACCATCGCCATCATCACAAGTTTCACTTTTCTCAACAACCGCATAGAAAAAGTGAATGAAACAGCTAAAGATCCTAAACCTCAAGAATCCTTTAAAAAAAGCCTTGCAGTCGTTTTAAGATCACCCTATCTTGGCTGCATTGCTCTGATGGTTATTGGTTACGGTCTATCGGTTAATATCATTGAAGTGACCTGGAAAGCAGTCCTTAAGCTCAACTATCCACTTCCCTCCGATTATCAAGCCTTTATGGGTATCGTCTCAGGCGTTACGGGCGTTGTCTCTTTTCTACTAGCTCTTTTCGTTGGGGGTAATCTTATCCGTAACTTCGGTTGGTATAAAAGCGCCCTTGCAACACCCCTTATCCTAGGGCTAGCCACAGCCCTCTTCCTTACCACCTACTTTCTATTCCCCTCTCTCCTCATCGTTACAGGCACTCTTAACCTCATCGTCCTCACAGGAGCTATTCATAATATCCTTTGTAAGTCTATGAAGTACTGCCTTTTCGACCCTACCAAAGAGATGGCCTACATTCCCCTTGACCCCGAAACTCAAACTAAAGGAAAAGCCGCTGTAGACGTCGTCGCAGCCCGCTTTGGCAAATCAGGCTCCTCCTGGCTCCAAGCTGGCCTCCTCGAACTCCTCGCCACCAGCTCCATCCTCTCCATCACCCCTTACCTCGCCCCCTTCGTCCTCCTGGCCCTCGCCGCCTGGCTCCTCGGCATCCGCTACCTCCGCACCCCCACCTTACAAGATAGTGCATCAGTAAGCACGCCTTAAATTGGCTAGGAATCAATAGTCTTAATTAGTATAAATAATACCGTATTCGACTATCATTTTAAGGACGTAGGCTGCTCATGAATAGCATAATTAATATTTGTAAAATAAAAGAATTATATCCATATCGCATTTTAAGAATTATCAAAAAATCTGTTTTAATTAAACGTAGGTTTTTTCGGCCCTCTAAAGAATTGAGCGTTATCCCAGCACGAGCGAAAGAAAATTGGACTGATAACTGTCAACTGACTGAACGTATTATAGAATTTTATAAGAAAGCTAATGCCCAGGAACAGCTTCGAGGCAATTCTATGTGGCAGCTATTTTTCAATGAAAAGCACAAGAAAATACACGAAACGCTTCTGAATGCACCTTTAGATCAGGTTTGTAAAGTCCTTAAGGATCCAGGGGCTTCA
>CAIMEJ010000061.1 GCA_903839985.1 uncultured bacterium | reverse complement strand
GACCATGCGTCTTTTATGAGTAAAGGGAACAGCCGACCTATGCCAGGTCTTTGAATCAATTAATGTACCTTTATTTGCCGTAGGAGTTATTTTTTCAATAGCCGTCTTCATGTCATCTTGATAGATAGTTGTTTCGCCATCTGAGTCATCGATATAGTAAATAAGACTTATAAAGTGGCCTTCTCCTGACATATCTTGGTGTATCAAGTTTTCCAACCACTCTTCAGTTTGGACGATGCGTGGAATAAGGTTTGCTTTAATTCTAACAAAATTTTTGATCTTTATATCTGTGCGTTTTTTGAGGTAATAAATAATCGGTTCGACCAAGTCTAACCGGCTCGATATAGGCTGGTTATTTTTAAGAAAGGAATGAATAAACTGAAATAACTGCCCATCGGGTGCTGTCCGAACGATGTTTTCGCTAGACCAATACCATGGAAAATATGCAGAGGAGATAGCTTTACAAATCTTTTTTGCATAGAGATCAGGTAGGATTTTTTCAATAATCATATAACTCTATATAGCTATTAGAGAGTGTTTAGTCTATCTATTTTTCCATAGAGCTATCACTATTACGAGCACGGACCTATTGCTCTAAATGTAGACATAGACTTCTTAAAACTGCTGCATTCTTTTTGTGTTCAGTCAGGAAGGCTTGTATGTATAGCGCTACCGAATAATTCTAAATAAATCTATACTCAGGGATTATGGAAACAAGTCTAGCTATCATCCTCAGTCTTTTTATTTCTGTAGTAATTATCGGTATTATTGCGAATAAAACAAAAATTCCCTATCCCACAGCTTTAGTTTTTGGAGGGCTTTTTTTAAGTCTTATTCCTCTTTTTTTTACTCAACTACCCTCTATTCAGCTTGATCCGAATCTCATCTTTTTGACCGTGCTACCTCCGATTCTATTTTCAGGAGGTTATTTTACTTCTGTTGGAGGTTTGAAAAAAAATGCCATCTTAATAGGATTGTTAGCAGTTGGACTTGTGATAGTGACTATGCTCTCTATAGCAGGGGTAGCGCATCTCTATAATGGAATGCCTTGGGCAGCTGCCTGTGCACTTGGTGCCATCATAGCTCCTCCAGATGCAACAGCCTCTCTTGCTGTAACACAGCCTTTACGCATTTCTCATCGTATTTCTACTATTTTGGATGGGGAGAGTCTTGTTAACGATGCAACAGCCCTCGTTCTTTTTCGCTTAAGTCTCGGGGCATTGGCTATAGGAAGTTTTTCGCCGTTTCTCGCAACAAAGCAATTTGTTTTAGTCTGTGTAGGAGGCATAGCCATCGGTTATGTGGTAGGGCTACTAGCAACATATCTTATTAAACGGATTAACAACCCCTCTCTTTGTATTACCATTTCTTTGATATGCCCTTATTTAAGCTATCTTTCAGCGGATGAAATTAATGTTTCAGGTGTTTTAGCAGCTGTTACAGCTGGTTTATATATGGGCTTTCATATTCCTAAAAATGTAGATTCTCTTATTCATATAGAAGCAGTCACGGTCTGGAAAACGGTCATTTTTTTGCTTAATGGGGCTGTTTTTATTTTAATCGGACTGCAACTCCCCTCTATTATGAAAGACCTTGTTAACATTCCCCTGCGTGAGCTTATTCTCTTTCCGATTCTGATTAACGCTTCACATGTTGCTGTGCGTTTTATTTGGATTTTTGGAACCATATGGCTTCCGACAAAGCTTTCGCGCACTATACAGCTGCGTCATCCGGACCTTAATTGGAAATATGCCGTTGTTCTTAGTTGGTGTGGTATGCGAGGAGTGGTCTCTTTAGCTGCTAGCATGTCTATACCGCTTGTGCTAGGTGGTGCGTCTGTTGTGGATCGCAGTATTATTGTCTACCTTACCTTTTCTGTTATCTTCTTTACACTTGTCGTGCAAGGCCTAACACTTCCTTGGCTCATTCGTAAATTAAAACTTACCAACACTGAAAAAGAGCTTATTGAAGAGGCTGAATTAAAGAAAAAAATCTCTGAAACAGCCCTTCAACGACTAAATTTACTGATCGATGCAAAAGAGGGTGTAAATCCGCATTTAGCCACCCGTCTTCAGCATAAGTATGAGGATACACTTCTTTGGGCAGACCGCGTTATTAAACGAAGCTCAAATGTATCCTCCGATCAATTTATTAAACACTCCAAGGAAGTTCAAAAAGACCTGTTACGCGTACAAAGGGACGAGGTTCTTCACTTACATGAAAAAGGGGTTATCAGCCCACAGTTACTGCGTAAAGTCCTAAGCAGCATCGATTTTGAATCAGCACACTTAAGTGACTAAATATCAAGAAGCTCTTTAATATGAGCTATCTTTTCATGTTCTGATAGCCTTTGAGGAAAATCCTTATGAATTTCTTTATCAATAGGCAGATGATGTGATTTGAGTTTCATTACATTACGAAGCTCTCCTAGGAAATGAGGGGCTGCAATAACTGTAAGAGCATTAAAAAGATGCTCAGCTTTGGCTTTTACTAAGAATTCGGTAATTTCATGTGCGAAAACGCTCTCTTCATGGCGTCTAAGACCATCTTCGCTACCGAGCATATGACCACCGCCACCATGCGTGCCCATGCGGGGAGAGTTATGCCCTTGCTGATCAGAAACGATGTCATGCATTTTTTCACGTCTTTCTGCAAAAGTCATGCGCTGCAGAAAAGTAATGTGCATAGCTTTGACTTCAAATATCTCGGCGTAACTACTGTTAGCCATTAATACCCAGGTAATTACAGGTTTCATAGACTTCCCTTTTGGTTATTGATGTCCACTTATACAAAGAAAGGCAGATTTGGTATAGTATTTACATGCTTTTGAAACAATCATCAGACAAAAATTTTTTCCGGTTAGCTCTTGTTTTTTTTGTCTTATTCTTAGATCTGGTCTCATTCTCAGCAGTCATTCCCTTAATACCCCCTCTTTTTTTGGGACAAGAGGGAATTTTACCCAATATTTCGCTGCAAGGCCGTTATATTTTTTTAGGAGCGCTTCTGGCCAGCTATCCTTTAGCCCAGATTTTTAGCGGTCCTATACTCGGAGCCTTTTCGGATGCTACAAGTCGTAAAAGAGTGCTGCTTATTTCATTTGTGGGCAATTGCCTCGGCTATATGTTTGTAGCCTTTGGTATTGCAACAGCTTCTATTATCTGGCTCTTTATCGGTAATATTTTATCGGGCTTGCTGGGGGGTAATATTCCAGCGATAAATGCACTGATTGCTGATCTAAGCACGCCAGGGGCTAAAGCCCGCCGCTACGGCTTTTCTAACCTTATTTTTGGATTAGCCTTTATCATCGGTCCCTATATCACAAGCCATTTTTCTCTTAACCTCTCCGCCTATCCTTTTGTGATTTGCGCCCTTTTTGCTATGACGAATTTTTGGATGATCTTCTTCTTTTTACATGAAAAAGAGCAGGGCACTATTTCTTGGAAACGGGAATGGCATATTAAAACATTTTTCCTCTCCTCTAAAAAACTCCAAGGGCTTCTTTTATCGAGCTTTCTTCTCTTCTTAGGTTGGTATTTTTTCATTAAGTTTTTCCAGGTATTTCTCTTTAATCAGTTTCAATTTTCAGGTCAGAAGTTTTCAGAGATTCTCTCCTATTTCGGAGGATGCTGTGTTCTAACACAAATTCTTTTTGTATTTGTGCTCTATAGATGGATGCAGCCGCGTAAATTCCTTCCTCTTATGCTGGGACTTCTATCTCTATCTCTTTTAGCGCTTCTCTATGTGAAATCCCAGCCCAGCCTATGGTTTGTGGTCACCCTCTTTTCTGTAGCTTACTCTCTTATATCACCGGCCTTTACATCAGTGATTTCTAACAGCGAAGACACGGATTCTCAAGGGAAGATTATGGGTCTATACCAGTCTGTACAAGCCCTTGCGAAAGTACTCGCACCCATTTTTGCCGGTATATTCATGGCCTTGAGTAGTGACCTGCCACTTTTTATTAGTAGCGCAAGTATCATGGCTAGCGCTTTTATTTTTTTCTTTATAAAAAACCGTCAGAACCTTAAGGTGTCCTCTTAAGTAAATAAAAAGTTTCTATGGATAAAATAAAGACCTATACCATTAATAACAAATCACTTCCTCTTGTTATGGAGCCCCGAAATAGCTCTATGTCCCTAGAGGAGTTACTGGCATTGATTCATGAAAACAAGAGTTATTTTAAAGAAATCTTGCGCAAGCAAGGAGGTCTTTTATTACGCAATTTTCCGATCAATAATATTGATGCTTTTGCGGCCATTATCGAAGCTCTAAAACTAGGCCGTTTTCTAGATTATATTGGTGGTGACAGCCCCCGTGATAAGGTTAAAGGCGGTGTCTATACTTCTACAGAAGCCCCTCCTTCCATTAAGATACCACTTCATAATGAACTTTCTTTCGTTAAAAATTATCCGAAGCATATCTATTTTTATTGTGGTATCCCCCCTGAAAAAGCCGGTGAGACTATTATAGCCGATGCAAGAAGTGTTCTTACTACAATGAAAAAAGAGGTAAAAGATCGTTTTATAGCAGAAGGTATTAAGTATATCTCCTGCTATTACGGGAAAAGCCCCGTTATGGATTTACTGAATAAATATCAACGCTCTCATAAGCCCTGGAAAGATGTTTTCGAAACAGAAGACCGCATAGAAGTAGAGGCTAAGTGTAGGCAAGCTGATTTCGCCTATAAATGGCATAAGGATTGGATCCAAATTAGTCAAACACGTCCAGCTACCCTCCTTCATCCGGAAACAGGTGAAGAAGTTTGGTTTAACCAAGCGCACCTATATGATTTTAACCCAAAACTTCTGGGGGTTTGGCGCTATCTAGCTGCTAAAGCTTTCTACTTCCAGCCGCATACACGCTTACATGAAGTTGCCTTTGCAAATAACAGCCGTATCCCTCGGAACGATTTATATACTGTTATGGACACTCTTGATACGAACACTATCTATTTCCCTTGGCAAAAAAATGATGTTATGATCCTGGATAACATTCTTAGCATGCATGGCAGAGCGCCTTTTAAGGGCAAGCGTCGTGTCTACGCTGCCATGACTGGCTAATTATTTATTAATAGTCCCAACCATGAACCGATAAAACATACAGTTATCTGACTTATCTAGGTGATCTTCTAATAAAGGTTCTCTAGTAAAGTTTGGCTGAAGAGCTTCTGGTATATGATGTGCTGAGAGAAACTGGCGCATGCAGAAACGACTGCCGGGCTTACCCGCTTTTTTCATCGCATGGAGAAGGCGATGGTAATCAGCATCACTCAGATAAGAGGCCACGTCTGCGATAGAAAATCCATCAAAACTATTCTCAGGAACATTTTCGAGGTATGTAATAAGATTATCCGTAACACTTGAAAGGGCGTGAATATTACGACGAATAGTATCTATTCCCGGTAAGCTTAAATAGGGAGGCAGTGCTTCTCTAGATACTTTTTTATTGAGCATAAGATTAAGAAGAAGGCTTTCTTTTGCAAGAGATCTCTCTAGATACCTTTGAATACGATCATAAAGGTAGGTGCCAATATTAAGTGATGGCATAAGATTAAAGGTGAGTCCAGGATCATTAATGATAAGCTTACTAATAGAAGGACGTAAAAAGACCTCCATTACTCTACGTAGGAGAGGCTTATTCCAGTGCTTCTTTACAAAAGCTTTCTGCTCTTCTAAATTATCAATAGAGAAAAGACGCTCTACCTTATCTTTGCGCACCAAGCTAAGAAAGCTAGAGCATTTAGATAAAAGACGCTCTGTAGCCCCTTGATAGAGGACTCCCTTAGCGATCATCTTTTTATTTTTAAGCCAGAAATCAAGGACTTCTTTATCCAAAGGAAGCGCCTCTAATGTCTTTAAGCGCTCATTGCAGTCTGTTATACCTAAAAAACGCAAGTACTCATCCGAAGAGAGGGCTTTAAGAGCATTTTTCTTAAGAGCTAACAGATGGTTTTGAATGGGGTTAAGATCAATCGCAATAACTTCTTTACAGCCTGTTGTCAAGAGGTTAAGAGGTCGATCACCACTACCGGTAATGCAGAGGACACGATCGCCTGCAGTCAGCTGAAGTGCTTCCTGTTCTGTTCTCCAATCTTCATTGCCAAAACTATAGCTTAGTCTTTCGTAAAAATTCTTCATTTTTTTCTTATAAAAGTTTTGTATTAATGTGACTAGTAGTTTCTGTCAGACTTGAGAGGTATTTGAGCAAAAAGAACGCCTAAAAATTTATCCCATTTTTTTTCTTTAGCAGGTTTCTCTAATAGATCGGCTCTAATTTTTAACTTACTCGCAAAATCAGCCATATATTTATCAAAATTTTTCTCTGAAGATTCTCTTTGCAGGCTTGTCTCTAAACCCTTAGAAAAATCTTTCCAGATAAGCGGCCGATTTTTGATATTATGGATACAGATGATCAGCTCTTTATTACTGAAAATAGATAAAAGAAATTGTAAGGGATGAACTGGATCGATACGATCCCCGGCTTTTTCAATACTACTACGATTAAGCATAATATTAATTACAGAGCTATTAGACAGATTAGTGATAATATAATAGATATCCTGAGAATCACTTCGTGTTAAAGGCTTATT
>CAIMEJ010000060.1 GCA_903839985.1 uncultured bacterium | reverse complement strand
GAAAGCCCAAGTCTCTTTTGGATCCCAGTCCCAGAAGCGCCCCCAGCTAGTACTGGCCCACACACCCCCTAGGAGAGTGCCGATAATAAGTAAGATAGTGCCCCAGGAGAGAAGTCTTTCTAAGCTTTTTTCGAGCAGGGCATTTTTTTTCAGAAGTATGTAGTGGGCAATAGCAGAAGCTCCTATAAGCAACGCGTAGCTTGTTACAACTGTTAGAACGTGAATCGTCAGCCAGAAAGAAGAGCGTAAAACAGGGGCGATAGCCCCATTAGAAAGAGGGGAGATAAAAAGCAAAAAAGCGGCTATAAGACTTAAAATACGTCTTAAGGGGGGCACATAAAAAGTTAGAGCCAAAAGAATTGTTGCTATAAAGAGGGCGCTTTCTGTCAACGTCGCTACGGGAGGTCTTTCAAGGAGAATAATACGAAAAATAATGAGGCTTAAAGTAGCTAAAAAAGCTAAAAAAAATCCCCACTTTTTATTTAAAAAGGCTGCAAGCAAGGCTAAAAAACCGATCATCATGTCTTTCTTTTTCCAAGTAAAAGTAGAGTCCCTATAGAGATAAGAGCAATGCCTGTATACAGCATAAATCCTTTTAAAGGATCCTGCGAAATAACTAAAGAAACATGATCTTTATCCCAAAAAGAGAGGTAGAGATGGTAATCTTGGTAAGAGGCTCCTTCGTTAGAGGAGAGCTCTAATTCCTCTTCCCCGATTTGAACAAGAGCGTAGCACATATCTTCTACGTGCCATGTCTTTAGGAGAGTTAAAGAAAATGGCAGATCAAACGACTCAGGAACAAGTCTTGCTAAAACACCTGCAACGGGTAAAGGTGCCAGCCCCTCTTGAAGGGTGTAGCTTTTCCCAGAGGCTTGTAGAACGAGGGCTCTTTCTCCTTTTGTAGGATGTTCTGTAATCTCCATAAAAAGAGGACCGAAAAAAGTCTCTGCCTCTACTTCAAGACAGGTTCCATAACCTCCAAAACCCTCCTCGAATATATAAAGAGGGGATTCGTCAACTGCTAGTGATCGTTGAAGGATTACTCCTTTTTTATCGGAAATGGCTAGAAAATCTTCATAAATTGCAATCGTGTAAGGGGGTAGGGGAGTCTCTTTTCTTAGAGCATATATTTTCCAAGGACCTTTTTTTAGGGGTTCGGCATCTTCCATATTATCAAAAAAGGGTATAGTGCCAACACCTATGACAGTGGCTTTTGCTCCGTCATGCCAAAAGCGTAATTTATTTTGAGAATGGGGGTACTTTTTTTGAGGAATAAACTGCGTATTATGGAAGGTGAAGCTCGATGAGCTAGAATAGGTAGAGAGATCCTTATTTCTTCCTTGGACTTCGATCAAAAGATTTTCAGGCTTGTAGGCTTTTGACAAGGGCTCATTTAGATTAAGGGGAATTGTTCCTTGCAGGCCCCATACTGCTTTAATGAAGAGGGCCGTTATTAAGGTGAGTAATCCTAAGTGAGTTGTTAGAAATGGGATATGATTTTTTTTAAAGGGATAGCGTCTGAGCGCTGAAATAAGGATATTTAGAAAAAATCCGACAAGCAAAAGATGAAAGAAAACGCTATCGTAGACCCCCTCATAAAAGCTCCCCCAGGCCGCGAGAAGTGCCGTGCAAGAAATAAGCAAAATAGCAAAAAAGAGGCCTCCTATAAAGTGATATATTTTTTTCATGCTATGCCCATATTCCCTTATTTTATATAACACACTATTATGGTAAATGCTATTTCTTCTAATGAACCTCCAAGTCAAGGAGAGCCTGTCCCTCAGCCATCTGCTATGCTTTTAGTCTCTCGCAAGGCAGCGGAACTAGCACGTGAGGCTTTTGCTAAAAATGTACAAGCTCCCAAATCAAGAAGCTTTCAAGAGGCCTGGGAAAATAATAATAATCTCATTGATGTGATCAGTGAGAGCAGAGGCTTTCTTAAGAATGTAGCTCAAAATGTCAGCCGCGCCTCATCACAAGTTTTTCCGATGCATAAAGTTTTTGCTACTATCTTTGTTATTGACGCAGGGCTTTTTAATATTCTTTCTATTTTTAGAAGGGGGCTGACTTTTTCCTCCGCCGTTAGTGAAACGACACAGTTTTGGAAACAGGGGAATTTAACGGATAAGCTGAAGCTTTTAACAGATGCGGCCTTTAAAGGAGTCAGATTCGGAGAATCGGCTTTACAATTGGCTGAAAAAGTAAGTTTGATTTTATTGTTCATAGGACTATCTCTTCCCCTTGCCTGTATCGGGCTTATTACATCTACGATTTCTTCTATTAAGTCTCTTATTACGACGGTTGGACTCGAACAGAAGCGCGCCGAATTCGTAAAACATATAGGTGCGACAAAAGGACGTCCTCGCATTGAACAAGCTATAAGTTACTGTAAGCGTTTTGAAAGCGATATTGATCTAGATAATGAAAAAGAGAAGATAAGGTTACTTGCTTCAGGGGCGCAGGAAAAAGCTATACAACCTTTTCTAGATGCACGCAAGAAATGGGCTTTAACAGGCCTATTTGGCTCAAAGAGTTATCCCGTTATTTTTCAAGGATTTAAAAAAATTACAGCGGAGCTGGATAGAATAGATCAAGAAATAGGAGCACTAGAAGCTAAGCCCTCTACTCTTGGAGGGGCTAAGCATCTGCAATTTATGAATGCACGCCGTGATAAAATAATGGGTGAGGCCTCTCTTTGGGTGGATAAATTTGTCAGCACCTTATCTATTGAACGCACTCAGTCGGCGGCTTCATGCATTTCTTTAATGATGATGGCGGCTGTTACCACTATCTCTTTAGCTGCATTTTTTGTATCGATACATTATTGGCTTACCACAGTTGTCGTATTAATTGTGCTAGCCTCTTTTATTATGATGGTCAATAGCTTCTATAATTTATGGAATCAAAAAGAGGTCTCCTGGCAAGAAAAAGAACAAGCTTTGGATCTTCTAACAGCCCATTTTACAGAGCAGATGTATAAGGCTACTGAGGAAGATAAAGTGAAGCTATCAAACCTTTTTAACTTCCCTATTCCTGAAGAAATTAGCGCAGATAAGGATCTTGTAACAAAAGAATTTGAAGAGCATCTAAAGGGGATCTTACATCAGGAAAAAGTAGAGCGTTATATTAACCGCACTTTTGTGGATGCAATTCAAAATCAATTTAAAATAAGCGGTTCTAAAAAAGGTATTTCAAGTACAGAGCTTGCTAAATTTGAGAAAGATATGACGCCCTTTCTTAAAATTATCATGCAACCCCAAGAAAAGCTTCTCCAGAAAAAGCTAGAAGATATCGCTTTTAGGCCTACTCAAGATAAAAGCCTTGAAGAAAAGCT
>CAIMEJ010000059.1 GCA_903839985.1 uncultured bacterium | reverse complement strand
ATTTTCTTGGGCCTGCCGAGGCTTTTTGATATCTATCAGCACTATCAGGATCCGCTATGGATACCTCTACGTTAGATACACGATAAGTAGAGGAGCCTCGATGTACATTTCGTGTATAAAAAGAGGCTCCATCTGCAAAGGTTAATTTGCGATAACAAGGCTTATAAGTAAATTCCGAACAGATAACCTGAATGGTATTATCAGGCCATGAGAAATAAGTTATCCCTAAATAATCCGTAAAGGTATAAGCTTTTTCACCTCTTTCTTGACATGCGGCTATACGAGCTTGAAGACTTGCTAAAGAAGGAATATCTAGACTGTGGGATTCGGGGTCGATCCGTAGTATATCCGCAGGCTCTAGTGGGAGCATATTATGGGTGGCCCTAGATTCTTCATCCAATAATAAAGGTCCCTTCACCTTTGTAGTAATGTTTTCCGCCCACAATTCAGAGTACAATTTTTTTATTCTTAAAACACCCGAAAGGAACACAGCCCTTTTAGGCGTTGCATATACTTCCTCGCTAAAAAGACCAAGGGCTTTAAAAGCCAAAAATTGGAGGCTTTCCAAACTATCTCTTATGTATCCATTTTTGATATGGGGCTCTTTTGTAACGAGGGCATTAAAAATACTGTATCCCTTACGCAAATCTTTCGTAAAAAGTGTAAGGCTGTTAGCAAATGGTAATTTAATAAGGGCTTTATCGGAGTGAGAAAGCACATGGAGGGTTCCATCAGCCAAAGCATACATCTCTATTTTTTCATCTGAAGTAGAAAAGGTGCTTATACTTTTGCTTCTTAGCATATCTCTTGTTTCTCGGATGGGTAATGCAGCAGAGTATATTGTAGGCTTAATGCATAAGTATTCTAAAAAATTTTCCTCAGTTAATTCTCTAATGGGTTTAAAATCCAAACCAATTGCTGCGTTCTGAATCTCCCAATGAGTTCCTTGAGGAATAACTCTTAGATAAGACCCTATGAGAACACGTCCGCATCCCGTAAAAAATTTATCCCTTACGGAATGAATTACTAAATCAAAAGCACGCCTAATCTCTTCACGTGTGGAAGTGTCTATAACTTCCCATTCAGAAGCCATAGTCGGAGAGCTGCGTCCTGTCGAGAAACAAGGGCTTGGCACCCTTGAGTCGGTACTCAAGCTCAAGGATCTAAGATCACTTAATGGGCTTGCACTAGGGCTCATAATAGGACTTCTCTGCAATCTTGGATCTCCAGCCATACTCATAGAAGATTGTACGGGTGACCTAGGATCTGGCACTGGAGTAGAAGATAGTATGGGTGACCTAGGATCTGGCACTGAAGAGGGCTTTTCTAAAAAGAATTTTGATGCACAATCGAGCCGAGGGGGCGGAGAGCCTAGATTGGCCAAATTGGAATAAGAGAGGGTTGCTTTTAAGCCCACTTTTTCTGAAGCTAATGAAACCGGAGAGCGTGGAGGTAGAATCGAAGACATAAAATATCACCCTTTTAATTATAAAAATTACTATATTATACTTTAAATTACTATTAAATGATACGAAAATGTAATTTATAAAAACTAAATTTGGATATAGATCAGTCTTAAATGAAATTACGAGGAAAGAAGCTTTTCAATGGCCTCTAAGCTAAAATGAGGACTATCTGGAGAGTCAACCCCCTCACAGGAAGAGGCCATTTCCTTCCAAGATTGCTCGCTTTCTAAATTACGAGACCACCAGGGAAATGTACGGCATTGCTTCGGCCTATTCTCATAGATACGGCACTTATTTTCACGGAGAAAAATACAGTCGTACTCCCCTTCTCTCTCTATTTCTCTTAAAGCTAACCTATCTCCAACAAGGCGGACATAGCGCCTCACGAAATCCTCAGGAGCGATCCCTATAGCTTGAGCCATATCCCTAATCTCATCTTCCGAAATCCATACATGGCCAGGAGCTCCGGTGCAGCACTTACCACATCCCGTGCATTTAAAGTTAAGCCCTTTTTCATACCAAATCATCAAGAGAGTATAGCACTGAGGGACAATTCTAAAGAACTTTAGAGTGAAGACTTATGGAAAAATAGCTAGATTAGCATGGAGAGCTCTTTAGTTTCTGAGATATTTTAAGAAAGTTTATAAATCTAACGTAAGATCTAAACCCCTAGTGAAAAGGTCCCTATAGGAAGAGTCTTTTCCCTCTCGCCAAAACCCTCAACCCTTGCTTCTTCTAGTTGTCTTTTCACATCTTGAGCGAATTTCATTAAATAAGGTCTTGTATGTATAGAGCCCTGGTCATATAAATTAGCCACTTCAACCAATCTTAATAGGGCTAGATCCTGCTCCGAAAGCGATCCATCCGGAGTTTCTAAAACCTTTCTGTCAATTTTACAAAATAGTCGGACGAGCCTATCGACTTCCTCACCAAATACTTTTATAACTAAATTAGTATCTTCGGGTAAGCACGTTTTTTTATAAATAGTGGTGCCATAAATGGAGTGTAGACCGCCGATAAGCGCTAGCGTGCTGTTGTCAAACAAAAACTTTAGAGTATAGTAAGTGCCCATGAGGTGTTCGTAAAGTGTGCCCTCTTTATGCGGCATTTCTTTTGCACCAATCATTGTTAAAAAGGCATCTAACCTTT
>CAIMEJ010000058.1 GCA_903839985.1 uncultured bacterium | reverse complement strand
AGGCTATCAAAAAATGCTGCATTATTTCATGGGAGCCTATACTTATTTAGCAGAAGACCCCTTTTCTCTTACGGCCATTAGTCCTAGTCCTATTTTGGCTAAAAGTTTTTATAGTGGTACTATGTATAATACATGGAAGCCCTTACGTGTTATTTTTCCCTGTGGTCTTGTCGCGGATAAGAATTTTTTTTGGGTTACTTATGGCCGGCAGGATCACGAAGTATGGGTTTGCAAAATAGATAAAAAAGGACTTTATCAAAGCCTTGAATCACTAAGATAGATATTAATTCTTAGAAAAGAGCGTATCAATCGCCTGCAAAATAGCTAAAATGGTAAGCTCTCAGGTGTGAAGCCTACACTCATTAATGCGGCCTCTTTAGAGGCGGGTAAAATACATGCCAAAAAACTCTTTCCAGAGTATCGCTTAGCCGAGTCCTATGAGCAGCTTACCGAAGCTGATCTCTTCGATGCGGATAAACCCTGCCTTTTTCTCAATGCTAAGCCAACAAGCGATCTAAGCCTTTTTAAGTATGTCCATGAACTGGTTATTGTAACAGAAAATCTAACACTCAACCATGCTCTGATGGTATGGGCAAGAAAAGAGGGGAGCATCATCGACTTGACAGGAGAAGCTCCCTGGCAAAGACAAAAGCGTTTAGAATCAGAGATTCGCGCAAAGGCCGCCTCTATTGAACCGGCGGCTCTTAAAGTGCTCCTGACGCTTTCGGAAGAAGATCTTTCGAGTGAAATAGAAAAGCTAGTGACCTATAATCCCCATATTACACTCGAGGCGGTAGAGCTGCTGGTGCCTCTTGTTGAAATTTCTGCTGTATGGCCCTTTTTGGACAGTCTCTTACAAAAAGATGCAAAGAAAGCCCTTAGCTTTGAGTTAGGTGGAATAGACGTCTTTTTTGGTATTCTTAGGTTAGTACGTAATCAGCATAAAAATTTGCTGCTTTTTAAAAAAGCTGGTGCCCATGAAAAAAGACAGGTATTGGCTACTTTAAAAGATCGCCCTTTTCAAAATATTCAATCAGCTGCATCTCGCTTTAAGGCTATAGAACTCGAAGAGGGCCTTATCAAACTCGATAAGCTTGGATTTATGATGCGTGATGGTCTGGTAGATGAAACTCTTATACATACTCTTATAGTGGCCTATACATGTTAATATTATTGCCTAATTTACTAGGAGGATCATCCTTTGATCAGCGTTATTTCCCAGAGGAGCTTGCTAGAGAAGTAGCTCTTTTAGATGGGCTTATTGCTGAAAGCGTTCCTGCGGGGCGAGCTTTTTTAAAAGCTTTTAAAACAAAAAAAGCGGCCCATCTTATCCCTATAGCGCATCTTCATAAAGACATTAAAAGAGATGAAATCGACTTTTTTTTAGAGCCCCTTTTAAAGGGAGAGCATTTCGGTCTTATTTCGGATGCAGGGCTTCCCTGTTTAGCAGATCCGGGCTATCAAGTGGTTCAAAGAGCCAATGAAAGGGGGATAGAGGTAAGGATGGTTATGGGGCCTAGTTCTCTTTTAATGGGACTTATGCTGTCAGGGCTGCCTGGGCAAGCTTTTACGTTTCACGGATACTTACCGAAAAAACCTGAGGAATTAATAGCAGCTCTTCGAGCTATGCCCAAAAATTACACACATCTTTTTATTGAAGCACCCTTTCGCAATAATAAGCTTATGAGGATACTGCTTTCTAGTTTACCACCGGATTCAAAACTTTGTCTCGCAGCTGATCTTACATTACCGACCCAGCAGGTTATCACTAAAACAGTTGCCGCTTGGCAAAAGGTGCCACTAGGGGATTTAGATGGGCGTTATTGTCTATTCTTATTAGCCCCCTAAAGAGTTGTTAAAGAAGTCTTTTAGGTGAGGGATCTGATGATTTGTTTCTGCTTATTGCTGATTGCAGGCCCCCAGTTGTGCAGCAATATGAGTTTGAATTTCTAGAGGTATAGACAAAAGAGATCCGGTAGTTGGAGCAAAGGATGCAAGTCCTGGATATTGACTAAGGGCCTGCATAAGAGCTGCTACGATAACAGCAAGCTGGGCTTCTGTTTGTAAAGGGCTATGACTGTCTAATTCATTAATAATAATAGCCTTCTGTTCAGGAAGTCTTACAGAGCGGATGCCCGTTACAGAATGTTCTAATTGCGCTCCTAAATGATTAAGAGTAAGTTTATGAGCCAGAAATTTAGGTCCCTTATCTTTTGCCGGCGCATGAAGATTACCTAAGAATTTTTTCCAATTATGATCAGAGCCATTAAGATTATAGAGACGAATATAGGCAGTTGGATGATTAATGGTGATGCTATTAAAGACGATTTCTTTGCTTAAGAGAGTGAAAAAAGCATAGTCGAGGGAAATTTTTCTGACTTCTAAAAGCGGTATTTGAGGAGCATTTGGATCCATGATCTGGATGTTTTCGATGTCTATTTGACGAGGACTCATGAGTACATTACCGATCTTTACATCAGTATGGAGTTGCTCTTTTAAAAATTTCTCTAAATAGGAAGTGCTTTTTTTGCTGACAACGAATCCTCCCACGCCTATTACTACTAAAAGAATTAGCAGAAGAAAGAGCATCACTTTTTGTACTTTGCCTTTCTTGGAGCCTATTATTTTGTGAGAGCAACAGCTAGATTTACTTGTTTTCATGGGGACCCCGTCTAATTTTCTTTTACTCTAAAGATCCATTTGGCACAATGAACATGTTGCTTCCGCTCGAAGTAACAAAGGTAAAATAATAGATATGTCAGCAGAAATTGAAAGAAAAGCTTTTGGCGAAATTTTTGCCAAAAGACGTAAAGAGATGAATCTCTCTCTTAAAGAGGTAGAAAATGCTATCTCTATACGTTTGAATTATTTACAAGCCATAGAAGAAGGTCATGTAGGGAAATTGATATCTCCTGTTCATGCTCAAGGCTTTATAAAACAGTACGCCACTTTTTTAGGCGTGGATGGTGATCAAGTTATTAAAGAAGGCGGTCGCAGCTTACAAATGCCGCATCTTAAACAAGAATTCAGCTATGGTATCGGTACTTTAGAGGCAAGAGGCTCTCAAAGTGGAGGTGTTAAATGGCTTCCTAATGCTTTATGGGCACTCGCAGGACTGGCCATCTTAACATGTGCATGGCTTGTAGCTAAATACTTCGATTTAGTCTAAAGGAGATTACTGGCTGTAGATATAAAGATAACCACAGCCAGATTAAACCTTAGTAATTATGGCTAGAACCACAACCACAGCTAGATTTTACGTGGGGATTCGAAATCTTGAAGCCCGAATTATGTAGGCCGTCAATATAGTCGATTTCTGTACCAACAAGGCGGCTAGACATTGTTTGTTTAACATGAATCTCCATGCCTTGAGAAAGGTAGACCACATCTTGATCACTTGCTTTTTCAGAGAAATCAAGCGCATATTCCATGCCGCTGCAACCAGCTGCTTGCTCAGAAAAGCGTAGTCCCCATCCAGACTTTCCTTCATCTTCAGCAAATTCACGTAATTTTTCTGCTGCGCGAGGAGTTAGAGTGATAGTTGTAGGGCTGCTCTCTTCTTTTAGAAGCACATTGAGTTTTTCTACAAGATTGTAGACAGCACTTAGATCCATGCCGTGGCTTAGCATGCCAGATTCAAGCGTTTCCCATGTAGCCGCACCACAACCGATGCAATGAAGACCAGCTTTAGTGATTTCATGGGCGAGTTTTTGACTTTTTTGAGGAAAAAGCGATAGAATTTCTTCAATAGTCATGTCTTTTGAAATCATAAATACCTTAAAATGAGATTGTTACTGATTTGCAATTGATTT
>CAIMEJ010000057.1 GCA_903839985.1 uncultured bacterium | reverse complement strand
TAAAAAAATCTCCATAGCTTCCCTACTTTGCGGAAATGCGGGAAAATCTCTTGGCAAAGCATTTGTAGGCATAGCTATACTAAAAGATTCACTAGGAGCTATGCTAACAGCAGAGGAAATTATTAAAGAACAACACATTGCTTATCCAATTAAAAAGAAAACAATTGTATTGATCCATTTTTTAAAAATCAATAACTATGGCGGTCAATTTTGACTCTTCCGCGGAATGTGCGATAAACAATTGTACCGTATACAAAAACCAACGGCACACCAATTGCCACAATGATCATTAGGATTTTGTAGGTAAGTAGTGAAGAGCCTGTATTATAGATTGTAAGGCTATTCTGTTCAGGGTCTACCGTTGATCGCAGAAGGACTGGATAGATGCCTATACCAAACAAGGCGATAAGGGACGCTATACTGAAACCTGAAAAAAGGAAAGCCATCCCATCTTTAGCCTTACTCACAAGGCGGGGGATATTAGCAATAGCTAGCATACTGATAAGAGCAAATATAAAAAGATAGGGTCTATTCTGTAGGCGAGCAATCATATGCGGTTGATAGATGAGGGTTGCCATTGTTGTGATATAATAGCTCACAATAAAGAAAATAATGCAGCGGTTAACCCATCCGCGTACCTTGTCGTGCAGTTCACCTTCCGTCTTCATAACGAGATACAAAACACCATGCATAACGAAGCAGGCAACTGCCGTAATCCCCACCAAAATTGTATAGGGAGTGAGCATATCTCTTAGGTCTCCTGTAAAGTCTTCAGCACTATCTAAAGGAATACCTTGGATCATATTTCCTAAGAGGATACCGACTCCAAAAGCAATAATAAGACTAGCGGCAAAAAAGACGTTATCCCAAAGCTTCCTCCAGCCTCTTGATTCATTTTTACCACGAAATTCAATGGCAACAGCACGCAGAATAAGACCGGCTATAAAGATCGTAATCGGTATATAAAAAGAAGACATTATAGTAGCATAAGTACCAGGAAAGCCGGCAAAAAGCCCGCCTACAACGATAATAAGCCAGACAGCATTACCATCCCAAACAGGTCCAATAGCGTTCATAAAAACACGTCTTTCATAGTTATCTTTTACACAGATATGCAAAATACCTACCCCGAGATCAAAACCGTCCAATACCGTATATCCCACGATACAGAGTAATATAACGACAAACCACCATGTGTTAAAATCGATACCTAAGAGCATTCAAGAACCTTTATTTTTATAAGTTGATTCCGTGTCGTCCAGCAGATGAGGTCCCTGTTTAATTTTATGATTAAGCAAGAAGATAAAAAGGGCAAACAAAAGCGTATAAATAACAGAAAACATGATAATAGAGCCTAGGACAGCTTTAGCACCGACTGTGCGTGATAGCCCGGCCGATGTTCTCAGCACTCCCCAAACAATCCACGGCTGACGGCCTACTTCTGCTGTAAACCAACCTGCTTGGTTAGCAATCTGAGGAAAGATGACCGAAATAATCAAAAAACGCCATATCCATTTATTAATAACAAAGCGCCGACGCCATGCCCATATGGCTAGAAAAACGGCCGTAACCATCATGCCCCACATAGCTATCATTAAATGATACGCTTGAAAAACTATCTGCACAGGAGGGTGGTCTTCTACGGGAAATTGATCAAGACCTTTTACCGGGTGTTTAAAGTCTCCATACAAGAGAAAGCTTAATCCACCTGGAATGGTAATAGCATATTCCACTTTTTTTTCTTTGGTATTAACCCATCCAAAAAGAGCCAAGGGTGCAGGACCTGTCTTATAAATCCCCTCACATGCGGCCAGCTTTACGGGCTGATTTACATACACACCTTTAGCCGTAGAGTCTCCTGAAAAAAGTTGGAGGATGACTCCGATCAATCCCATCCATATGCCCACTTTCATGGAACATTTAGCATGTAAAAGAAAGCGTTTCTTATATAAATAGTAGCTGCTGACACTTAAAATAAGAAAAGCCCCTGCCAGCCAACAACCAATAATAACGTGTGTGAGCCGATCAACCGATGAAGGATTTAAAACCATCTCCCAAAAATCCGTGACAACAGCATGTGTTTTGGCCCCTTCTCCCACGATCTTATAGCCAGCTGGTGTTTGCATCCAGGAATTGGCTACAACAATCCATACAGCGCTAAAATGGGCACCAAGTGCTACCATAATTGTGGAAAAAAAGTGCATTTTGGGAGAAATACGATTCCATCCAAAAAGTAATAAGGCTAAAAAACCCGATTCCATAAAGAAGGCAAAGACACCCTCTGCACCCAAAGCGCTTCCAAATACATCCCCCACGAATCGGGAATAATTGGCCCAGTTAGTACCAAAACCAAATACCATGACGATACCAGTTGACACACCAAGAGCGAATACCAGGGCGAAAATTTTCACCCAAAATTGGGTAAGCTCCTGCCAAATCTGGTTCTTGGTTTTAAGATAAAGACCCTCCATAATGATAAGTCCAATACCGAGGCCGATGCTGATGGGCGGATATATATAGTGAAAAGCAATGGTCAGAGCAAATTGGATTCTAGAAAGAATCTCCACGTCCATGATAACCTTCTTAAGAAAAAATTTGTCTTTCAACTTAGACCATTCATTTCTTTTCGTCAAAGGTTTCTATGTACCCCCAAATTATGGGCATTTTAAATGCCACACCCGACTCTTTTTTTGATTCTTATCCAGATCCGGTAGTTGCTGCTGCCAGAGCTTTGGCTATGCCAGCAGATATTATTGATATAGGGGGGGAATCCACAAGACCTGGAAGCTTACAAGTTTCTGAAAATGAAGAGCTTGATAGGGTTTTGCCCGTTATTTCACTACTAAAAGGCTCTAAACCTCTCTCTATAGACACCTATAAACCAGCTGTTGCTGAAAAAGCACTTGCCGCTGGATGCTCCATAATCAACGACGTTACTGGACTAGAACACCCTCTTATGCGCGAGCTTGCCGCCTCTACTTCTTGCATATCTGTTGTCATGCACAGCCGTGGACTTCATGCAAAAATGGGTAAAAATACACTTTATAAAGAGGGTGTTATCCCTTATCTAATCTCCTGGTTCGAAAAAAGAATTACACTTTTGCTCAATGCAGGCATTAAAAAAGAAAATATCATCATAGATCCGGGGATCGGATTTGATAAAACACCTATCCAAAACTTTGAAATTCTTAAGGGCCTGCCGACTCTAAAAGCACTGGGATTTCCTCTTTTGGTAGGTTTATCGAGAAAATCTTTTTTAAATAAAAACTTAGCTGCAACCATTGCTGCTAATACCTATGCACTTCTTCAAGGAGCTGATATTATTCGGGTCCATGATGTACAAGAAGCACGCGATATGATTGATTTTGTAGCGAATATCCAAAAGATCGATTAAGATATTTTTCAATATGAATCTTGGCTTATTTATCCCCCTTATCGAAATCAGCATTATCGCTTTGATGGTGCACTACCTGCTCTCCTTTTTTTGGAATACGCGGGCGATGGACCTTATTTTCGGATTTTTGGCCTTTCTTCTTCTTTTTTTTCTAGCTTCCTGGTTTAACCTACCTGTTTTAGAAAAGATGATGCTCCATGTAGTACAAGTAGCCGTTATCGCCTTTTTTGTTATCTTCCAACCAGAAATACGGCTGGCACTTTCTAAGCTTAGTTTTAAAAGCAGGCGCTATAGGGAAATCAGTGACTTAGATAAGCTTATTGAGACTCTTGCGGCTTCTGCCTATAAATTATCGCAAAAGCATGTAGGAGCCTTAATTGTTTTAGAAAATCAGGATAGCTTGGATGAATATTCCTCCAAAGCTGTTCAGTTAGAGGCAAGGCTTTCTTCTGAGCTTTTAGAATCCCTTTTTGAGACAACAACACCTTTGCATGATGGAGGCGTTATTATTAGAGGCATGATGATTATATCAGCTGCCACCATCTTTCCTCTAGCTGATGATAGCTCTCAAATTGCGCGTTCAATGGGTACTCGTCATAGAGCAGCTCTCGGCATAAGTCAACTAAGTGATGCCGTTGTCATTATTATATCGGAAGAGTCGGGCCAGGTCTCTATAGCCAGAGAGGGCATTATGACAAGAGGTATTAAACCCGATCGTTTTAGAGGGATTATCAGAAGTATTTTTAATCCAGCTCCTCCTATCAAAAAATCCCGCCTACAGGAGTGGATTAAAACATGATCCTATCCCTTTTTAAACGTCTCTTTATCGAACGCTGGCAGCGGAAATTTTTAGCCCTTATTATTGCAATTATTGCGTGGACACTGATGCACCAGGCTATCACAATTACACGCACCATATCTGATATACCCGTCAAAGTCATTCATCTACCTCCTGGAAAAACAATTGAAGGACTACTGCCTTCTGGTTATCTGGAAACAAAACTAACCATTACAATTGTGGGGTCTCGCAGCGCTTTAGAAAAACTATCGGCTGCTGATCTGGAAATTCTTGTAGATGCAGAAGGAAAAGGAGATGAATGGATTGTTCATGCAGACAAAGCCTCTCTCGTAAGCAAAAATGCAGCCCTCGATCTACGACGCAGTATTAAAGATGTCGTCCAAAATGAATTTATTTTGAGCTTAACGCCTTTGATCACCGAACAAGTGCCTATTATTATTTTAAAACCAAGTGGCAGTCCCCCGCCAGGTTACCAATTTCTGGATGTTTGGCCTCAATTTCTCACACAAACTGTCTCTGGCCCCCAAAAAGAAGTGCTGAAATTAAAAGCCAAAGGAATAAAACTCATTTTTGATTTAGGTCAGATTCAATCAAAAAATTTAATGGAAATTTCCTCATCTGACCCCGAAAATCAAGAAGAAATTAGTTTTTATGTGCCAGATAGTTGGAAAAAAGTGGCTATTCCTTTTTTAGGAAATACCGAGGTCGTTTTGAATGATCCCGACAGTTCTTCGCTACGCATTAACTTTCTTAAACGTACTTTTTTAAGTCTAGATACCCTTATTCCGATCTCTCTCTATTTTCCTTTTGAAACGGTAAATACCCTAAATAGCGAGAAGATTCGAATAGAGGCCTCCTCTCTTGTTAAAAAAAGCAATGGACTCTTTTTTTTAAATGAGCCTCTTTATGCCAAAGACGTCTCCTCTCTTTTCCTCGATGTGGTGCGTAATCACTTAGAACTTGTTATCATCGCCTCCAATAAGGATTATCTCGAATGGAGTATTGACTTTGTTAACTTTAAAGGTTTAGAGAGGGCCTATGTTGCTCTGGCACTAGCCGAATACCCCGACAAGCTTGCTAAAGAACTACCTCTTCATCTCAAGCAGGAGCAACTAGAGAGCCGTTTTCGCACCTATGTAGATCAATTTAGACTCTACAACAGCCAGAAACAGCCCTTTAAACTGCATCCCGTGTTAAAGGACCAACAAATCCTCCTTCAATGAATGTAGTCCTTCTCAAAAGTTCTATCGGCAGCAAGGGCGGCCTCGAAAAGATCACTAAACGCTTTATAAAAGCGCTCATTGAAAAGGGATGCCAGGTCACACTGCTTACGACTGTCTCTCCTAAGAAACCTCTGCCTACATTACATCCTGATCTAAACGTAGTCGTACTTGGTAAAGAGGGGCCTCTTTCTTTTTGGAACTTGCTCTTTTTTGATTATAAAGTTAAGCAATGGCTCAAAGAGAATCCTCACGAAGTTGTTTTTGGATTTGATAGAAATAGCTACCAAACACATATAAGAGCGGGTAATGGCTGTCATGCAGCTTATCTCAAACTTCGTCAAGAAAGCTGGCTGAAAAGACTTAGTTTTAAAATAAATCCCTTACACAGGACTCTACTCTACTTAGAAAAAAAAGGATTCGAAAACCCCTCTCTAAAAACTCTTTTTACTAATTCTCATCTCGTCAAAAAACAAATCTTGGAAAACTATAAAGTACCTCCTGAAAAAATAGAGGTGCTCTATAATGCTGTTGAATGGACGGATTTCCAAAAGCCCTTCGATGACTCCTTTCAAGTCCGCGCTGCAAAGCGTCTTGAATGGGGGATCCCTGAAGACCACTTCATTCTTCTTTTTGCTGGCCATGGTTATAAAAGAAAGGGCCTTTATCTTCTCATAGAAGCCCTTAAAAACTATCCTAAAGTAACACTTCTTGTAGTAGGCAAAGATAAGGCCCTCCCCCCAAGCGAAGGAAATATACGCTTCTTTGGCTCGCAAGAGTCTCTTATCCCTTTTCTACAAACAGCAGACAGCCTTTGCATTCCTTCTCTCTACGACCCCTTTGCTAATGTGACACTTGAAGCTCTTAGCTTAGGTCTTTTTATTTGTAGCTCGGTTTTTAACGGCGGATCTGAAATACTTACACCCTCCAGTGGAGTTATTATCGAAAATCTCTTTTCTCTGACTAGTTTTTGCAAAGCATTAGATGTAACCTGCGGGCATCCCAAAACGCCTTTATCAGCTGCCTCTATACGTGAAAACGTAAAAGACTTTGACTTTACCAAACAGATGCAGAGGATGGTCTCCTATGCCAGCTGATCGCTTCTACACCCAAGAACCCCTTTTTACAGATACAATTATTCATCTTTCCAAAGAAGAAGACCTGCACATGCGCCGTGTGATGCGCAAAAAAACTGGTGATCTTGTTGAACTCTTTAACGGCCAAGGATCTCTTTTTAAAGCGCGTCTTCTGGAAGACGGTTCCCTTCTTGTCCTTCAACTGCTCCAAACAGAAACGCTGCCACCAACTATCACCATCGCTCAAGCCCTCATTGCCCCTAGCAAACTCGACTGGGTTACCGAAAAATGTGCAGAACTGGGCGCGGCATCTCTCTGGCTCTTCCCTGCCGACTATAGTGAAAAGAAAAATGTGAGCCCCACCTTTCTCACGCGCCTTCAAAACCTTGCTATCAGTGCTGCCAAGCAATCTGGCCGGCTCTTCCTCATGGACATCCGCTTCTTGCCCCCTCTCCATGAGTGGCCCCCCCATGAGAACCTCTTCTTCGGCTCCACAGCTCCGGAAGAGCCTAAAAAACTTCCCTCTTCTTTCATCTTCGCTATCGGCCCTGAACGGGGTTTCTCCTCCTCCGAACTTAAGGTCTTCAATAAAGCCCATGCCCTCTCACTCGGCCCCTACACCCTGCGCACTGAAACTGCCTCCCTTGTCTTGCTTGCTAGGTGCCTATGAAACGCTTCGATCTCGTTCTTTTCCTCCTTATTCTTGCGCTCTTCTCCGCCTCCTGGGACATCTTTCTGCAAGTAAATATCGGTCATGTAAATTTTCGCTTTACTCAACTAGTTTTTTTTCTCTTAATACTTATTTGTCTAATAAAGAAGCTCTCCCACGGACGGCAGATCAAGCCTCTTGGGTTTGATGCGCTCCTTCTTTGGACTTTTTTTATGATCATTTTTATTCCTCATACCTCTTTTCTTTTACGTAATATACTCTATGTTATTTGGCTCCTCTTTAGTGTGATAAGCATCTATATCCTCGTCCAGATAATACAAACCCCCAAACGACTGGAACAGGTCATCCGCTGGTATATCTATTCTTTTGTTTTTGTAGGGGCATTTGGCCTTATTCAATTCGCTGCAGGATTTATGGGTATAAGCCTTTTGACGATGCAGTGGTTTATTCCAGGTCTTTTAGCCCGCATTAATGGCTTCAACTATGAACCTTCTTTTTTTGCTATTTATATGGTACAAGGATTTATTTTAATTGCTTATCTGAAAGAAAAAAAATCCCAAATACTATCCCCCAAAAAGCTGAAAGTTTGTTATTTTCTTATTCTTATAGCTCTTATTGCTTCTACATCTAGAGGTGGCTGGTTAATTGTTTTATTATGGTTTAGTCGGCCGCTCTTTTTCTTTCTTCAAAATCTATTTAAAGGCATGTTCTCTTCCTCAAATATAAACACCATATTATTAAAATTTTTATTACCTGCAACTTTTGTTATTACATATGGAATTTTTTTGATCAAAAGTTTTGCTCTAGAGGTGCTTTTCATGGGCGTGGGCCTTCTGGGTTCCAGTGATCACTCTATTTCAATACGATTGACAGACTATCAAAATATGCTAACCGTTTTTACAGAAAGCCCTTTGATCGGCTATAGCCTGGGGGGGATTTCTCCTGCTGTAGGTGCTTTAGGCGGTTTTATAGTAACAACCAATGAACAAGCTAAAAATTTTGAAGGTGCAGGTGTTGCATTAGAGCTATTAGTAGCAAGTGGATGTATTGGCATCATACCCCTCCTATTTTATATCTATAATATTTTCAAGAAACCTTGGGATATGCTGAAAAAAATGCCTGCTTCCGAAACTAAAATTATTCTAGCTTCTTTGCTGATCTCGTTATTTTTTACACTTATTATTCTCCAAACAGGCCAGAACATCCTGCGGATACATATATGGTACCATTTGGGGCTCATCAGCGCAGCTTACGGTATTGGCAAAAAAGCAAGCATTTCCATTAAAAATTCTATTAGCACTGACATTCTTTTACAAAATAGATTTAAAAAAAATATTCCCTCTTAGATTTTCTTGATGAGAGATTCCCTCAGATTCTCATTAACATAATATAATTAAGATGTTTTTTATAACATTCTTGCCAATTAAACAATGCGATTTGTTCTTTGCCTTTAGTGATCAATTCCTGCCTATAAGACTCATTATCTAAAATCTGTTTAATGGCTCTGGCTATATCTACAGGACTTTCTGGATCAAAATAAGAGGCTGCATTACCAGCTACTTCAGGAAGAGAAGCCCTTGATGAGCTAGCTACTGGACAACCGGCAGCCATAGCTTCCAGAATTGGAAAGCCAAACCCCTCATAAAGGGATGGGAAAACATAAACAGCTGCACGTGCATAAAGATTCTCTAACTCTTTTTCTGAAACGTATCCTGTAAAGGTTACTCTCTTGGATATCTCTGGATGCTGCTCTAAAAAAGAGAATAAAGATAGATCCTTGGTTCTTAAACCCTCTTTCTTGCCTACAATCATTAGATCTCTATCTAGATATGCTAGAGACTTTACAAGATTTAGGAGATTCTTATGCGGCTTTAAATTGCCAACAGTCAGGAGGAATGATTCTGGCGCTCTTTCTATAGTTTTTTTATAAATACCATAAGGGATAACGGCTATTTTTTCACGGCCACCTGGGAAAAACCGGCTTATTTCTTGGGAGGAAAACTGAGAACACGTAATGATGCCGGCAGATCTTTTCACAGCTTGGGATAAAACTACTTTTGCATAGGCTTTTTCAGCAAGGCTCAAGCTTGAAAAAAAGGCCATATGATAAACATCATGAATCGATACGAGTCTTTTTTTGGCGCGTATGGGAAGAAGTGGCACATTGTAATGAGGCGACCAAAAAAGATCACATGCCGGGATGATTTGAGGGAGAATGAGCTGCTCTTTTACGGAATAAATAGGCGCTGTGCAGGAAATAATATCCTTAAGCGGAAAGTCTTTTAACTTTTCCGGGTCCCCTATAGCAATTAAAGGCAGATTAGGAGATATTCCCCTCAAGATATTTTGGATGTAAGTGCCAATACCGGAGCAATCAACCATCCGGGCATCTATAACAATATTCACGATACCTTTTCGACAATCATCATGTTAGTAGTTCCTGTTTCTCCAAAAGAGGCTCCTGCCATAACTACCACAAGATCATGGGGATAGATAATACCAAGTTCTTTGGCTTTTTCAGAAAGAAAAGCAAAGGCTGCTGCGTGATCATGCACATCTGCACTATAAAAAGGGATAACCCCCCAGTAAAGAGCTAATTGATGATACGTCTTAAGATCAGGGGTGATGACGATAATCGGATTTTCTGGACGCAGCGATGAGAGGAGCCTCGCTGTGAGTCCCGTTTTAGTCGAAGCAAATATGGCCTTAGCGCCGGCACTATAAGCTGTATTAACCGCTGCAAGCGTTACAGAGGAGGGAATATCGTTATAGACACGCCTTGCATTATTATAGAAAAACTCTTGATATTTGAAATCCGATTCGGTCTCTTGTGCAATCAGGCGCATCATTTTAACAGTTTCAATGGGATATTTACCAACAGCGGTCTCTCCTGACAACATGACGGCTGATGTGCTATCATAAATAGCATTAGCCACATCCGAGACTTCGGCACGTGTTGGCCGTGGATTGGTGATCATCGTCTCTAACATCTGTGTTGCTGTAATAACCGGCTTTGAAGCTAGATAAGCTTGCCTTATCATCATTTTTTGAAGACGTGGCACTTGCTCTACAGGAAGCTCTACCCCCAGATCTCCACGAGCAACCATAATACCATCGGCTACTTGAACAATATCTTCAAAATGATCTACCCCCTCATAATTTTCAATTTTGGCAATAATAAGTGTTTCGGGTTTACCACATTCTATACAGAGAATTCGAATAACCTCTACATGCTCTTTTGAACGCACAAAAGAGGCTGCAATCATATCCACATCTTCTTTTAGGGCAAAGCGGATGTCCTCAATATCTTTTTCAGTAACAGCTGGTAGATTAATAAAATGACCTGGGATATTAATACCTTTATTACTACTAATAATTCCGCCATTTTCTATCTCAACAATAACGCCTTCATTTGAAATAGATACTATTTGGGAACTAATATAGCCGTTGTCAATAAGGAGGGTCATGCCGGGCTTAAGATAATCAAACACGAGAGGCGGCGTCAAACAAATGGCCTCTATAGTTCCTTCTACAGCTTTTTTGGAAATAAAGAGTTTGTCACCTGACTTTACAGGGAACCCAGAACCTTTTACAGTGCCTACACGAATCTCTGGGCCTTTCGTGTCCATTAAGATAGCAAGCGGCTTGCCTGACTTATTCCTAGCCTCTTTTAAGTTATTAATAGAGACAAGATGACCTGCGTGGGTACCATGACTAAAATTGAGGCGCGCGACATTCATACCCGCATCGATGAGAGCTAGCATTTTTTCTACACTTTGACAACTAGGGCCAATAGTACATACAATTTTAGTGTGATTAACGTCTGCCATAATGGTCTTCTAGGCGAATGATGTCGTCTTCTCCTAGATATTCTCCTACTTGAACTTCTATGATCTCCAAAGGGATTTTCCCTTCATTTTCTACACGGTGCACAGCCCCTTTAGGAACAAAAATACTCTCATTTTCATGCACATAGTGAAAGCCTTCATTCACAGTCACTTTGGCCGTTCCTTTCACCACAACCCAGTGCTCACTTCTATGGTAGTGCTTTTGTAAGCTTAATCGCTCACCTTGATTCACGACAATTTTTTTTATTTTGTAGCGACTACCCTCTTCTAAAATAGAATATGAACCCCAAGGACGCTGCACGGTTGTGTGCTCTAAAACTTCTTTCAGGCCTTTAGCCATCATATTTTGAACAACCTGCTTAACATGTTGACTACTCCCCCTCTTACACAAAAGAAGAGCATCATCTGTTTCGATGACCATCAAATCCTCAACATCGAGTGCAGTTATGAGCTTTTTACCACCCAAAAAGAGGCTGTTTTTACAGTTATGCGCAATAATATTGCCCACTTTAACGTTCTCATCTGCATCTTTTTCAAAGATGTCATAAATGTTTTCCCAAGAGCCTACATCTGACCAGGAAAGAGAAAGCGGAAGAACAGCCATCTTTGCCGATTTTTCTAAAACACCATAATCAAGAGATTGATTGGGTAGCATAGCAAACTTAGCGGCTAGTTCTTCATAAGATCCCGTAATCTCTGGGCAATAGGTTTCCATTTCACCCAGCATAGTTCCCACGGTAAAAGCAAACATGCCTCCATTCCACAGATAGTTACCTTCTTTAACATACTCTTCGGCTGTTTTTTGATCGGGTTTCTCTACAAAACTATCTACTTTAAAGTGGCCATTATCGATAGCTGCACCTTTTTTAATATACCCAAAGCCTGTCTCAGCACGGGTTGGCTCTATACCAAAGGTAACAATTTTCCCTTGTTTGGCTTGAAACGCCGCTTTTTTTACGGCCTCTAAAAAGACATGTTCTGGCTCAATAAAATGGTCTGCCGGCATAACAAGAATGACATCATCTGGCACCGCTCCGCGTTTATCGACTGCGTATTTAAGGGCTAAGGCAATAGCTGGGGCCGTATTGCGTCTGCTGGGCTCTAAAATAATATTGGCATGTAAAGACTTGTCTACTTGACTTTTAAC
>CAIMEJ010000056.1 GCA_903839985.1 uncultured bacterium | reverse complement strand
TTGTTAAAATATTATTTTCTTTACAGCGCTTAAGAAGCTGATCTAAAGCCTTTAAATCATGTATACGAAAACCACCTGCTCCTTGAATAAGCGGCTCAAAAATAAAAATACCGACACCCGTTAAATCCACCTCTTGGCCCTCATAAGGAGGGTCGATAAAGGTCACATCAAAAAGAAGAGACCAGAAAGGCTCATGAAAAGGGGATCTTCCTGCAGCCATAGCGCCAAAGGTATCCCCGTGATAGGCACCTTTTAAGGCCATGATCTTGCCTTGTGGCATACCCGATTGGAGCCTGTATTGCAGGGCCATTTTAAGAGCCACTTCGATAGCTGTAGATCCATTATCTGAATAAAAAACGCGCTCATAGGGAAGCAGCTCTAAAAGTCTTTGTGCAAGACGAACGGCTTCTGGATGAGTAACCCCTCCAAAGAGCACATGATCAAGAGTTGCTGCTTGCCTAGAAATAGCCTCTACAATATGTGGATGACCGTGTCCATGGATATTACACCACCATGAAGAAATAGCATCTATAAAAGAGTGTCCATCAGCGTGAAAAAGTTTGGAGCCCAACGCTCTTACAATAGGAATGGGTGCTGCAGCTGTTTTTGTTTGTGTAAATGGATGCCAAATGCACTTCGAATCTGCTTTTATCAAGTCCATAAATTGGCCCAACTAGTAATTTGTTCGGGAGTGATTTGCGCTTGCGGTATTTCCAAAAGAATAGGCGAACGAAAAGCAATAGCTTCTCGGCTAGCCTCATTTACATCTCCAACAAGCACAACCCCTTTTATTTTCTGCCCTTCTAAGGCTGCAAGAGAGAGTAGTGTATGGTTAATGCTCCCCAGATAATAACGGCTCACCAAAATCCATTCCGCATCCAGTGTTTTAGCCCAGTCTAAAGATAAAAAATCTGACCGCAGTGGGACCATAAGGCCTCCAGCCATTTCGATAACTAATGGCCCCTCATGATAAGGCACAGGGATCGATTCAATAACAACCCCTTCAGCTCTTGCTGCTTGATGGGGGCTAGCTGGCATTTTAAAATGATAAGCTTCTGGGTAACAGATGGCTTCTGGAACAAGCTCCTGGACTTTATCCGTATCACGCTCAAGACCCGATTGCACTGGTTTCCAATAAGCAGCTTTAAGAGCTTTTACCAAAATAGCCGAAACAACCGTCTTTCCTACATCTGTTCCTATACCGGCAATAACATATCTTTTTCGCAAAGAATCCTCCAAAAACGATCTATCTCTTCTTGCGTGTTAAATGCATGCAAGCATAGCCTTAAGCAGGGTTTTCTGACAGTTGGTGGCAAAAGAGCTCGTACAAAAAAACCCTCTTCTAAAAGAGCTTTAGAGGCTTTTATAGGATCTTTAACAAAAACAGCTTTTACAGGCGCTTCTAAGTCGTAATGCTTCATTAATTCCAACAACTTCGGACGCTCTTCTTCTACCATCCCCAAAGAACTTTCAATAGATCTATAAAAATGGTTCGAGGGTGCTGTAGAATAGATAAAACTACGTGAAAAATTGAGAAGATACTCTTTTAAAAGAGCACTGCCAATAACAGCTCCTCCATGTACTCCAAAAGCTTTTCCAAAAGCAATAACTCGGGCAAATGTGTTTATATGAGCTGCAAGACCTGCTCCAAAAACACCTCCTGCATGAGCCTCATCTACAATTAAAAGAGCTCCATAAGCATCTGCCAATGCAGAAATGTCTTCTAAAGGAGCCCTATCTCCATTCGTTGAATAAATAGACTCTACAAGAATAAACTTTCTCTCTGTATCTGAGCGCTTGAGGCGTCCTTCTAAATGGTCCATGTCATTATGACGAAAAGGATAGCAATCAGCACCAGCCAGCTTCATACCATCGTGACAAGAGGCATGTATATCCTCATCAAAAAAGACAGCTCCTTGACAAACAGCTGAAATAAGCCCTAAATTAGCTGCGTAGCCGGTACTATAAATAAGGGCTGATTCTGTTTTGAAATAAGCAGCTACTTGAGATTCTACTTCTTCGTAATAAAGGCTATTACCCGTCAGCAGACGCGAACCTGTTGAACCTCTAGATTCTTCTTGAAACGATAAAGGCCTTCTAGCAAGACCTAAATAATCATTGGAGGTTAGATCAACAAGATTATCATAGGTCTTAAGGCTCCTTAAAAGGCCTTTTTCAAGGCGCTGTTCGAGACGCTCCCGAAGAAATGCCTCAGGCACAAACCATCTCACCTTTACGGCTCATTCCGAAGAGCTTTATCATCTGCTCATCGAAATTCACACCTGGATTAGGTGTTGTAAGAAGCTTTTCACCACTAAAGATCGAATTAGCCCCTGCTAAAAAGCACAGAGCATGCTCTTCCAAAGATCTTTCTAGACGGCCTGCTGAAAGGCGAACCATTGCTTCTGGCATAGCGATACGTGCTGTAGCAATCATACGCACCATCTCCCAAATAGAAACAGGTTTTTGCTCAGCAAGGGGAGTTCCTTCAATAGGAACGAGCATGTTAATGGGGACTGAAGAGGGGTGCTGGGCTCTTGTGGCCAAAGTATGCAGCATAGAGATGCGGTCATCTACACTTTCCCCCATACCGATAATCCCACCACAGCATAAATTAATGCCGGCTTTCTCCGCATTATCCAGCGTCTTTAAACGATCATCATAAGTTCTGGTTGTAATAATAGAGGGATAATAATCTCTAGACGTATCTAAATTATGGTTATAGGAGTGAAGTCCAGCCTCCTTTAAACGAACAGCCTGCTCTTCATTCAGCATACCCAGACAGCAACAAACCTCTACATCCATTGCCGAAATGTCTTTCACCATATCTAAAACAAGATCAAATTGACGACTATCTCTTACTTGGCGCCAGGCAGCTCCCAAACAGACACGGCTTGAGCCCTGCTCTTTGGCCTCTCTTGCCTGCTGAATTACGGCCTCTTTGTCCATTAAGCCTTGTGCTTCGACATTAGTCTGGTAGCGTGCTGATTGAGGGCAATACTTACAATCTTCTGGGCATCCGCCAGTTTTAATAGAGATGAGGCTACAGACCTGCAACTCCGAAGGAGTGTGGTACTGACGATGGATATGGGCAGCTTTATAAATTAAATCGAGCAAAGGCGCATCGTGAATGGCTTTGAGCTCTTCTAGTGTCCAGTCATGTTTTATCAAGGATAACCTCATCTTTTATAGAGTAAAAGGTTACCCTAAAAAGAGATCAATTGACAACAATTATATCAAAAGGAGTCTTGTAATCATCTTTGTTATCCCTACAATATTCGTAGAAGCTTTTAAGAACATGTAAACGCACTTCTCGCTCCGTAAAATAATGTCCATCTGGAGGGTTTTTTTGTATATCGTAGTTTGAAAAAGCATTTTCTCTAGCTAGAATCGTTTCAAAAGAGTCTTTTTTTGCATTATAAAGCATGTCCCACATCGCTAGAACAACGGCTGTGCGCCCTTTACCCCCCTTGCAATGAAAATGAAGCCATCCGGAAGCAGGCCTTGTTTTAAAAAGTGTAATTATCTGGTTAATTTGAGCAACCTCCGGCGCTTTATGATCAGAAATAGGCACACGGACATATCCAACGCCATCTCGGGCAGCAAGATTACTCTCTGTGGCAGCGGAGGTAACTGTTACTGGTATAGGAGTCCGGATTCTTTTATCATCTATAATAGAAATACGCTGAATAGTAATATTCTTTTCTTTACGCAGCAAGGCAAGCCGCTCTTCTTCATTAGCAGAAATTTCTTCGATCGAATACCCCAGATTTGACCAATTCGTATTCCAAAGAAACCAACTGATCGGTAATCCGTCTACAAAACCATGGGATTCTCGACGCAGATCCACGATCATTAAGCTTTTTGATGCAAATTTTTCTTTTAATTTTAAGAGGCCTGATTCTGTAAATTGGGCGCTACCAGAGGCTGGCAAATCTTTTATAGCCTCCTCCTTGCTATCTGCAAATGAACGAAACTGCGTTATATCTTGCAGCCGATCGAGAACTAAAACCATTTCTTCAGCAGCTGGTAAGACCCCTGCAAAAAGAGTAAAAATAAAATATATTAGGGCAAATTTTGGCACTCAAGAATCTCCTCTGCTAATATCCTTGACGGGAATTGCTTTCTATTTCTACAATCCCCATTCGAATCTTTAAAAATCAAGGAGAATAAAGCGATGGTATCTATTAGACCGCTTGGTAATAAAGTATTGGTGCAACGCTCCAAAGCCAAAACAACTAAAGGGGGGATTCTCCTTCCTGATTCCGCTCAAGAAAAGCCTAAAGAAGGGACTATTATTGCGGCAGGAGAAGGCAAAAGAGATGACGAGGGCAAACTTCACCCTTTAAGCGTTAAAGTAGGCGATGTGATTCTTTTTTCCAGTTACGCAGGAACAGAAGTCAAAAGTGATGAGAAAGATGAAGAGCTCCTTATTCTCTCTGAAGACGACATTTTCGGCATTCTTAACTAAAAGGCATTTGTACCATGACTAAACTCTTACAATTTGAACAAGACGCCTTAAGATCTATTCTTGATGGCGTTAAAAAACTTGCACGTGCTGTGAAAGTAACTCTAGGCCCCAAAGGACGTAATGTCGTCATTAAAAAAAGCTTTGGCTCACCTCTTTCCACGAAAGACGGCGTAACTGTAGCTAAAGAAATTGTTCTAAAAGACAAGTTTGAAAATATGGGCGCTCAGCTGGTTAAAGAAGTTGCGTCTAAGACAGCTGATGTGGCTGGAGATGGCACAACAACAGCTATTGTGCTTGCTGAAGCTATCTTTGCAGAAGGTGTAAAGAATGTGACAGCCGGCGCTAATCCTATGAGTATTAAAAAAGGCATAGACAAAGCAGTTGATCTTATCCTCAAAGAGCTCACAAGCTTTGCTAAAGCCATTAAAACGCCCCAGGAAATTAAGCAGATTGCCACTATTTCTGCCAATAATGATGAAGACATCGGAAGCATCATTGCTGAAGCAATGGCTAAAGTCGGCAAAGACGGCATTATTTCTGTAGCTGAAGCTAAAAGCATTGAAACAACACTCGATGTTGTAGAAGGCCTACAATTTGACAAGGGTTATCTCTCCCCTTATTTTGTAACCAATACAGAAAAAATGTGCGTAGAATTCGAAAACTGTCACATTCTCATCACCGATAAAAAAATATCGTCTGTTAAAGAACTCGTTCCTATTTTAGAAAAAGTGATGGCCAAAAACCCTCAGCCCCTTCTGATTATTGCAGAAGATGTTGACGGTGACGCCCTAGCAACCCTTGTTGTTAATAAATTAAAAGCTGGAATGCCCATCTGTGCTGTCAAAGCGCCAGGTTTTGGGGATCGTCGCAAGGAACAGCTCCAAGACATAGCTATTCTTACAGGGGCAACTCTTATTTCAGAAGAACTTGGATTTAATCTAGAAGATGCAGAAACAGATGTCCTAGGTAGAGTTAAATCTATTAAGATTACCAAAGAAAACAGCATCCTTATTGGCGGTTTTGGCGACAAAAAAGCTCTTAAGGAAAGAGAGCTTCAAATTAAGGGCGCTCTTTCTCGCAGCACCTCTTCTTATGATAAAGAAAAATTAGAACAGCGCCTCGCCAACTTGGTAGGCGGTGTGGCCGTTATTCATATCGGTGCTGCTACAGAAACAGAGATGAAAGAGAAAAAGGCTCGTGTAGAAGATGCTTTACATGCCACACGCGCTGCCGTCATGGAAGGCATTGTAGCAGGAGGCGGCGTTGCTCTTCTGCGCGCTTCTAAAGCTTTGGATAAACTTAAAACAACCGGTGATGAAGCAATCGGCGTCTCCATTATTGGAAAAGCCGTTTTTGCCCCTGCTACAGCTATTGCAAATAATTGTGGCAAAACAGGCAATCTTATTGCCGAAAAGATCTTCGAAAAAGAGGGGGCTTTTGGATACAACGGTCTTACTGACACTTTCGAAGACCTCATTCTTGCTGGTGTTATAGATCCGGTTCTTGTAACAAAAAGTGCCATCAAAAACGCAGCCTCTATTTCCTCCCTTCTTCTCACTACTGCTTGTCTTATTACTGACAAGCCCGTACCTCCTTCTAAATCAGCACCTGACATGGGCGGAATGGGAGGAATGGGTGGCATGGGCGGAATGGGTGGTATGGGCGGAATGGATATGATGTAAGACGAAGCTTGCTCAAAAAGGAAGGGAAAAGGTATCCTAGTCCCTTCTTCTGCACCGGTAGCTCAACTGGATAGAGTACCCGGCTACGAACCGGGCGGTTAGTGGTTCGATTCCTCTCCGGTGCAATATTTTCATACGAAAGGATCCCCTTATGACAATTTTAGTCGGTAAACAAGCCCCTGAATTTGTAACAGCTGCGGCTGTCGGGGGTGTTATCCATGAACATTACAGCTTCGAATACCTGGAAAATAAAAATATTCTCCTTATTTTCTATCCCCTTGATTTTACATTTGTCTGTCCGACAGAACTCTTAGCTTTTCAAGAAGCACTCCCTGAGTTTGAAAAGCGCGGAACACAAGTAATTGCTTGTTCGGTAGATAGCGTTTATGCCCATTTAGCCTGGCTTCAAATACCTCGTAATCGTGGGGGCATTCAAGGCATTACTTATCCTCTTCTTGCTGATCTTAATAAGACTATTGCCCGCTCTTACGGTGTCTTAATAGAAGAAAAGGGTGTAGCTCTTCGGGGTCTTTTTCTAATTGACAAGGAAAGAATAATCCGTCATCAGATCATTAATGATTTGGCCCTCGGACGCTCTGTGGAAGAAGCCCTTCGTATGGTGGATGCTCTAGATTTCCATGAAAAATATGGGGAAGTCTGCCCTGCAAGCTGGAAACCCGGCTCTAAAGGGATGAAGCCTAATCAAGCAGGTTTAGAAAGTTATTTTGCGGAGTAAAGTATGCCTCACATCAGCAGTGTTAAAGCGCTTCAAATCTTTGATTCTAGGGGCCTACCCACTGTTGAAGTAACCGTAACAACGGATACCGGTATTGTGGCAAAGGCTGCAGTGCCTTCCGGAGCCTCAACGGGAACTCATGAGGCCCTTGAACTGCGTGATAATGACAAAAACCGCTATAAAGGTAAGGGTGTCGGACTGGCCGTTTCCCATGTCAACCATGCAATTAACAATACTCTTGCAGGAATGTCTCTTCTTGATCAACGCGCAATTGATCAAGCCCTTATCTCTCTTGATGGTACAGAAAACAAAGAACATCTAGGAGCCAACGCTATTCTGGGAGCTTCTCTAGCAACGGCTCGTGCTGCTGCAGTTTCTCTTAAACTGCCTCTCTATCGTTATTTAGGGGGCTTAGAAGCCCATTTACTTCCCTGTCCGATGATCAATATCATTAATGGGGGTGTTCATGGAGACAACGGACTTAACTTTCAAGAATTCATGATTCGTCCTATAGGCGCCCCCTCTTTGACCGAAGCTTTGCGCTGGAGCTCAGAAATCTTTCATACCCTTAAAAAAATCCTTAAAGAAAAGGGTTATTCTACAGCTGTAGGAGATGAGGGAGGTTTTGCCCCTCCACTTGCTTCACATGAAGAAGCTTTAGACCTTATCCTACAGGCCATCGAGGAGGCCGGTTATAAACCTGGCAAGCAGGTCACGCTAGCCCTTGATTGCGCAGCATCCGAATTTTACAACGCCTTGACACAAACCTATGATGGGCTCTCTTCCTCTGACATGATTGCTTATCTAAATGAGCTGACTCGTAAATATCCTATCGATTCTATTGAGGATGGCCTTGGAGAGAGTGATTGGAATGGCTGGCAAGATCTCACAAATCTACTGGGCAAAAAAATCCAGATCGTGGGTGATGACCTTTTTGTAACAAATAAGAAATTTCTGCAAAAAGGTATAGACCACCGCATAGCAAATGCTATCCTTATTAAGCTCAATCAGATAGGAACGCTTACCGAAACCCTTGACACCATTCAGCTAGCCCATAGTCATGGCTATAAAACAATTATTTCTCATCGCTCTGGAGAAACAGAAGATACCTTTATTGCTGATTTAGCAGTAGCCACTAGCAGTGGTCAAATCAAAACAGGCTCTCTCTCTCGTTCGGAGCGTATAGCTAAATATAACCGCCTCCTCGAAATCGAACAAGAGCTTGGTCCAATGGCGAAATTTGCTACAAAATAGACTCCCATGGTAAGAGGGTTTTAAATAGGAGATCTCTTCTTGAAAAAACACCCTTTTTTAACCATCACTCTCAGTATCGTAACGAGTCTAGTTATTCTTTTTCTCTTACTTATTCTAGCGCGCGCTACTTTCGGACAAAGAGATGGCCAAAGAGGGGGATATGATAGGCCCTCTTTTTCAAGCTCCAGCTCTGTGATTATTAATGATAATAATAGTGATCCCGGCTGGTGGGGATGGCTATGGAGCGGATGGGGATGGGGAGGCTGGGGATGGGGAGGAGGCCGCGTGGATCACAACTGGAATAATAATATAAATAATAATTATTACCATGGTGGGGATCATTATAATGACGATCACGATGACCATTATGATAAAAATGCTAGCGGCGGCCACGGTGGTGGTGGTCATGGCGGTGGTGGCGGTGGCCGTCACCACTAGAAAATATGGGCCGTCCTTTCCGCTTTAGCCTCGTCCAATAGTTTTAGATAGGAATCGTAACGTAGAGGAGAAATGTGCATCTCTTCTACAGCTTTAATAACAGCGCAGCTAGGCTCATGCGTATGTGTGCAGCTAGCAAAACGACAGTTAGCCCCCTCTTCATGGATCTCATGGAAGTAGCTCTCTACCTCTTCACGCGTTAACCTCCACACTCCAAAACTTCGAATTCCAGGAGTGTCTATACAAAATCCGCCCCCCTTAAGAGCCACCATGCGAGTAGAGGTTGTCGTATGCATACCTTTATTGGTTTTACGAATAATATCGCCAATTGCGTATTGCAATCCTGTTATTTTATTGATTAAAGAAGACTTTCCTGTACCTGACTGCCCTGAAAAAACGGAGGTTTTATTACACATAGCTGCTTGTAAAAGATCCATGCCTTCACCTGTTTTACAACTCAAGGCAATTACTTCATAACCAAGAGCGCTATAAACTTTAAAGAATTCATCGAATAAAGCCTTTTCTTTAGGATCTTCTGCTAAAAGCTCGATTTTATTAATCACGAGTAGGGGATGTATCCCCCCCTTTTCAGCAGCAATAATATAGCGATCAAATAAAAAGGGCTTTAAGTGGGGGCTAACAACGGATAGGGTAATAATAACTTGATCCACATTGGCCGCAATAAGCTGTTCTTTGCGCTTATGCAAGTGGTCTTCTCGTGACAAAACCGTACGTCTTGGTAAAATATGGGTAATAAAGCCCTCTTCTAAGGCAACTTCATCTCCTACAGCTATGAGATTTTTAGAGCGATTTTTATTTTGCTTGAGTGATCCTCTTAGGACGGCTTTACGTAGATGGCCCTCATAGAATACTTCTATATCTTGTGAGGCAATAGACAAAACGCGCCCAACAGATGCTGGTCTTTCGATTGTTTCTATCTTTATTTTATCCATATCCGTTTTTTTATAACGGGAGCGATCTAGTTTTTGGGCTAGTTTGCGCTCTAAACGCTCTGCCTTACGCTGTCTGGGTAAAAAATCTTCTTCGTCCATATTCTCTTATGTTATCCGATAAGGCCGTATAATAAAATGCTTCCAGCTAAAGCCACATTGAGCGATTCCATATCCCCTTTCAGGGGTATCGTTACTTTGTAAGGATGAAGAGCTTCTATGGCAGGAGAAAGTCCATGCCCTTCATTTCCTAGGATCAGGGCGCACGGTCCTTTTTTAGAAAAAGGCTCCCCCTTTACATCCGCAGCTATTAAGGGTATCTTATCTTGGCAGTACTTCTGTAAAGCAGAGGGAGTCATCGAAATAATAGGCAAGCGAAAGATGGCTCCCTTAGAAGCACTAATAGCCTTAGATCCATAAGGATCTGCGCAATTACCCACTAGAATAACCGCCTCCCATCCAAGGGCTAATGCGGCGCGAATTAAAGCCCCCACATTACCTGGATCTTGCACATTATCAAGGACTAACAAGTAACGCTCGTTTACCAGAGCTTTTTGAGGAGAAAACCCTATTTCTGCCAACACCCCTTCAGGGCTTACATAACCTGTAACTTTTTTAAATAAAGACTCTGTAATTAATTTTCCCTCAACACCTGGAGGTAAAAATTCCTTATGGGTTGCCAGCACCATTTTTACAGGTAATCTAGCAAGGGCCTCTTCCAGCATTTTACGTCCTTCTATCAAAAACGAACCTCTTTCTTGGCGGTAAGACTTATCATCTCTTAAAAGACAGAAGTGCTTAATTAAAGAATTATGAGGGCTAAAGAGTTCCATATACATATAATAACCTGACTAATGTATAAATTTAACCATGAAAGTCTTAAATGATTGGTTTCTGAAGCACAAAAGGGACCTGCCCTGGCGGAAGAAAAGAGACCCTTACGCCACATGGATCGCCGAGGTTATGCTGCAGCAAACAGGCGTATTAGTAGTTATTCCCTACTTTGAACGTTGGATGAAGGCTCTGCCTGATATTCACAGCCTAGCAGCGGCCCCCAAAGAAACAGTTCTCAAATTATGGGAAGGCCTGGGTTACTACAGCCGCGCTCGCAATCTCTTAAAGGGAGCTATTTACATTGTAGAAAACTTTCAAGGTAATATCCCTTCTGATCGTGATTTATTACAGACTATTCCCGGCATAGGCCCCTATACTTCTGCAGCTATTGCCACCTTCTCTTTCGGTCAAAAAATAGCGGCTGTTGATGCCAATGTGGCTAGGTTTATTTCACGTTTTTTAGCCCTTGAGGACAAATCGCTCTTTGAACAAGAAGCTACCAAACTCTTACCGGATAAAGACCCTTGGATAGTAGCAGAAGCTATGATTGAAATGGGAGCAACCATCTGCCGTAAAAAACCTGATTGCCTAGCTTGTCCTGTACAAAAAAGCTGTCTTGCTTTTCTACAAAACAGACAATATGAACTCCCTTTGCCAACGAAAAGAGCAGCTACCACTTATTTAGAAAAAACAGTTATCATTATTTGCTTTAAAGATCACTTTCTGCTGAAAAATCCGGAGGAGAAAGGTGTGATGGCTGATTTATGGGAGTTCCCAACAGATATTGCTTATCCAGAATGTATTAGGCATAATCTGCCTATCCAAAAACACAGCTTTACACGCTACTCTGTAACACTCACTCCTTATCTTATATTTCCAGAAAATATAAACTTTCTAGAGCAAAGAGGTTTTTCCTGGTATTCTATTGAACAAATGAAAAATTTGACATTTTCCGCGGGCCATAAACGTATCTTAAATGAATTAGAGAACTATTTAAAAAATAGACTATCTCAAGGAATCTTATGACAATTCTGCATACCGAAGCCTCTCTTGGTTGGGGTGGACAAGAGATACGGATTTTTGAAGAGTGCTGCTCATTTCGTGATGAGGGTTACCGTATGTTACTCGCTGCTCCTGCAGAAAGCCAAATTTACGCGCGCATGAATGAAGCAGGATTTGAAGTATTTTCCTTTTCTTTTGAATGGAGAAATCTTTGGAATCTAGGCTATATTATACGTTCCCAAGGTGTTAAGCTAATTAATACCCACTCCTCCAAAGATAGTTGGATGGGCGGTGTCGCTGCACGTCTTTTTGGGTGCAGGGTTATTCGCACGCGCCATTTATCTACCGATGTCCGTAAAGGACTTAACAGCATCCTTCTCTATCGCTATTTTGCAGACGCTCTTATTACCACATGCCAAGTGACGGCAGATGCCCTCCAAAAACAAAGCGGCCAAAAAAGGTGCTTTTCTATACCGACTGGTATTAAACCAGAAAAAGTACAGCTTCATTATGATGCACGTGAAAAATTCGGCATTCAACCAACTGCTTTTGTTGTAGGCACACTCTGCGTCCTGCGAAGCTGGAAAGGTGTACAGAACCTTCTCTTAGCTGCAGCCTTGTGTCAAGATCTTCCTATCACATGGCTAATTGTAGGGGAGGGTTCTATGCGGCCCCTTCTGGAGATTCAAGCTCAAAACTTAAAAAATGTAATTTTCACAGGACATATTGAGCCTCCCTATGAGGCCATAGCTGCTATGGATCTATTTGCGCTTCTAAGCACATCGAATGAGGGCGTGAGCCAAGCAACTCTTCAAGCAGCCACCCTCGGCAAACCCCTTCTTACATCTAATATTGGGGGCCTACCCGAAGTTTGTCTTGATGGTATTACAGGATTTATTACACATTCCCCTGAAGAAACAGCTCATTATGTAAAGCGGTTTTACAATGATCGAGAGCTTTGTAAAACAATGGGCCTCGCTGGACAGGATTTGGTAAATAAAAATTTCACATTTACTCAAACCTTTAATAAGATGAAGGAAATCTACGAGCAGATCTTATGAGTAGCCTTCTTTTTGTATTACTTGGATCATTATGCGCCGCTCTCTATAACTATATTTTTCGAAAAAGCAGTGGAAATACCCAGCTAACTCAGCAGTTTCTTTTTTGGTCTTTTCTTTTTTCTCTTATTCTAGCTCTTGCTATATCGGGTGAAAAACTATTACTCGTATCCTGGCCTATTATAGGACTTGGGGCTGTTGCAGGTCTTTTTGTTATCCTTATCTTTTACGCTTTACCTAAAGCCTTTGCAGCTGGTTCCACAAATCTGAGCATTGGGATTTTCCAATCAGCCTGTATCTTACCCCCTCTGCTCATGTCTCTTATTTTTGGCTGCGATTGTGGCTTTTATTATACTCTTTTTCATGGTATAGGAGCGCTTCTGGTCATCCTAGGCTTTTTACGTAGTGCTCTGCAGGCCAAAGGGCAAAAGATCTCTCTAAAATGGCTCTTTTACATTGGCCTCACCTTCTTTGCCCAAGCAGCAGCCCTTACCATTTATCAATATCAAGCCCTTCTCACAAAGCCCTTACTACCTCATAACCCCTTTCTTCTCCCCGTGACCTCTATAGAAGCTTCTAGCGGCTGGTTTTTGCCCACACTGTTTTTGGTTGTCGTACTTGGAAATGGCCTTCTTTTAAAAGGGCATATTTTATCTGCTAAAAAAAATCTACAAGAAGGGGCTTTAGGGTCCTTATTTAATACAGGCGCTGTAGCCTTTCTTATGATTGCTTTAGCAGTTGCCACACAATCCTTTACTATGCTCATCATTCCGATTAATGCTGTTCTGACTATCACTTTTTGTAACATCTGGAGCCAATGGATCTACAAAGAAAAGGTGGACTGGGTGGGCATGCTTATAGCTCTTTCAGGAATTCTCCTCTCTTTTTTGTAAAACCGCTTTACATTTTTCTATCTAAATAAAAAAAATACTACTATATCTGAACTCCTAGTATAGGAGAGTAAAATGAGTAGTTCAATTGGTAGCCCTGCCGCAACCCCTCCAGTATGGCAAGCCCAAGTCTCCACCGCTCGGGAGCACAATGACACTTCCCCTCTTATTTATCTCCTTGTTGAAAATATTCTACCTTCATTAAAAGCATCAACACTTACGAAAGAAAGCTCTTTATCTCTTTTAGCGACTTGTGCTGAAGATATACGCAGCTTCGGACCCTCTTCCAATAAACTAAAGGCCCTTAGCCTACTGCACTTTGCTCAAGATCACCTAGGTTCCGAGCTTACTCTCCATAAAGAAACCACAAAATATCTTCCCTTCGATAATAAAGAGCAAATGGATCATTCCCTTGCTATTTTTCGTAATTGGGCCAGGTCCGGAAGCTCTGATGCCTTTCCAGCGCTTGCCAACTGGCTAGACCAGAATCAAATTCCTTTAATGCGGCTTAATCTGACAGCGGAAGAACTATCCCTAGTGGCTCCTCATCTTACCTATCTTTATTTATCCGATACTGATCTTTCCTCTTTTAATCTGACCAGCTTTACAAGATTAGAAAGCCTCACACTGATCCGTAACTCGCTATCAGAACTTCCAGCTTTACCCGACCATCTTAAGCATCTTCATTGTCATGAAGCAGGTATCAGGGAAATTAGAGCTCTTCCTGCCTCATTACGAGATCTAGACTGTAGCGCCTGCTATAGCCTACAAGCCATAACAAGCCCCTTTCCTGATACTCTTAGAAAATTAACCCTGGATAGCTGCTCTGCTTTAATAAGCTTGCCCCCTCTTAATTCAGCATTAGAAGAATTTAGCTGCTCAGGCTGTGAATTTGAGATATTACCACCACTTCCTCCTCATTTAAAAAAACTGGATTGCAGTGATTGTAAAAATCTAAACTCTCTTCCCCCTCTGCCAGCTTCCGTCATCATTAATGCAAGAGACTGCCCTTTATTAAAGGGAGAACTCAAAAAATGACGCATGACCCTCTAGCCGGCTCGCCTTTGTCTTCACTATCTTCATCTCCAGGAAGCTCACCACCAATAACTCCACCAAGTGGTAGATTATCTGGACGTACCCTTGCTTTTTTGGCATCTAGTTCTCCTCTGGCTGAAAGAGCATCTGCCATATCCGGACTATGCAAAGCTCTTTTATTGGACTCTGCTTTTAAACCTGGGTCAAGACGCTCCCTACCTGCCGCTAGCTCGCTAGCCGGAGCTGCTCATATAGATGGACCTCAAGGTGCAGATTTAAGAACATCATCCACTCCTGAAGCACAAAAACACGCTTTTGCTTCCCTAGCCTGTATTTTAGGATCTGTGGCTCATGCAGCAGGCCCTCTTATGGATCCGGCCAGCTTTGGTGCTACAGGGCCCTTAGGGGCTTTTAATGCCACCCTTGATTGCATAGAGACTATTAGAGATACTCATGCAATAGCTGACCCTGCATTAGCTGACAAGCTGTTAGACAGCTTGAGCGCACTCTTAAATAAGGGTTTTCATACAGGGGTCGGATGTATGCAATATCCAGGATTTCCACCGGATGATGTGGTACCTGCACCCACAGCTAGAGACAAATTAACCGGTCTTATTGCTTATTATCGTTTGAATGCAGCTGAACACTTTACCCCGTCTCCAACAAGGCATCGAGCAGGTGTTGATTTAGCAACCGTACAGTTATTAGGAACTGTGGGCCAGCTTTTTAACGATTTTGCTCTCGATCCTCGAGTAGATACCAGAGGCGTAATTACGGGTAGCATGCAAGCCGCTTTTGGTATAGATCATGCGGGCTTTGGGGAAATCTCCAGTCTTAAAACATCCTTAAGAGGTAATCCTTTACTGGCAGAAGTATCTAATAAAAAAATTCTTAGAGAAATTACAGATGCTCTTGGTACACCGGTAAGAAAAGATTGTGTTATCACAGCAATTCGGGAATCCTTAGAAACAACTGAGCCTGCAGGATCTCCACTGACAGTTGAAACCACAGTCCGTATCTCCAGCTTAGCCGTAACCTTAGCCGAAAAATTTATTGAAAAAATGAGTAGTCTAGAGATTCATACCGTTAAAAGTGGTGGAAGAGGGCGCATGACAATGCTGCCCTTCAGGCCCCTAACTGGTGACCCAGCAGCTGATGCAGTAGCTTCTGCAGCTAATAAAGTTTTACTAAAAGACTTTGGCGAAACAATTCTCGGAACCCCTGGGGTAGGAGAATCCTTTGCTCTTATGCCTCACAGAGCAGATGATCTACAGGCTCTTGAATTAGCAACTGGTCTATTAACAATTTCAGGATCAGACCCTCTAATGACAAGCTTTAATGCCGCTGTTAGTGGCGAACATATTCTCCATTCGGATGGAGTTCCTATGGGGGCTCTTAGGCTCTCTTCTGGTCTTGATACCTCCATAAAAAGTCTTGCAAATAACCCTCAAGAAATTCTTCTTCGTGCTATTGACGATATGCCTGGGCCTTTAACTCTTGAGGATGATTTAATCCTAAAGCGTCTTGCAGCGAGTCTTTCAGGACCCGCTCCAGCGCTTAAAGATGCTCTCCAAGCAATTATTATAGGTACAAAAAATGCAGATGGAGAGTATGCAGGTGGGATTCCCGTTACCTTTAATGAAGGGTCTCCTGTTACATCGACGATATCTCTGGGTTCTTTTGTTGAAATGAAATCAGTTGCTTCATTACTGGCTAAAAATGATCTTCGTGCTGTCTGCAGTATTTCTGGGACAACTATTGATATGGTTCTAGGATCTCTTTCAACAGCAGGAAATGTAGCACGCATGAAAACCTTATTAAAGCCTCTTAATGACCATGCACATGCACTTTATATGTATAAAAAAGCACTGGCAAATCCAGTTCTTGGAGCAGCCCCAGCCGGAGCACCTCCTGTTATGCCTAATGAACCAGAGTTTCAAAAGTTATTTACAGCGATATCCTTTTTTATGCAAAGCGGACAGTATCATTCATCCGGTGAGGTTCTTGGCGGTCTTTTTATTGCCTCTATGACTCTAGCAGCCCATGGTAACCTGCCAGCTGCACCTCCTGCAGACCCTGCTATGCTAGCGGATTACACTGCTCTAAGTGAGGCTAAAAGAAGATCAAGTCTCATTCAGGAAACTTACGATACTTTTGATGCCCTTGCAGCGGACTTTGCTCAACATCCAGAAAACTACTTTGCTCTAGACGCCGTTGATAAAGCAAAACTAATAACACCTGAATTTAAGACAGCCATTCAAACACTTAAAGAAGCAGATCTAGACCGAATTACCGGCCCTTGATTAGCGCTGTTTTTCATATAATTTCAGATATTTATAAAAGGCTGTGTGACCATTATAAGCTGAGATAAGAAAACCGGCGTACCCATCAAAAAGGCCTTTCTTTAAAATATAGCTCTTAAAAAAAGCCATAAATCCATGCCCAAGTGCTATTAAAGGTGATGATTTCCGATGGCTTTGCTCGGCAAAAAGATCACTATACAGCTGCATTTTACGTAAGAAATCACTTACAGAATGATAGGGGGTGTGCAAAAGTGGTTTTTTTAAATTTACCATGGATATCCGAGGAGCCATGACCTTTTCATGCACCTGGTCCTGTGAGAAACTAAAAAAGTGCCTATTAAAAAGACGCACCACACGGTCAGTTCCCCAGCCACATCCCTTGACATGTCGGCCTTGATAAAAATTTTTTCGAGGACAAGAATAAACAAGTTTTTCTTCTAGCTGTAATGCTGTAATTTCATCAAAGAGAGCCTCGGATAAAACCTCATCACTATCTATAGAGAAAATCCAATCATATAGGGCATAGGAAGAGGCTAAATTATGAAGAGGACCAAAGCCTATAAAGGAAGATTTAAAGATGCGCACATGGGGATAACGCTCTGCAATAGCCAGTGTGTTATCTGTAGACCCATTATCTAAAATAATAATATCGCTAAAATTTTTTACAGATTCAAGAGTCTTTTCAAGATTTTTTTCGGCATTTTTTGTGAGAATAGTGACACTTATTTTAAGCACCATAATATTCCTTATACCAATTGACAAAGCGGGGCAAACCCTCTTCAATAGACACCCGAGGTAAAAACCCGAGTTCTTTTTTTGCCGGCTCAATATCGGAGAAAGTTTCAACCATCTCTCCCATTTGCATAGGAAGCTTTTCAATAAGAGCCCTCTTACCAACAGCTTTTTCTAAAATAGCTACAAAATGGAGAAGCTCTTCACTTTTATGGTTACCTAAATTATAAACGCGAGCACCGCCCATATAATCAAGGGCTCCAAGGGTTCCTGCTACTATATCATCTATATAGGTAAAATCCCGTTTCATTTTACCCATATTATAGAGCTTGATAGGCACTTGCTCCGTTATGGCTTTAGTAAAAGAATAATAAGCCATATCAGGACGACCCCAAGGGCCATAAACGGTAAAAAAACGTAATCCTGTTACAGGAAAGCCGTAAAGATGATGATAAGAATAGGCCATTAGTTCATTAGCTTTCTTAGTAGCTCCATAGAAATTTACGGGCTCTTCTGTTTTATCATCCACAGAAAAGGGAAGCTTTTTATTAGCTCCATAGACCGAAGAAGAAGAGGCATATACAAGAGGTAATTTAAATAGCCGTGCAAGCT
>CAIMEJ010000055.1 GCA_903839985.1 uncultured bacterium | reverse complement strand
GAAAAAAAGCACGCAGACTTTGTCCTTACGCTCAAAAAAGAATGGAGCCTTTTTCCTTTAAAAAACCTCGTTTCGGTCTATTTTGGTGGAGGTACTCCCTCCCTTCTAGAGCCTTATTTTTTTGAAGAGCTTCTAGGTGACATAAAACCACTTCCTCACGCAGAAATTACCTTAGAGGCCAACCCAGAGCGTCTAAATCGAGAAGGGCTTTTAGCTTTTAAAAAAGCTGGAATCAACCGCCTCAGCATAGGAGTACAATCCTTTGATGATCGACATCTTACCTCTCTTACAAGAACACACAGTGCTGAAAAAGCGCTTGCTGCCATCCATCTGGCCAAAGAATGTGGTTTTGATAACATCTCTATTGATCTCATGTTCGATCTTCCTGGTCAGACTTTAGAGAGCTGGGAATATTCTTTAAATCAAGCAGTGAACCTTCCTATCACCCACCTCTCCCTCTATAACCTGACAATCGAGCCGGGAACTCTCTTTTATAAGCAGAAAAAACAAACTCTTGAAGGAGATGCTGAATATCTGCATACAGCCGTACATATTTTGGAAAAAGCCGGCCTAAAAAGGTATGAAATCTCAGCTTTTGCCAAAGAAGGCTTTAAGGCAGTCCATAACACAGGCTATTGGACAGGGCGTCCGTTCAGGGGTATAGGGCCTTCTGCTTTTAGCTATTTAGAGGGTCGTCGATTTCAAAATATTTGTAACTATAATCGCTATAAAGCTTTGATAGAAAGCGGGCAGTCTGCAACTGATTTCAGTGAAGAATTGCCTCCAGAAAGAGCGGAAAGAGAACTTTTTGCCATTCATCTGCGTCTTCTGGAAGGAGCTCCTCTACGAGCGGGCATTGATATAACTTCCTTAGAAAACCAAGGTCTTCTTATTAAAAAAGGGGCGTTTGTACAGCTAACTCCTCTGGGACTTTTGCATTACGATACAGTAGCTTCCGAAATCGTTTGACCACTTGATTAAAAAATGTTACCATCGATTACATTTTTTACACATTTAGGGCCCATGCATTCACCAGATAAAATTCGTAATATAGCAATCATTGCCCACATTGACCACGGCAAAACAACCATGCTTGACGCTGTGTTAAAGCAGTCGAACGTCTTTCGTGACAACGAAAAGACAGCTGAAAGGATGATGGACTCCCATGATCAAGAGAAAGAACGTGGTATTACCATTTATGCTAAGCATACTTCCATTGATTATGGTGATTATAAAATTAATATCATCGATACACCTGGACATGCTGACTTCTCAGGAGAGGTAGAGCGTATTCTTGGTATGGTCAACTCTGTACTTTTACTGGTAGACGCGCAAGAAGGCCCTATGCCTCAAACACGTTTTGTCCTTTCAAAGTCCCTTCAAAAAGGTTTAAAACCGATTGTTGTAATTAATAAAATTGACCGTCCACACGCAGATCCAGATCGTGTTTTAAACCTCACTTTCGACCTTTTTGCAGAACTAGGTGCAACAGATGAACAGCTTGACTTCCGCTTTTGCTATGCTTCAGGCCTTTCTGGCTTTGCATTAAAAAACGTAGATGATCCACGCGTAGACATGAAACCTCTCTTTGATCTCATCGTAGAAGCTGTTCCTGCACCGCCAGGACTCCTAGAAGAGCCTTTTCTTATGCAAGTAGCAACAGTTGGCTATGATGAATTCCTCGGACGCTTGGCTTGTGGTCGTATCCTTAACGGTTCGATTAAAAAGGGTGATACTGTTATTCAGGTAACAGATAAAGAACAGCGCTGGAAAATCGCCAAGATTCAAGGCTGGTTAGGCATTCAAAAAATCGAGTTGGAAGAAGCTGGATGCGGTGATATTGTAGGTATCTTCGGTGTTCCAGAGGTCATGATTGGTGACACTCTCTGTTCTCCTGAAAAAATCATGAGGCTTCCTCCGATTGTTCTAGAAGAACCAACAGTTTCTATCGACATCATGGTTAATAATAGCCCATTTGTGGGTAAAGATGGCCAGCATGTAACGATGAATAAAATCCGTGAGCGTCTATTACAAGAGAAAAAAGCTAATATTTCTCTGCGTATTGAAGAAGCTGGTAGTGATGCTATCACAGTTTCTGGTCGTGGTGAGCTTCACCTCTCTGTTCTTGTAGAAACGATGCGTCGCGAAGGCTATGAAATGACGCTTTCTAAGCCACGTGTTATCATGAAAGAAGATCAAGGGCAGAAATTAGAACCCGTAGAACGTGTACATATCGAAGTTCCTTCAGACTATTCAGGTGCTGTTATTGAAGAAATGTCTCGCCGTAAAGGTGAGATGCAAGCTCTTGATACGAACGAGCATGGCCTGGCTCATATTGAATTCCTCGTTCCTACACGTGGCCTTATGGGTTACCGTAGTAAGTTTCTTACTATGACACGCGGTCTTGGCGTTCTTACCTCTATTTTCGAACGCTTTGAACCCTTTAAAGGCCCTATTCCTGGCCGTCCAAAAGGTGTGGCTATTGCGGCTTCTGATGGACGCAGTAACGGCTACGGCTGCTTTAACTTACAAGAGCGCACGACCCTCTTCGTTTCTCCTGGTGATGAAGTGTATGAAGGCATGATTGTGGGTGAAAACACACGTGACAATGATCTAGTTGTTAATGTCACTAAAGCTAAACAGCTTACAAACGTGCGCTCTTCAGGTAATGATGAGAATATCATCTTAACACCTCCACGCAGATTCACGCTTGAGCAAGCTATTGACTACATCGAAGATGACGAGCAAATCGAAGTTACACCTTCTTTTATTCGTATGCGTAAACGCCACTTGAAAGAAGGCGATCGTAAACGTAAAAACTAAGTTTAACTGAAAATTCTTCCTAGACCTCCGTTTTTTGGATAAGCCAAGAAGCGGGGGTTTTTTTATGTCTAATTATAGCGATCTATTTTGAAGCTAAGGTATTCCTTAAGCTTTATAACTTGGGTTTTATATGCCTTTATTTAAAAGGCTTTCATCTCACAAGGCTAGTTTTTGGAAAATTGTTTGAAGGGCCTAGTCAGGATGCTCAAGAAGGAAAAAATTTTTTAAAAGTTCCTAAAATATAGGTATATCAGAAAGATAAACCCAAAAATCAGCTTAAGTAAGAAGGAAAGAGAAAGCTATTATCTGGGCAGCCTTGGAGCCTTAGCTCTTTAGCAAGCTCTTGCAGAGGCTCATGAAAGCCCTCATCTCCGAGCTGAAAGGTTCCATAATGAATAGGAATAGATTTTTGAGCTCCTAAGAGTTTATGCAAAGCAACAGCTTCCCTGGGCCCTATGTGGACTGGATGAAGAATAGATTCTGGCTTATAGGATCCGATAGGTAAAAAGCAATAATCAAAAGGTGCAAAAGCATCCGCAATTTCCTGAAAATGATTCCCCTGTCCGGTATCGGCTGCAAAATAGACTTTCTTCTCCCCTTCCAGAACAAAGCCTCCCCATAGACTTTTATTGCGATCAAAAGGCGAACGAGATGAGAAATGAGCAGCAGGCACATAAGTTATTGATAAGTGAGCATTAGAATAGGATTCCCACCAGTCCAGCTCTTTAACAAGGGGAAAGTCTTTCAAATGCCTTTTATTTCCCAGGCCTGTAATAATTAAAGGATTAAACATCTTTTGCAAACGATGTAGTGTCTTTAAACACATGTGATCAAAATGGTTATGACTCACAAGTACGATATCCACTGGATCCAAATCTTCTAATTTAGTCTGTAAAGCACCGTGACGTTTAGGGCCAAAACGACCGAAGGGACCACAAGCTTTTTCCCATATAGGATCTGTAAGCATATGAAAACCGGACATCTTGATACTGCAGGTAGAATGATGAAACCAGGTCATATTATCGAAGGTAATCGACTGAAAAACAGATTTTGGCCAAGCAGGAGTCTGACGCGATAATAACCACTTCCCTATCTGTTTTAAGGGGATAGCTGCCGCGTAGGAATTAAAAAATCGCTGACCGTTAAAACCTGATGCACTTTTCATAAGACTTCTCTATACTATATCACAATGTTTACGCAAAGCCTAAATAAAGTTCATTTTACGAGTCTTGGTTGTCCAAGAAATCTAGTCGATACGGAAGTAATGATTGGTATTTTACTTCAAGCTGGCTATCAAGCAACAGCTGATATGAAGGAAGCTGATTATTTAGTCGTTAATACGTGCGGCTTTCTTGAATCTTCGCGTAGAGAATCTCTTGATACAATCCAAATGCTTATCGATGAAAAGAAGGCTTCTGCCAAAGTCGTCGTTACTGGCTGTATGGTGCAAAATCATAAGGATATCATTAAAACAGAAATCCCTGAGGTAAATTACCTTCTCGGCTCTGGTGATGTTTCTCAGATTCTCTCCCTCATTACGGCAACCGAAAACCAAGAAATCGTTACATCAGCTAGGAGTTATCTTCAGGCTGGTGAAGTTCCCAGGACTCTATCAACACCTAAACATTACGCCTATTTGAAAATTGCTGAAGGCTGCCTGAAACGCTGCTCTTTTTGCATTATCCCTCAAATTAAAGGTAACCTAAAAAGTAAAAGTGTTGAGCAGGTTTTGAAAGAAATGCGTGCCCTTCTTTCACAAGGTGTCAAAGAGGTCATTCTCATTGCACAAGATCTGGGAGATTGGGGTAAAGAAAGAAAAGAACGCTTTGAAGACCTTCTTAAGGCTATTCTTACGCTTCCTGATAATTTTAAACTTCGCCTTCTCTACCTCTATCCTGATGAAATATCCGATGAGCTTATAGGTCTTTTAAAAAGCGATTCTCGTATTCTAAAATATCTAGATATGCCTCTACAGCATATTAATGACCAAGTTCTTAAAAACATGCGTCGTAAAACAAATAGAGCGCAAATCATCGAAACAATTACAAAGTTACGCCGGGAAGTTCCAGACGTTGTTATTCGAACAAGCTTAATGGTCGGCTTTCCTGGAGAAACAGAAGAGCAATTTGAAGAGCTCTGTGGTTTCGTGCAAGAGTATCCTCTGGATAATATCGGTGTCTTTACTTTTTCATCTGAAAAAGGCGCCCACGCAGAAACTCTTCCTGATCATATCGCAGAAGATATCAAACAAAGACGTTACGATACACTGATGCAGATTCAGGCCTCTACGGTCCAAAAATTAAGCCGCCGCTGGCTGGGCCGCACGATTCCGGTTGTCATCGAAGGCTACCATCCTGAAAGCAACCTTCTTATGATAGGTCGCTTTCACGGGCAATGTCCTGATATCGATGGACAAGTCATCATCAATGACTGCCGTGCAGTAACTGCTTTTGGCAAAGAATATCTCGTAGAGATCACAGATGTTGCCGGCTATGATCTTGTCGGTGCAGCACTATCTCCGGCAAAACCGAAAAAGAGTTCCTCTAGCCGCCTTGGCGGTCTTCGCATCGTCTAAAATTACGAGGTGTACGCCCTCCAAATTACTCGATAGATGACCTCTTACATTAGTATAAGCCTTTCTTTCTCTTATTCAAATGATTCAAGTTAATCTTGTGGATTCCCAAAACTGATCCGCATAAAAAGATTATTGTTAGATTTTCTATTTGACAATTATATGGGCTATACAATTCTATCGGTTCTTTGCACATAGAGTTTTAATTTATGACCTCTTCCAAATGGCGTGAATTCATTCCTGAATCGTATCTACGTTTAAAGGAACATTACACACTTTCTCTTTTAAGAAAAGATTCCATTGCAGGAATGACCGTGGCTCTCATCGCCATGCCTTTATCTATTGCATTGGCTATTGCCTCTGGAGCTACTCCCATTCAAGGGCTTTTAACGGCCGTCGTTGCAGGATTTTTAACCTCTGCCTTAGGGTCTAGCCGCGTACAAATTGGCGGGCCATCTGCTGCTCTTATCGTCGTTGTTTACTCCATTGTTAAAACAACTGGATATAATGGTCTTTATCTCTCCATGCTTTTAGCATCTCTTTTTTTAATTATTCTTGGTATTTGCAAACTAGGTTCTTGGATAAAATATATTCCCCTGCCTCTCATTACTGGCTGTACAAGCGGCATTGCTGTATCCGTTTTTGCCTTACAAATTCAAAATTTCGCAGGGATACAACTCACCTCTGCTCCATCCGATTTTATACAAGCATGGACCTCTTATTTTGACGCCTTTTCAACGATCCATCCTTATACCCTTTTAATGGGCATAGGAAGCTTAGTTATTATTTTACTTATTCAACGTTTTGTTCCCAAAATTCCTTGGGGGCTTTTTGTCATTGTTTTAACAACGGGCATATGTTTCTTTTTTGATCTATCTATTGCAACTATTGAAACCCAATTCGGGCATTTCCCAAGAGATTTACCTATCCCCAAATTACCAAGCTTTTCTATCCCTCCTGGCCAATGGCCACAAATATTTGGAAATGCTGTGACAATTGCTTTCCTTGTTAGCATAGAATCTCTTATTTCTGCCTTAATTGGAGAAAGGCTTTTAAAAGGAGACACTCCCAGGTCTAACTGTGAACTTATTGCCCAAGGTATTTCTAACATGGCATCAGCTTTTTTCGGTGGAATCCCCGCTGCAGGAGCCATTCCTAGAACAGCTGCTAATGTGGAAACAGGGGGAAAGACGCCTGTGGCAGGAATAGTTCACGCTTTAACCCTCTTTTGCCTTCTCTTCTTTTTCTTTTCTCTTGTTAGCCAAATTCCCCTAACCGTTCTCTCTGCTATTTTGATTGTCATCTGTTGGAAAATGTTCGACATCACTCTTTTTAGCCAGATTTTAAAAGCTCCCTACGGGGATCGAATTATTTTGATTGTCTCTTTTCTTTTAACCACTTTTATAGATATAAAGGCCGGCATTTTAATTGGAGTTACTTTGGCCACCTTTATCTTTATGAGACAAATGAGTAAAGCTTCTAAAGCTATTCCTCTTTCTGCGGCGCCCGACTCAGTAAAAATCTATGAGATCCAAGGCCCCTTCTTTTTTGGTAATGATCATATTCTTAAAAAAATTATTCCTTCAAAAGTCCTTATTCTCCAGATGCCCTATGTCACTCTTATTGATGTGTCAGGGATATTTGCTCTACAAGAGCTCCATGAAAAGTGTAAAAAAATGAATGCTCACCTGCTTCTTTCTGAACTACTTCCACAACCTCTTCTTGATCTCAAGAATTTTGGTTTTATTGATTTAATTCATAAGGAGAATATCTTTCCAGATCTTCTCTCCGCTAAGAATAAAGCGGATGAGCTACTCCTTTAATAATATCAGTTCTTTCAAAATGACCTTTTTTAGGACCAACTAAATACTCACGATAAACAAAGAGGAACGCTGTCCGTCAGCTCGGCTGGACCAAAGAACTGGATAGGACCTGGATATTGATAATCATCGGCAAGCATCCACTCATCACGGGCTGCTGCAAATCGTTTGAAAACAGGACCTTTAAGATCAACTAAGGACTTTTTAATAACGGGTTTAAGAGAGGCCTTACGCATCTCTAATCCTATAAGGGATAGGATAGGAACTCCCCAAGGCTCCCATTTATCCGGGGAACTATTAAGATTTGTCATGCCACAGATATACCCCGTCTTTTCATGTAAAGCGAGAATAGCAGCTGTGCGTCCGAGGGCGTAACAATATTGCATATCAAAATTGGTGGGAAGAGCAGAGCGCCCCTCGTAACCAAGGAAATGCGCTACTGTATTAATATCTACATCTTCTTTGATCAAGTCGATAAGAATCTCTTCTGTGGCAATACCTGAAACATGGATGTTTCCATGAGGATCTTTTTTTGCCAGATACTCTTCAGAGAGCTCTGGAAGATGTTCGATAAGCCCCTCTGGCAAAAGAATAACACCGTAATTTTTACCCATCTCTTGACGGGCCTTAATAAGATCAACAAGAGTCTTTTTAACATATTTTAGAGGGTGTTTTTTGGTGACAATCTCTTCTGAAATAAGGGCTAAGTTGGGATGGCAGCGCTCAGCACATTCAAGAGTAATATGCGAGGCTGTGCGGCCCATTAGTTTAATAAAATGATAATATTTACCAGATGATTTTGCATCTCGAGCAATATTACCAATAAGCTCGCTATACACTTTAGTGGCCGTATCAAAGCCAAAAGAAACTTCGATATGAGGGCTCTTAAGATCACAGTCGATTGTTTTGGGGACACCGATAATAGAGACCTTAGAACCCTTTTTAAGCATATATTCGGCAAGAATAGCTGCATTAGTATTAGAATCATCACCGCCGATGATAACAAGTGCATCTAATTTATGAGCCTCTATTGTTGCAAAAGCTAAAGCCAGATCCTCTTTCTTTTCTAACTTACCTCTTCCAGATCCAAGAAGATCAAATCCCCCTTGCCCTCTATACTCTGTAAGGGTTTCCTTATCTAAACGGGCTGTTTTATTATGAATAAGAGCATCAGCTCCTCCAAGAAATCCAAGTAATGTTACCTGAGAAACAGCCTCTTCAAGAGCATCGTAAATACCGGCTATCACATCATGGCCGCCTGGGGCCTGCCCTCCCGAAAAGAGGACTCCCACTTTAATAGACTTTCTTTTTTCGGTATTTTTTTTATGCAAAAAATGCAGTAAAGGCTGATGGGCTGTTTCTGGGAAAAGTTCTGCAATCCCTTCTTTTAATACCTGATATTTTTCCCCTTTCAAAGAAATCTGTCCTGCCTCTTTTAAAAGCATGGGAACACGAGGCGTAAACTGTGTACGTAAAAAACTAAGCGTCATAGAGCCACCAACCATTCAAGTGTTTTCTGTTGTAGAAGAAGGCGATCTATATGCCTAGAAAAGCTATGATCAGCCTCCTCCAATGTTATATAAGTTCCTTGAGGAACAGCCTGTTTATATTTTTCCGTATGCAAAGCATCCAGAGTTTCATCTTTATCAGCGCGGACACAGAAAAGAGGCAACTTGTTAATTGCTTTTTTTACAGCCTCTCCTTCTATACAAAAGAATTCTTCGAAAAACTGACGCGAAACTAGCCGATCTTTATGCATGATCAAGGCATGATCTTGAGGAACATATTGCCATTCATCTATCCATTGATGGGCATCGAATACGGGAGCCCAAAGAACAAGGGCTTCTATTTTTTTAGAAGCTGCTAAAAGGCTTGCAATAAGTCCTCCCATAGATGTTCCTATAACAACTACAGGTGAGCCCTCCAGCCAATTATAAACAGTTTCGGCATCTTGCAGAAGAGATGTCAAAGTCTGCTCCTCAAAAGCCCCTTCACTATCACCGGATCCCCTAAAATCAAAACGCAGGGAGGCTATGCCATTTTTCGCCAAAAGCGTCGACATTTCTACAAATAGGGCGTTTTTACCTACTTTATTACCACCAAAACCGTGAAGGAATAAGACAGTCCAATCTCTTTTCTTAACCAGCGGCTTGTGGTATATGGCAAAAATTTTACGCCCATTAAGGGGTATAGTTATAGAGTCTCTTATTTCATACATAACTAGAGAAGTTGTACTCTATAAAGCTGAATTAAATCGAGCAGATTATTAATCTGCATTTGGGGTTTTTGTCACCGATAAGCCCGCATCTTAAAAGGCCCTTTTAATGTATGATT
>CAIMEJ010000054.1 GCA_903839985.1 uncultured bacterium | reverse complement strand
CGCAAGAGATTTTTGTAAAAGGTGCTAAGGCAGGGTTTGATCCTTGGATAAAAATCTTAAGAAGCCCGCTATTTTCACAAAAGAGATCGATAATAAAAGCTTTTTCTTCGAAAGGAGAGCTTTTCAGGACAATAGCTTCTTCATGGATAAACATAGTACTAATCTACCTGAACATATTAATGGATGGGAAGGGGATTTTTATGGTAAGCTACAAGCAGATCTTCACGCACCGATAGCTCAATGGATAGAGTACCTGGCTTCGAACCAGGTGGTTGGAGGTTCGAGCCCTCTTCGGTGCAATGACAATATTCGATCCTTATAGAGGCCGCTTGGTTGCAGAAACACCTGAGGAGATAGTCAGGCAATCCTGTCTTAAACTCATGGTGGAAGAACTTGGATATCCCTCGAGTCTCATCGCTGTGGAAAAAAGCCTAAAAGAGCTCCTTAAAACCTCTAAGCCTCCTTTAAGACGTGCAGATATTCTTGTCTTTTCTCCCTCAGGAGAACCTCTTCTTCTGATTGAATGTAAGGCCGTACCTCTAACGCTTGCTATGCAGAGGCAAGTCAGAGGCTATAATTACTATATAAAAGCGCCTTTTATAGCGCTTATAAATGATAAAGAAGCTCTTTTTTCAACGAAGGGAGGAGCCTTTGAAATAGGCATACGTCCCTATGAATGGTGCTTATTCCACGCAAGTATACCGCCTTCCAAGTTATAACACTTTTTGCCCCAATAAGCGCTCCAAAGCTCAGCGGCATGTTGTGAGCGTTTTCCTGATTTACAATGAAAAACAAAGGTCTTACCTTCTATAGGCTCCAGATTTTCAGGATTGAAGGTAGATAAGGGACAAAGAAGGCTGTGTGGAATATGGTCTTCCTTATACTCTTCTTTCTCTCTCACATCAATGATTAAAAGATCGTTTTGAGGCAGTTCTTGTGGAGTGATGGTTGATATCAACATATAATCTCCTGTATATATAATAATATGAGATTTCTTCTACGTATTTTAGGACGATTTGCACTATTTTTGCGATATCGCATAGAAGTGGAGGGGTTAGAATCCCTTACAACCCTTAAAGGTATCTGCTTTTTCCCGAATCACCCTTCGGAAATAGACCCTGTTATTCTAATGGCTATTTTAGGTAAGCAGTTTAAGCCGCGCCCAGTTGTCGTAGAAACGATGTATGAGATGCCCTTTATTCACCCTATCATGAAAATAATGAAGGCTATTTCGATTCCCGACTTTGATTTAGGGGGCAATGATTATACAAGGCTTCTAGCTAAAAAGGCCTTGAACAATATTCAAGAGGTGGTAAGCAAAGGAGGCAACATCCTTCTTTACCCTTCGGGACATCTTAAAAGAAGCCCACGAGAGGAGCTGAAAGGGGCCTCCGGGGCCTTTGATATTATAAAAGGCTCTTCTAAAGCGACCCTCGTTCTTGTCAAAACAGAGGGGCTTTGGGGAAGTATTTTTTCTCTGTCACGCACGGAAAGCTCCAGTCAAATTTTGCAGACACTTCTGAAGTCAGCGCTTATTATTGTGCAGAATCTGATCTTTTTTGCTCCTAGACGCTCTGTTAAAGTCACCTTTTATCAGGCACCGTCACTTTTTTATACCTATCAGTCGAAAGAGAGTTTTAATAAAGCCTTGGAAGATTGGTATAACAATCCAGAAGACCGCCTACATCTTGTGCGAGAGGCTTTCTGGTCTTGGAAAAAACCGCGACCTTTGGAGAAAAAAGCGCGACCTCGAAAAGAGGATGTGCCCCTTTCAGAAGAAATAAAAAAGAAGGTGATTCATGAAATTGCCTATATTGCTAAAAGAAAAGCGGAAGAAATAACCCTTCAGGATTCCCTCTCTTCCGATGTAGGCCTTGATTCTTTAGATGTCATCACTCTTATTACCTATATAGAAGAAGAATTTTCTGTTAAAAATATTATTCCCCAGGACCTAGAAACCGTTTTTGATGCTGTTTATACAGCCTCTTATCAAAGAGATAAGAGATCCGATAAAAAAATTAGCACAAAAGGATTTGCCTCTATAGAAGAACGCCAACGACCCATTTTTTTTGATGGGCATACGCTTGTAGAGGTTTTCTTGAAAAATTGCGATAGAAGAGGCTGTGAGCCTGCATGCGCAGATCTTCTTTCAGGACAGACATTTTCTTATGATAAAGCCAAGAAAATTGTGGTGATTCTCAGTCGCTATTTTAAAAAATTGCCTGAAAAAAAAGTCGGTGTGATGATGCCTGCCACATCGATTGCCTATTTTGTGGTGCTAGCTCTTATGCTAGCTGGTAAGACTCCCGTTATGATCAACTGGACGCTAGGAAGCTCTTTGCTTAAAGAGGCAGTTAAGGTATCTGGAATTAAACATATTTTTACCTCTCGTAAATTTGTGCGAGGAGCTAAAACAATGGATTTAGAAGGAGTCGACCAGCTCCTGCTATTTCTAGAAGATTTAGATATCTCCGTTATGGGTAAGCTGGTAGGGGCCCTTGTAGCGCGTAGGTCTGCTGACTATCTTGTCAGGAAAGCACCACCTCAAACAGATGAGAGTCATGCGGTTATTCTCTTTACAAGTGGTTCGGAAAATGTACCTAAAGCCGTGCCTCTTACCCATAAAAATATTCTGAGCAATCAGCGTGCAGCTTTTGATATTGTTCATTTTCATAAAGATGATGTATTGCTAGGCTTCCTGCCACCCTTCCACTCATTTGGTTTTGGAGTTACCGGCTTATTGCCCCTTCTTTCTGGTCTTTTGGTTGTTTTTTCTCCTGATCCAACCGATTCTTATAGACTTGCCGAGAGCCTTGTCCCTTGGCGAGTGACTTTTTTATGTGGGGCTCCGACTTTTTTAAGAGGGCTTATCCATGCCATAGAACAAGGTAAGGGTGAGCTCGTGCGTCTTGTGGTTACAGGGGCCGAAAAGGCACCAGCTATTTTAAGAAAAGAGGCACAAGACAAACTTCCTCACGCCGAAGTTATTGAAGGTTATGGTATTACGGAGTGCGGGCCAATCCTTACACTCAATTTACCCGGGGAAGAGGGGCGAGGCGTTGGTAGAGCAATACCTCAGGTAGAGTTGGCTATTTGTAATAGAGAGCAAACCAAGCTTTTGCCAGAAGGTCAGGAGGGGGTTATCCTAGCGCGGGGCCCAGGGATTTTTCAAGGCTACCTTTCCCACTCGAATAATCGACCCTTCGTTACACTAGAAGAAAAAAAATGGTATGTGACAGGGGATCTTGGCTACCTGGATGGGGAGGGTTTTCTCTCGCTTTCCGGCCGCTTAAAACGTTTTGTAAAAATGGGCGGAGAGATGATTAATCTCCTCATGCTAGAAGAGGTTCTTCTTTCAGGACTTCAGGATTCAGAAGCGCCTTGTCTGTCGATCCTTCCTCTTGAAAAGGAAGATAAAAGGCCTGAACTCATTCTTTTTACAACAAAAAATATGAGTCTTGAAGAGGCTAATCGTATTTTACGCGATAAAAAAATCGGTCATCTCGCTAAGATTTCGCGTATTGTGCCTCTAGAAGAGATGCCACTACTTGGTACCGGTAAGGTAAACATCCGTCTTCTTGAAAATCGTGTAAAAAATCTCGCATAAATAAAGTAATACTTGGTAGTGTTCACTTATTATGAGTAATAATCTAAATATAGGTGGGCCTGGCTCCCAGCCATCTCCCGAAGAGTTAGCAGCCGCACAAAATCAAGCTGCCCAGGTACAAAAAGAAGGGACGCAGTCAACTTATTTAATAAGTTCCGAGCTGCAGTTTATGATCGACTCTTTAAAAAATATGGCATCGCAATTACAGCACCGTATAGATGAGGCCAAAGAAAAAACCATTGAAAAAGCATCTACGGGAGTTGGTAGTAGTCCTTCTGCCCCACCGGATAAGATAGAGGCTTCTTCTCTTATAAATACCACTAATTACCCTCCTAATGCAGCAGGTTTTGCTACAGCTCTTATAACAAGTCCAGCTCAAACAGAATCCAAAGCGCAGCTTCTTCTTTTATCTACAAATATAGATAATGGTGTGCAGCAACTTGCTAAGGTACAAGGCTCTTTACAAGACACACTCGCATCTAATGTTAACCCAGCAGCGCTTAGCTCTTCCTTACAGAAGCATTTACTAGATACGCGTGATGCTGTGAATCAGATAGAGACGGCTCTTCAAACAGCTCCAGCACCCTCTAGTTCCTTGAAAAATCTTCAGAATAATTTAACACAAGCAGCTCAAACACTTCTTAAACAGCTATCTCCTATTCCTGAAGATATAGAGGCTTTAAAAGCTTTTTCACAAAAGCTTAATACACAAGTGCAAAGCCCTACAAGCGGCCTTAATCAATTACATCTACAGCATCAAAAAACCGTTAATGAAGTAGGAGGTTCTCTTAGTATGGTGCTGCCATCGAGTAGCCTCGCAGTGAGTCCTCAGGCTAGAGGCCTAGGAATTCCTCAGGGAGGTCTTGGCGGCCCACAAGGTGGTGGGGGGCTTGGTGGTCCCCGAGGTGGAGGAGGTCTTGGAGGTGCGCAAGGTGGGGGCGGCGTTGGCGGACCACAAGGTGGTGGTGGGGTTGGTGGCCCGCAAGGTGGAGGTGGTTTGGGGAATACCCCCGTGCCTAGTTCACATAATCCTTGGTCCGAAGTTTGGCAGTGGATATTTGGTAGTTCTGGCATGATGAATGATATTGGAAAATCTATGAGTGAGCTTAATAGCATTCTAAATAATCAAAATAGTGCTCTTGGGGGCTTTAGTGGCCTTCTTACCATCTTTCAAGATCTAGCTGAAAATAATGTTAAATCCCATATTAATGGTTCTGTTACACCTGGTGAGAAGACAGGCTGGAAAGAGATGACCAAAATGGTTCAGGGAATGCGGAGCTTTCTTAATCAGCTAGGACCCAAAGGTATCGGAAGTAAAGTTAAAGCAGATTTTAGTAAATTAAACGCTGCGATTAATAAAATAGAGCCAAGCGCTAAAGGTCCTTTACATCAGCTATTCAACAGTATGAAAGCTGGATTTACCGGTATGACGAAAGAGATGAGAGCTATAACGCAATTATTTGATAACGGGTATGCTGGTGGTGCTGGCGGTGGCGGTGGCGGCGGTGGTGGTGGTGGTGGTGGTGGTCCGCCAGATGATTGGGATGCGGGGGCTCCTCAACCTAACAAGACCGCATTTCTAAATGCCTTAAATCAGGATGCTAATAAATTTAACGCATATGCTGCGAACTTTGCAAGAGGAGCTAAGGACGGGGGCTCTAATATTCAATCTATGCAAACACAGACACAGTCGCAGGTAAAAACGAATATGATGTATTACCAGCAGCTTTTGCAAACAGGCCCCTCACTCGTTCAGACTCTTGGTCAACTGGCTGCAGCTGTTGCTAATAATCTGAAAGGGGGATGAAGATGGTTCTTGAGTGGCTGAAGAAAAAACCTCAAAAATCGGCGGAGCCAGTTCAGGAAGCAGCAGTTCATTACTTGTTAATGCGAGAAAAGCAAAAAGCGGAGAGGCTTTCAGGGCATATTCAAAGAACTTGGGCCACACCCGAAGAAGAGAGAGCTTTTCGGGGGATAGAGGCGATTTTGAATAAACACAAGCCCCTTTATGTCATAAAAGATATAGAAGCTGTTCGCAAAGATCAGGAAAACGGTCTTTTTAACGAGATTCCAGAAGCTGATAGAGAAGTGCTTGCGCGCCTGAGTCGCTATAGCTGGATGATAGAGGGCTTTTCTCAAGAAATGGCAGGAATGCGGGGAGCAGATGTAATATATACTTTTTTTGAAGCAGCTCGTCATCAGCGTCTTTTAGCTTATCATCTTTATCAGTTAGTAGAGCGCTTGGAAGCAGAGCTAAGGGCTTGTTGCTCGGCAGGATTACAGCAATTTATCTATGAAGCTCTTATGGAAAATGAGCATATAGAATCTGATGTGCAAGCGCTTATGTGGGATGCACTTTCTATCAAACAGAAAGAAGAGATGCTGCAAAAAGAGAGCCTACAGATACATTTAAAAAAGCTTTCTTTAGAGCTTGCACGTATCATGGTCTATGAACTTAAAGCAGGTGCGGAGTTGATGGAAAGAACTCTGACGGATAAGGCATTGCAAAAAGAACCTATTGCTTTTGAAGAAGAGGTGGGGCTGAAAGATCTGCAAGAAAAAATCCTGCAACTGCAGAAGTTTGCGGGAACTCTCCATATTGACTCTTTGAAGCAACAGTTGCTTGCCAAGCAGTCAGTTTAATTGCTATAATCGCTTTCTATGGATTTAAAGTTATTTAATACAGAAACGCGTGTAAAAGAGATTTTTAAACCGATTAGTCCAGGCCTTGTTAAGCTCTATACTTGTGGGCCGACTATCTACAATTTTGCCCATATAGGCAATTTTCGAACCTACGTTTTTGAAGATATCCTCCGGAGAACTTTCGAGTTTTTTGGATATAAAGTAGAGCAGGCTATGAACCTGACAGATGTCGATGATAAAACTATTCGCGGTGCTTTGGCTCAGCATATTTCCCTCGATGATTTTACGAAAGTCTATAAGAAAGCCTTTTTTGAGGATCTAAAAAGCCTCCATATTGAGCCCGTAGAATATTATCCAGAGGCCACTCATTATATTAAGCAGATGATTGTCATGATCGAAGAGCTTGTCTCCCAAGAGATCGCTTATAAAGGCCAAGATGGGAGCATCTATTTTTCTATTACAAAATTTCCTTCTTATGGCCGCTTAAGTCATTTGGATAAACAGGATCTTCAAGTAGGTGCCTCTGAGCGGGTAGCAGCTGATGAGTACGATAAGGAAAGCGCCTCCGATTTTGTTCTTTGGAAAGCTTTTGATCCGGAACGTGATGGGGATATTTACTGGGAGAGTCCTTTTGGAAAAGGGCGTCCTGGTTGGCATATTGAATGCTCAGCGATGGCTTCGGCTCTTCTGGGTAATACAATTGATGTGCATGTTGGAGGTGTAGATAATATATTCCCCCATCATGAAAATGAGATCGCTCAGTCAGAGGCTTGCTTCGGCTGCCAATTTGTGAAGTATTGGCTTCACGCCGAGCATCTTCTAGTGGATCATAAGAAGATGTCTAAGAGTCTTGGTAACTTTTATACGTTAAGAGACCTCCTCGACAAAGGCTATACAGGTCATGAAGTGCGCTATATGCTTCTACAAACGCATTATCGTACACAGTTAAATTTTACACTACAGGGTCTTGATGCGGCCAGATTCTCTTTGCAGCGCCTGCATGACTTTGTCTTCCGCCTAGAAAATGCCAGTGGTCAAGGAACAGCGCCTGCTTCTTTCTTGCCTGCTTTCGAAGAGTATCTGGCAGATGATTTTAATATATCCGGGGCTCTCTCTGTCCTGTTTGACTTTATCCGCGATACTAATTCTCTCATTGATCAAGGGAAAGTAGGCCCTAATGAGGCTTCTCATATTCTTTCTTTACTCAAAAAAGTCGACAAAGTACTCGGTGTGATTTTTCTCCCGCCACCAGAAGTTCCCCCTCACCTGGAAGAGCTTCTTCAAAAACGTGTGCAAGCACGCAAAGAAAAGAATTTTGCAGAAGCCGATAAAATGCGTGATGCCCTTTTATTAGAGGGATACCTTATTGAAGATACCCCAACTGGAGCTAGACTTAAGAAAAAATGAATAAAGATGAACAATATATCGTAGCTCTCTACCAACTAGCTGGCATAGGGGGCATTAAAGACCGCTATGAGATGGGAAAACAGGTAGGGCTCTCTGAGCGCGCTGTGAATGCTATCCTTAACTGCTTGGAGCAGGCTAATTTCGTCAAAAAAGTCGGAACTAAGCAGGTCCTCCTAACAGCCCAAGGCGCTCGCCTGGCGGAAACTCTTATTCCCCCTAGCAAAAAATAGCGAGCAAATAGACAGCTAGTAACTCCTGCTCACTTCTAATCATTTTCGGACTTCATAAGAGGAAAGAATATGACATCGCGAATAGATGTAGCCCCTGTTAGCAGCATAACCATGCGGTCTATGCCAATACCGATACCCCCAGCAGGAGGCATTCCCTGGCAGATAGCTTCTAGGAAGTCTTCGTCCAGAGGATTTGCTTCTTCATCACCCGACAGTCGCTTCGTATTTTGTTCTTCTAGAAGAGAGCGCTGCAGAACAGGATCATTCAATTCGCTATAGGCATTACAGATTTCGCTGCAGAGAATAAAGCTTTCAAACCTTTCCACAATATTTTCGGAGCGCTCTTTAGGCTCTCTATGGAGCTTGCAGAGAGGAGTTGTTTCAATCGGATGGTCCGTAATATGATGAGGGTTTATGAGGTGGCACTCGACAAATTCCTCAAAGGTTTTCGCAATCAGAATACCGCGAGGAGCACTTTTTAGAACAAGAGGGTCAACTTTCCCGGCTAATTTTTGTTTTAGCTCTTCATCACTTAAAGGATCTACGGAGAAACCTGCATATTTTTCAATGGAGTCTTTCATCGTAATACGTGTCCAAGGCGCTTTGAGGTCGATCGGTGTTAGCTCACCTGTTTTGGGATGGGGATAATGAATCACTGTCTTGCCATGGAGCTTAAGGGCTACTTGTTCGAAGAGTTCTTCTACAAAGCGCATCATATCTTTATAGTCCCAGAAAGCCGCATAGGCCTCTAGCAGAGTAAACTCGGGGTTATGGCTCTTATCGATACCCTCATTACGAAAAACTTTACCTATTTCATAAACACGATTCATGCCACCAACAAGCAGCTTTTTGAGACCGATTTCTAGAGAAATGCGCAGATAAAACTCAGAGTCTAGCGCATTAACATGGCTTAAAAAAGGTTTAGCCTGGGCACCGCCATAGGTGTTGGTTAAAATAGGGGTTTCTACTTCTGTAAAATCATAATTACTAAAGTATTTACGAATCATTTTTACAATACGGCTACGATCTACGAAAGTATTCATGACTTCTGGGTGAGAAATAAGATCAAGCCAGCGTTTGCGATAGCGCACCTCTTTGTCTGTAATCCCGCTGTATTTTTCAGGTAGGGGCAAAAGTGTTTTGCAGAGAAGCGTTACTTTTTTAGCAAAGATGGTCAGTTCACCCTTATGGGTTTTGAAAATATTACCTTCGACGCCTAAGATGTCACCCAGGTCTATTTTCTTCTCGAGAAACTTAGTAGAAGTTTCTTCGCCTGTTAGACCCTCTATTTTTGTATGATCACGGTTAAACATGACCTGAATACGACTAGATCCCTCTTGAATTTGGGCGAAAATATTTTTCCCCATAGAGCGGAAAAGCACTAGTCTGCCGCCAATTGTGAAAGATTTCGTAAGGCCAGTTTCTGCAGCTGCGCTATCACCTATTTCGGCAGAGCTGAATTCTTCTATAATAGCTTCTATAGTTGAAGAAGGAGTAAAGAGTGCGGGATAAGGATCAATGCCTAATTCCTTGATTTCTTCTAGTTTACGTGTGCGATTACGAAACTCTTCATGACTGTGGTAATCTACCATGATACGGATCTCCCGGCTGCGCTCAATTTTTAAGAACAATAGCAGAAAAGGGGTTTTACTGTTTATTGCTTCTTTTCTTTGGTTGAAGAAATATGTTTGTGTCGCGGATCAATTTCCAGTAAAAAAGCATTCTTGTCTACAAGGTGAGGGCTCTCATGGCCTCGAGGAATAACAGCAATTCCTTGATAGAGAAGACGTTCTTCAGAAGTCGATTGATGGATCCAGTTAAGGTAGGCATCATAGCCAGCTATGGCACAAATAGGTGAGGAAGTTACTTTTTTTAAATATTTGAAATCTATAGGGTTAAGATCATCCTGTACAAAAACAGTCATATGGGGAGCCTGTGCGGCGGTCTGGATCTTAGCGAGCCTCTCTTTGAGTGTATAAGTATAATTTTTATAACTATGGTTATTCACGACGATAATAAGATGGTGGAAAGTTTCTAGCGCTTTTTTAATGATAGCTAGATGAGCCTCATGAAGAGGATCAAAAGCCCCCCAGTAGACGCCTATACAATCACGAAGCAAGGGGCACTTCAAGGGGTTTTGCGGTGCTTTGAGATTTCGTTACAATAAGAGCTACAGAAGCATCCGACCATACATTAACAGCTGTTTCTAGCATATCGATAAAAGCGTAGAAGGGGAGGATGAGTCCCATAAGATCAAGTGGCAGATTCATAGCTGCAAGAATCGCAGAAGAAAGAAAGAAACAGCCCATAGGAATGCCTGCATTACCAACTGCTGCAACCGTTGCAAGCACAACAAAGAGGCCCAGTTCAAAAGGAGAGAAAGTAATGCCATGGGAGGTGGCTACAAAGAGCGTGGTAGCTAAAATAAAAGCGGCGCAACCATTCATATTAATAGTTGTGCAAACAGGTAAAACAAAGCGGGCAATTTTAGAGGGTACCTTAAGATTTTCTTCAGCCGTTGTCATAGCAAGGGGGAGTGTTGCTACCGATGATTTGGAAAAGAAGGCCATGGTAAGTGCCGGCATAAAAAGGCGCATAGTCCGAAAAGGGGCGATGCCATGAGCTTTTAAAATAAGAGGTAAGGAAACAAAGGCTTGGAAAAGATTAGCTCCGATAACAACAGCCAAATAGAGGCTCAGTTTTTTGAGCATAGCCACATCTTGAAAATGGTCAAAAGAAAGAATAATCCCGGCCCATACTGTTAAGGGAATAAGACTGATAACTATTTTGACAAGGCGCATCAGAGCTGCAAGAAGAGGGGAGAGGACTTCATGCACTTTTTCTCTTCCCTGTACTTGCAAAAGACCAAATCCAATACCAAGAGCCAGTAGTAAGACTCCGATGACATTACCTTCTAAAAAAGGCTGGAAAGGATTAGAGGGAATTACTTTAATAATATGGTCCAAGAAATTGCCAGCTAGCAGTGTTTTCCCTTTAAATTCAGGAGGGATAGTGGCTGGAGAGACGATGAGGAATAAGAGTAAAGCTGTTGAGGCTGCAATAATTGTTGTAATCAGTGTCCAGCGAATGACTTGCATGCTCATCTTTTTAAATTCATCGAGCTTTTCGATTCCTGTAAAAGAGGTTACAAGAGCCAAGAATATGATAGGTAGGCTGATAAGCTTTAGGATGCTTGTAAAGCCCTTCATGATAATTTCAGCAGTAGCTACTTGCCCGGGAAGAGGGAAGAAATAGCAGGCAATACCTGCTAAAAGAGCGATGAGGACCCATAATTGCAGGGACACTTTGGACTTTTTATGTTCAGGGCACATGGCTTTCTTTATACTAGAAGAAAGCTTATTTTAAAAGAACGTAGATATAGGATCTACATCTACGTAGAGGCCAACGCCACTTGGTATCTTCAGCTGGGCAAGTGTTTTTTGAATTTTGTTATTCATGGCATAAACACTAGGGCCACGTAAAATAATTTGAAAACGATATTTATCTTTTACCTTAGCATGCCCTGTAGGAATAACAGGATTTATTTGATAAACAGGGTCTACAGAAAGGCCATCCCATGTTTGTACAGCTAGTTGAAAAACTTTTTCTTTATCTAAGCCTGTAAAGAGAAGGCGAATAATATGCAGATAGGGAGGGTATTCAAAGAGCTTACGAGTCTCTATCTCTTCTTCATAAAAACGATTATAATCTTGCTGGGAGGCCAGTTTTATAAGAGGATTACTGGGATTAAATGTTTGAATAATTACTTTGCCCTGGCTGAATGTTCTTCCAGCTCTTCCAGATACTTGCGTGAGAAGTTGAAAGACGTGTTCACTTGCACGAAAGTCAGGAATAGATAAGCTTGCATCACCATTTAATACACCCACAAGTGTCACAGAGGGAAAGTGTAGCCCTTTCGTGACCATTTGAGTGCCAATTAAAACATCAGCTTTACCTGTGCGAAAGGCATGAATCAGCTTTTCATGACTACCTTTATGCTTAGTAGTGTCGGCATCAAGGCGCAGTGTCCGAACTTCGGGTAAAATAGCATGTAGAGCTCTTTCTGCGAGCTCTGTTCCTGCCCCTTTATAGCGCATAACAGCCTCTTTTTTACAAGAGGGGCAGGTGATAGAGGGCTTTGACTGAAAGCCGCAAGAATGGCAGGAGAGAGTGTTTTCATTATGATGAAAAGCCATGCTGACATCACAGTGAGGGCATTCTATGACATGAGCGCAGCTGGTGCAGAGCTGAGTTGTGTGATACCCACGGCGGTTAAGAAAAATAATTGTCTGTTCACCGAGAATAAGGCGTTCTTTAATGGCAGAAATCAGCTCATCGCTAAAGAGGCTAGAGCCACGGTCCATGGCGCGCTTCATGTCGATAAGCTCTACAGAGGCCATAAGACCACTGCCTTGCCGCGCCTTTAAGATAGAGAGTTCATATTTGCCTTGCTGTGCGTTGAAATAGCTCTCTAGACTGGGAGTAGCACTTCCTAATATGACGGGGGCCTTAGCAAAAAAACCACGCATGATAGCCACATCACGTGCATGGTAAGAGGGGGAGTCGTCTGTCTGTTTATAGCTTGGTTCGTGCTCCTCATCGACAATAATAAGCCCTAAGTTTTTCATGGGAGAGAAAATGGCCGAACGAGCACCTAAAACAATCCGGATCTCTCCAGAGCGTATAGCTGACCAGGTGTTGCTTCTCTCCCCATCACTGAGTCGGTGGTGTAGCAGCGCGATCTTATGGTCGAAGCGGCTGCGAAAGCGCTCATAAGTTTGCGTAGTAAGAGCAATTTCAGGAACTAAGACGAGGGCAGATAGGCCTCTATTAAGGCACTCTTCGATGGCTTGTAGGTAGACCTCTGTTTTTCCACTTCCAGTTACCCCGTAAAGGAGGTGAGTTTTATAAGAGCCTAGAGAATCTAAAATTTTATTTAGAGCCTCTTGCTGTTCTTTGCCTAATTTTTTGGGAGCCGAGCGGAAATACTCATGTTCCTCTAAAAGACCACCTGCAAGCTTTTTAAGTTCTAAAAAACCTTTAGTGACCAAAGCATCTATGGAGCTACGTGCACAGCCTGTCTGTTCTATAAGCTCGGAAAGAAAAATATTTTTACGCACCTTGAGCATCGCTTCAAGAACAAGTGCTTGGTTGGGAGCTGAGGGACGTATAAGAAGAATCGCTGCTACAAGCTCATCACGGCTTTTTAAGCGCCGCACCTCCAGCTGTGTTTTTTGCTCGACACTTTTACGCACGCCAGCTGGCAGCATAGCCCTTAGTACAGGCCCAAGGCTGCAGCAGTAATATTTAGCCATCCAAATAGCGAGCTCAAAAAGCTCTTCCCCGATAAGTTCTTTTCCATCACAGGCAATATCATGAATAGGCAGGACTTTTTCAAAAGCACTTTCTGCCTTTAAGTCTAGCACATAGGCGCGGCGCACAGATCCGCGTACGGGCACATCTACGGCCATGCCTTTGCTAATCTTCCCTTGGAAAGCTGGGGGGATGGCATAATCAAGGGGTTTTAAGGCAGTACCTTCTAAAGCCACAGAGACATAATTTAAGGATTTTGAATCGTTTGCCATACCGTACGCTTTAAAGAGGGGTTGTTTGTCAAAGAGGAGGGGGGAGGTATTTCTACAAAGCGGCATTGAAAAAAGGAGCTTTTAAGATTATCTATTTCTGTGCTTAGAGATCTTTCGAAGATTACAAGGCGGGCTTTAGAATCTTTAAGGGCGGCGAATTCTTCTAAAGAGATAAGAATAGCGCTCATGAGTTTTGTGTTAACAGCCTGCTCTAAATCATAAAAGAGAGGATGACAGGGGGCTTTAAAAACAAGAAGGGCCTCTTGGCTCGCAATCTGTTTTTTCCAGCGCATTTTTTTATCGATGGCTAATTTATCACAAAGAGGAGTGTCTATAATTTTTGTACGAGGAGAGAGAGCTTGTAAGATTTTCCCAAAAGCGTTGAGTAGCAAGGCAGGCTCTGCTAATTTTTTAGAAGGAGCCGGAGGTAGGAGAGGTACGGGGGACTCCTCGTTTTTTTGTATAAGAGGCGCTGCAGGAAGAGAGGCTGTTAATAAAATTTCTTTTTCAGGCCTGATTAAGCGAAGAGTATCTCTTACGAGAAGAAGTAAGTCATCCATAGAATTTCTGAACGTTATCCACTTTAAGCTTATTTCTACCAGCTACTTGCAAATCCTGTCCTCTAAAAAAGCAGTCTCTATTCTTTAGAAGGCAGGGCTTCTTATGTAAAAAAGCAGCTTTAGCCCTTTAGAAGACAAAAGCTGTTTTCACTAAGAGTTTGGCTTTTCAGAGCCGGAGCGAAGGCTCCTGTAAGCCTCTTCAAATCCTTGAGCCCGCAAAACACAGGCATCGCATCTGCCACAAGACTCGTTATTATGAGGGTCATAGCAACTAAAAGAAAGGGAAATGGGAGCCTGGAGCCGCAGACCCTCTAAAATAATTTCCTTTTTGGTCAGATGGATAAGAGGGGTCTTAACATTTATAGAAGTATCTTTAAGAGCTACTTGTAAAAGAGCATTAAAAGCTGTAAAAAAAGCGGGAGAGCAGTCTGGATAGCAAGCGCGGTCATGGAGATTTGCTCCCATCATAATTTGAGAGGCTCCCAGGCTTTCAGCAAAACTGACGGCATAGCTTAAAAAAAGCGTATTACGCGCAGGAACATAAGTAGAAGGGATGCCTACCATTTCTTCCGGAAGACGATTTTTGACAATTGTTTGGCTTTTGTCTGTAAGTGCTGAGGAGGATGGGATCAGGAGAGGCACTATCTGGTGCTGGATATTTAAGTGATGGGCAATAAGTGTTGCGGCATCCAGTTCGTGTCTATGGCGCTGCTGATAATCAAAGCTTAAGGCGATAACTTCCCCTTCTTCTTTGGCCATAGCCGCCATCACACAAGAATCAAGTCCACCGCTTAACAAGACAACAGACTTCATACGCCTCTCGTTTCGGGTGTCCAAATAAATTTATGCACTTGCATGTTGAGGCGGATAGGATATTTAGCCTCTAAAATCCATTGAACAAGTTGTTGAGGGTCTAGTTTTCCAAAAACAGGTGAGAAGAGAACATTATTTGTTAAATTATAAGATTTACAGATCTCTAGGGCATAATCGAAATCTTGGCGGTCAAGCAGAACAAACTTCACCTCATCTTGAGGTTTTAAGAGAGCAAGATTTGCAAAATAGTTTTTGTCTGCCATGCCACTTCCTGGGCACTTAATATCTAAAATAACAGTGACTCGAGGGTCTACTTCAGCTGTAGAAAGAGATCCGCCTGTCTCTAAATTAACTTTATAACCCAGGTCATTAAGAGTCGTCATCAGAGAATAAACGGGCTTTTGAAGAAGAGGTTCGCCTCCTGTTATGCAAACATGGCTATGGCCATAATTTTTCGTTTTTAAAAGGATATCTTCCAAGGGGAAGAGCTCGCCTTTTTTAAAAGAATAAGTAGTGTCGCACCAAGTGCAGCGGAGGTTACAGGCGGCTAAGCGGATAAAAGTAGTGGGTAGTCCAGCTAAACTCGTTTCTCCTTGGACGCTTTCAAAAAGCTCAATCAATCGTAAAAACATAGGTAAGAAGTATACATCATAAGAGAATTTTGGTAATTTAGTTAATGAAAGGAGTTACATATGAAAACAGCTTTTACTAGAGCATTAAGACTTTCTTGGCAGCGTAAAAAATGGATTACTACATTTATAATGCTGATGGCCTGCGGTCTTCTTGTTACTCTTTGCCATGTGGTAACAGCAAATCCTTGGCTACAGGTAGGCTTTTCTTTGTTACCCTTTTTTTTGGCGGGGATGCTTTTAATGCCGCTGGGTATTTTATTAGTGCGCCTTTATCATGATGAGGTGAAAAAGGGAGAATCTTCTTTAAAAAAAACTCTCATAAGTTCTTGGGAATTAATGCTTTCTTCTACTTATCTGATGTTGCCACCTCTACTCCTTTTTCTTTTTTTCTGGGCCAGTTTAGGGCTTTTCACTCTTTTACAGGAACTTCCAGGCCTGCATATTCTGCTCTCTTTTGTGCCTTTTATTCTTTTGTTTGCTTGTCTGATTCTATCAGCGAGTGTGCTTTTTGTTCTTTTTGTGGCTCCGGCAGTCCTTGGTCTTAGCAATAGAAAAGAAGTGCGAAAAGCTCTGGGTATTTTCAGTCGCTTTAAAAAAGACCCCTTGGGCAATATGATCTTTTTTCTTATAGCTCTCATTCCCGCTGCCATAACACTCGTTTTTTTGATCATTACAAAGGCTCTTATGTTTCCTATTGAATTGTCTCTTGCAGGTCAGCTACTACGTAATTTTATCATTATGATCCCTTTTGTAGCCTTGATGACATTGCCGACCATATTTTTCTTTAATATAGCCGCAGAAGCCCACGCACGACTGGATGCTTAATGCAGGCAAAAGTCATTATTCTAGGGTCAGGTGGTTCTATGGGCGTGCCTGTTATTGGTTGTCCTTGCCCTGTATGTCATAGTAAAGAACCTCTTAATAAAAGATTCAGACCCTCTATTGTCTTACAGGTCGAAGGCAAGAATATTTTATTTGATTGTGGACCCGATTTTCATAGTCAGGCAATAGCCCAAGAGATAAAAGATATCGACGCATTTTTATTGACCCATACACATTTTGACCACATTGCAGGTCTCGATGATCTACGTATTTTTTCCTTACGAAAACAGGCCGCTATTCCTTGTTATCTATCCCAGAAAAGCTATGATGATCTAAGAAAGCGGTATTACTACCTGTTCGAAAAAGATGATGAGTCCGTTGTGCGTTTAAACTATAATGTTTTAAATAAGCCTGCGGGCCTATTTAAAGTGCTTGGAGTCGACTGTCATTATTTTACTTACTATCAAGGCTCGATGGAAGTTGCCGGGTATCGTATAGGAAACTTTGCATATGTGACGGATATTAAAAGGTATGAAGAAGAGCTTTTCGATCATCTTATAGGCGTAGAATACCTTATTTTAAGCATGCAAAGAAAAGATGCTTCACATGCACATCTCTCTTTAGAAGATGTTATAGCCATTCGAGAAAGAGTGCATCCGCAGCATTGCTATATTACACATATGGGTCATGATATTGATTATCACGATCTTAAAGAATCTCTGCCCGCAGGAATTTTACCAGCTTTTGACGGGCTTTCATTTTGGATTAATTTGGACTAAAAAATATGACTGAAACACAAGATCTCCCGCCTCTCTTAGATTTACCAATTCTTGCTACTAAAAAACCGCTTCTAGTGAGCACCTATACGCAGACAGAGCCCAAGAAGGATTGTGAAGATTCTTTAAAGGAGCTCGAAAGACTTTTAGAGACTCTCGGCATACCTGAAGGTCTTAAAGAGGCCTGTCCTATGCGTCAATTTAATGCAGCCACCTACTTAGGCAGTGGAAAAATTGAAGAGCTTGCTGAGCTTGCCCATAAAAACGGCTGTGATCTTATCGTCATTGATGATGAGCTGCCTCCAGCCCAACAACGCAATCTAGAAAAGCTCTTTCATCTGCCCGTTGTGGACAGGACGGAGATTATTTTAGAGGTCTTTGCACAGCATGCAAAAAGCCGGGAAGCTAAGTTGCAAATTGAAGTGGCACAAATTCGCTATGAATTACCTAGGCTGAAAAGATTGTGGACCCACTTATCCAGGCAGCGTGGTGGAGGTGTTAATCAAAAAGGGGAGGGGGAACAGCAGCTCGAGCTGGATAAAAGGATTCTGCGCAAAAAGCTTGAAGGGCTTCAGAAAGAGCTCGAAGAGGTGCAGCTTTATAGAAATACACAGAGAAGAGCTAGAGAGAGGTCGGGCATTGCCACTTTTGCCATTGTAGGCTATACCAATTCGGGCAAATCGACGCTTCTTAAGGCTTTAACGGAAGCAGACGTCCTTATAGAAGATAAGTTATTTGCAACTTTAGATACGACAACCCGTAAATACCGCCTTCCTAATCATCAAGATATTCTTCTTATTGATACAGTCGGTTTTATTAAAAAACTGCCCCATACTCTGGTAGCGGCTTTTCGTAGCACACTACAAGAGGCTATGAGTGCTGATATTTTGCTGCATCTTATGGATGCAAGCTCTCCTTTTGTAGAAAAACAGGCAGAGGCTACTTTATCAGTTCTTAAAGAACTAGGAGCCGAGAACAAGCCGATGATCACGCTTTTTAATAAGGCAGACTTAGTTGAAGATCCTCTTATTTTAACACGTCTTAAATTAACTTTTCCTAAATCTGTTATTATTTCCGCATTAAAAAAGGAAGGATTTGATCTATTAATAGAATATATGGAACAAGAGCTTTCTGCGCGTAGAAGGCCTCTTCACTTAAATATCCCGCAAAAGGATTATCATATAGTTGCTGAAATTGAAAGGCGTGGTCTAATTCTTACAAAAGAGTTTGAAAATGATTCTATTTTAATAAAAGCAGAGCTTCCTCATGATCTGGCGCAAAAATTATTACCCTTCCAAATAAAGGCTGAGGAGATCTCCTAGAGCTCTTTTAACACTCTTTTTTACCGCTTAAAATAAATTTGTTGGTAAAAAAACAGTGTTTAGCACTATATATAGAAACGTAACCCCATCCTGGCTTTTTAGAATGGGGTTACGCACTCTGCAGAGTGGATTAATAAAAATTTAAGCAAAATTTGGAGAGATATGAAAAAACTTCTTGCTTTAGTAACAGGACTCGTAGCTGCTGGATCAGCCTTTGCTTCTCCAGTTCTCAGCCCTGCTGCTGCTGCTGCTCACACAGACGGTCTATTCTTCTGTGACGATTGCAGTTGCTGGTCATTACGTGCTGGTTTTAGAGGCGATTACGTGTTTGATCGTCATCTATCATCTGGTAATTTAAATGGTTTTGGCGTTAATACATATAGCATTTTTGCTAATGAAGGCGTTCTTACATTTAACCTTTGGGATCGTCTAGATATTTATGGTCTAGTAGGCGCTGCTAGCCAAAGTCTAGATCTAGTGGCAACACCAGATTTGGTAACCCAACATAGCTATCAAGCTAACTATTCAACAGGAACAATCTGGGGTGTAGGTGCACGTGCAACTATTCTAGAGTTCAATCTTGGTTGCTGCGGAACATCTTACCTTGGTGCTGATGTTAACTACGAAAGCATTGGAACTGTAAGTTCTTCTTCTTTATTGGTAGACGGAAAACCAGCTGCTGCACCAAGCTTTGGTGGTGTGCAGTACAAAGAATGGCAAGTTTCTGTTCAGTTAGGACACAAAATCGCTATGCTTACACCCTACATTGCTGCTAAATGGTCTAACGCCCATGTAAACTTCGGTAATGTAGCTGGTGCATCTAACAGTGGCCGTCACTGGGGTTATGCTGTCGGCGTAGCACTTCTTGATGCAGGTCGTATGTCTGTTACAGCAGAAGCGCGTTTTGTTGACGAGTCTGCTATGACAATCACAGGTGAATTCCGCTTCTAAGAAAGTAGAAATCATTTTTGGTTAATAAGAGTCTCTGAGAAAGCCTATCGGTCTTTTCAGAGACTCTTTTTTTTTGACAATAATGGTTTTTATATGTGAACGTTGAAATATATTAAAATCTAACTCTTAGGAGAGCGTTCCCATGAAAAAGTTACTCGTCTTGCTAGCAGGACTCACATTATCCAGTATTTATGCCTCTCCCGTTCTAAGTCCTGATACAGCTTCTATGGACAGAAAAGGACTTTTCTTCTGTGATGATGATTGCAGGTGGTTCTCAGTTCGTGGGGGCTTTAGAGGCGATTATGTCTTTGATCGTCATCTCTCCCAAAATGGACCAGATCCTGTAAATGTTAATAGATATAGTATTTTTGCTAATGAAGGTGTTGTCACACTTAATTTTTGGGATCGTCTGGATATTTATGGTCTAGTGGGTGCAGCGAGCCAAAGCATACGTGCAAGTGATTCCAAAAACACTGGAGGGCAGATTGCTCCTATTGTAAGTACTCCTCAATATCATTATCTTAATTTTTCCACAGGCACTATATGGGGTATAGGCGCTCGTGCAACTATTCTAGAACATAACTTTGGTTGCTGTGGCACATCATATCTTGGTGCTGATATTAATTATGAAAGCATCGGGTCTCGAAAAAATTCTATAGATTTAGAAAATGGTGTACCCGCTACTACTGTAAATGATAATGTTTCTCTTCAGTCCTATCAGGAAATGCAGGTCTCTGTTCAGCTAGGACACAAAATTGCAAGGCTTACACCCTATATTGCTGCTAAATGGTCTAATGCTCACTTAGGAGTCAATACTAATAATAATTGGCAGAAGGGTAATAAGAACGAAGGATTTTCCAACAAAAATCGTCACTGGGGATACGCTGTAGGGGTGTCTCTTGTTGATGTAGCGCGTATGACTGTTACAGCAGAAGCACGTTTTGTTGACGAGTCTGCTATGACAATCACAGGTGAGTTCCGCTTCTAAGAAAGGCCAGGAATCACTTTTGATTAATAAGAGTCCCTAAAAAGCTTAGCAGTTTTTTAGAGACTCTTTTTTTTTGACAAAAAGTAAGATGATGTGCGAAGGTTAGCCTATATTAAAATCTAACTCTTAGGAGAGCTTTTTTATGAAAAAATTACTCGTCTTGCTAGCAGGACTCACAATATCGAGTCTTTATGCATCCCCCGTTCTAAGCCCTGATACAGCTTCTATGGACAGAAAAGGACTTTTCTTCTGTGATGATGATTGCAGATGGTTCTCAGTTCGTGCGGGCTTTAGAGGCGATTACGTATTTGATCGTCATCTATCATCTAATAGTTTTGGTGGTTTCGGTGTTAACACATATAGCATCTTTGCTAATGAAGGTGTTGTTACATTAAACTTTTGGGATCGTCTAGATATTTATGGTCTAGTAGGTGCTGCTAGCCAAAGTGTAAATCTAAATCTAGTGGGAGCAGCAGCCTCACAACATAACTATCAAGCTAACTATTCAACAGGAACAATCTGGGGTGTAGGTGCACGTGCAACTATTCTAGAGTTCAACCTTGGTTGCTGTGGAACATCTTACCTTGGTGCTGACGTTAACTACGAAAGCATTGGAAATGTAAGTACTTCTTCTTTGGGAGTAGATGGCTCTCCTTATGCCCCAAATAATACTTACGATGGAGCAACATTTGCCGGTACAAATTACCAAGAATGGCAAGTGTCTATGCAGTTAGGGCATAAAATCGCTAAGCTTACACCTTATATT